>SLKG01000081.1 GCA_007134735.1 Kiritimatiellia bacterium
CGTGCGGATTTGAATGCGCTGTATCTTTTTAAGGACTTCGGTTGGAATCATAATCGCAAGCGTATGGGAGTCCGGGGGTATGGGGGTGTGGGAGAAAGGCCTGTGCCTCCCTCAACTCTAATACTCCCATACAACCCCACACCCATACTCCCACACCTCCTCTTTACGGCACCGGCAGTTCGCGCAAAATACGTTCGATGAGGCCGTCCGGCGACAATTCCTCGGCTTCCGCTTCGTACGACACAATGATACGGTGGCGCAGGATATCCGGGGCGATGGACTTGACGTCCTGGGGTGTCACGTACCCACGCCCCTGCAGGAAGGCATGGGCGCGCGCCGCGACCGTCAGGTAGATTGTCGCCCGGGGCGACGCCCCATACCGGATATAGTCCCGGATCGGCAACCGGTACCGGTCGGGCTCGCGTGTCGCGAACACGATGCTCAGGATGTAGTCCTTGATCTTGTCATCGACATAAATCTCGTCCACGATTTTGCGCGCCTTCAGAAGCGCCTCCGGTGTGACCACCGGATCGACCTGGAACGCGCGCTGGGTCACAGCCATTGCGTTCAAGATGGATTTCTCCTCCTCGAGGGACGGATAGGTAATGCGCAGTTTCAGCATAAAGCGGTCCACCTGCGCCTCGGGAAGGGGATAGGTGCCTTCCTGTTCGATGGGGTTCTCGGTGGCGAGCACGAGAAAGGGTTCGGGGAGGAGGAAGGTTTCCCCGCCGATGGTGACCTGCCGTTCCTGCATGGCTTCCAACAGGGCGCTCTGGACTTTGGCGGGCGCGCGGTTGATTTCGTCGGCCAGGATAATGTGGGCGAAGATCGGCCCCTTGCGCGTCGTAAACGTGGCGTCTTTCGGATTGTAGATCTGGGTGCCGATCAGGTCCGCCGGCAATAGATCGGGCGTGAATTGTATGCGTTGAAACGACATATCCAGCGCCGCGGCCAGGGTTTTCACCGAAAGGGTTTTGGCCAGGCCGGGCACGCCTTCGAGCAGGATATGGCCGTTGGCGAGCAATCCCACGATGAGGCGGTCGATCAGGTATTGCTGCCCGATAATGATCTTGCCGATCTCCCGGCGCAGCCGGTCCACCAGCGCGCTTTCCTGTTTCACCCGGTCGTTGATGACATCGATTCCCACTGACATAGATTTGCTCCTTTCCGATAATAAAGTCTTGTCCGTCATACTAGGGGGACGGAGACCAAAATTCAATATTGGATGGCCTGCCCCTTGCCGGATCAGGGTTGCGTCAAGAATCGGCTCAGCAGGAGCTTCGCCCTCCAGATCAAGGAATAACCGTTGTTTTCTTATGGAGGGAGAGGCTCCCGCCGAGCCGGGGAACACCCCCATGGCCTTTCTTAACACGGCCCTGCTGTCGGATAGACTCCAACGAGGGGATCCGAGTTCAAAAATTTCTTCCGGGTCGGCGGGCAGGTGTAATCCAAGACTACGTCAACCGATCTGGAGGGACGCGCTTCTGCGCGTCCTGGTCATGCGGAAGCGTGACCCTCCACGAATCCCCTCAATTTTCTTATTCTGGAGGGACGCGCTTCTGCGTGTCCTGGTCACGCGGAAGCGTGACCCTCCACCTCTTCGTCGGCCCCCAGCATTATCCTTCTTCCCCACCCGCATCAATCTGCCGGAGGGCTTCGTAGAGCACGATGGACACGGAATTGGCCAGGTTGAGTGAGCGGACCTGATCGGTTTTCATGGGAATGCCGGCAACGCGGTCCGGATATGTTTCCAGCAGCCGGTCCGGCAGGCCCTTGGTTTCGCTTCCGAAAATGAGCCAATCACCCGGCTGATAGGAGACGGAAAAACAGGATTGCTTGCCGGCCGTGCTGAAGAGGTAGAAGCGTCCGGGCGGGATGTCGTTCATGAACGAATCGAGATCCTTGTGCCGTATCAATTCCACCGATTCCCAGTAATCGAGTCCGGCGCGCCGCAGGGTGTGGTCGGTCAGGCGGAATCCGAGCGGTCCGACCAGATGGAGGGGCGAACCGGTGGCCGCGCAGAGCCGGGCGATGTTACCGGTGTTGGGCGGGATTTCCGGTTCGACTAGAACCACCCGCAACGGCGGATTGGGCCAGTGAAAAGGGAGATCAGCTTTTCTCGTGTGTGTATGTTTCATTTGAGGGAGACGATGATACCCGGTTGTAGCCACTCCGACACGGATTCATCAGTCCATACATGAGTCCGAGCAGGGCTCGGGGGTAACTATGGCTGATTCGGGGTAACTCCGCAAGGGGCTTTGGGTTGAGTGGGTCCACCGGGCGCTGGAAGGTTCCAAAAAAATACGAGTAGCCGTCATGCGGAGTCCCGCGACCGCGGGATTGAGGCCCTCCGGCGGATCGATTGAAGGGGATTCTGCGCCGTGGAGTTGACAGGAGAAGATCGGGTCCTATAGTCTTTCGGTTCACGCCTAAACAGCGGTTGTTCATGCCGTAGGCGAAAGTTCAGTTGGGAGAACATCCCGACAGTGTTCTTTTTGAAACGGATCGTGATAAGGGGGGGGTTAGCTCAGTTGGGAGAGCGCTTGAATGGCATTCAAGAGGTCGTGGGTTCGAATCCCATACCCTCCACCAGCCTCCGCTCGCAGCGCAGCGAAGAGCGAAGGCGGACGGATAGACATCGCGCTGCGAGGCTACGGCTTGGCATGCCGGCACACCGCTCGCAGCGCAGCGAAGGCTGGGCGGGTTGACTCTCCTGAAGGCGCCGCTATGCCGGGTCGATCTCCGCCTCAAAACGCAATCTTAAGCGATGTGCTGAAATACACGTCGTTCTTCTTTTTGTCCTCCGCCGGACGGCTGTCGTATCGATCCTCCAGGGCTACTTCCAGCGACATGTACTCGTTCAGGGCGGCTTCGATTCCGATTTCGCCTTTGAACAGGAAATGATCCAGGTCGTCCAGGCGGGGAATGTATTCGGCGGCTTGCCAGATTCTCACACGGTCATTGATGCGCTGTGAGAAGTTTTCAGCCAGACGAGCCGCCATGTAGTCTTCTGTGTTCTGTCTTTCCTTTTCCCTGACGTAGGACGGACCGACCTCCACGCTGAATCGTGTTTCAGGACTGCGCATGAGGAACACGCCGTAAGCCGGACCGGTAATAATCCGGTAATCGATTCGGGCGAGGGCATCGTAGTGGATGTCGAACATCCCCTCGTAATACTGGCGTTTTGTGAACAGTCGTTTTCGATCCACGGAGAAACGTCCGAATTCGCTGTTCTTCTCGTTGTCGGTTTTGCCGTAGGTCCAGTTCAGAAACAACTGCCATTCGTCTCGTTCCCGGATCTGTTCGGCCCGCCACACGGTCTTAAACAGCCGGGTATCCGAGTTGCCCCGCGCCGTGTTGAGGCCGAGGGTGATGCTCCGCTCCCATTCTCCATCGACCGCCTCTTCGGCCAGGAGCGCCATGGCGGGGAATAAACACATTCCCACCGCAAAAATCAGTGTATATCGGTATTTTGACAACAAAACGGCACCTCCATAATGTCTCGATTGAGTATCGTACCGTAATGACTGACGAACAAAGGTCAAGTATTTGAAGGCAAGCGGTCTCGATCTCGACTCGGGGCCGATTGTGTATTAGGATGGGAATAGGCGAACCAACACGAAGGAGTTTCATGGATAACAAACGAAAACTGAAATTGGCCGGCATCGGGGTTCTGGCCCTGCTGATCGTAATCGTACTGGCACAGAATACGGGGCAGATTACCATCCGGTTCCTGTTCTGGCATATCGACATCTCGCAAGTTCTTTTCATTCCATTATTACTGGTCATCGGGTTTCTTCTCGGGTATGTGACGGCGACATGGCGAAAAGCCCGGTATGTGTAGAGGCTATTTGTTGAAGCGGGATGGGTGCATGGCAAACAGGTGCTATCCGGCGATCGCCGGGATTCTTCTGATTCTGTCCGTAACAGCCGCGCTGTCGGAGCCGGGCGAGCTGCGTTACCGCGTCTACATCGAGGGCGTATCCCGCGATCTGCGGCTTGAGCTTCGGGATATTTCCGACGCCGTCGCTTTCATGAACAAACCGCCGGCCTCCAAGATCCTTTTAAGACGCCGGGCGGAACGTGATATCGACCGATTTAGGCAGCATCTGCGCACGTACGCGTATTATGACGCCCGGATCTCGGTGCGGGTGGATACGGAACGGACGCCGGTTCGTGTGTATTTCGATGTGGAAAAGGGACCGTTATATGAGTTGAGGGAAGTAACCCTGGATTGGCGGGATCGACCGGAAGAAGGCGAAGACCGTTTGGACCTTCCCACCCCGGCCCGCCTGGGATTGCGGATCGGCGATCCAGCGGGCGCGACCGATATCCGCAATGCGGAAAACAACCTGGTGGCCTTCCTGAAACGCCGGGGATTCCCGTTTGCCCGGGTGCAAGACCGTGAAGTGGTGGTGGATCACCGGACCCGCGACGTCTCGGTCACATATGCTTTCGAATCCGGTCCCGTCGCGGAATTCGGAACCACGGAGATCCGGGGACTTGATCGGTTGAAGGAGGATTATCTGCGTCGTCAGATTCCCTGGTCACCGGGAGACCCGTATAATCACGATACCGTGCGCCGCCTGCAACGCCGCCTGATCGAATCCCAATTGTACGCGTCCGTTCGGGTAGCGGGCGATGAGGCGCTTGACGAAGACGGACGGCTGCCCATGGTGCTGGATCTCCAGGAACGCAAACCCCGATCGGTTGGTATCGGAATCCGCTATGCGACCGATGAAGGTTGGGGCGGGAAATTTACCTGGGAACATCGGAACCGGTTTGGCCGGGGCGAACGCCTGGATTTATCCGGCCTGCTCACGGAAATCGGCTATGCCGTTGAGCTTGGGTTTCGGAAACCCGATTTCGTGGTGCTGGATCAGATTCTTCGGATGACGCTTCGTCTTTCCGAAGAGGATACGGATGCGTTTGTGAGCCGGAACTACAGACTGTCCGCCATGCTCGAACGTCAGATTACGCGTGAATTGGTCCTGGGCCAGGGCATCGGGTTCAAATATTCGGAAGTGGATCAACTGGATCGGCTGGACCGGTTTTCCCTATTGTCTTTTCCCGCGCAATTGGATTGGGACACCAGCAACGACCTCTTTCATCCCACCCGCGGAGGGCGCCTGTCTCTACGGGGCGTCCCGTTTCTGGATGTCAGCGACACCGATCTGCATTTTCTGCGGGGCCGTGCCGGTTACACGCGCTACGTGCGTGTCCGGCGACGTCCGGAAATGGTCCTCGCGGGACGCGTCATGGCGGGGAGTATCGTGGGCGTGTCACGCGAGAATGTTCCTGCCGACGAACGGTTTTATGCGGGAGGCGGCGGCTCTGTTCGGGGATATGCGTATCAGTCGGTCGGCCCGTTGGAAGGGGATGTGCCGTTGGGCGGACGCTCCTTACTTGTGATGTCCGCGGAATGGAGGGTCCGGGCCACCGAACGGATCGGCTTTTCGATCTTCACAGACGGCGGTTCCGTATACGAGGACGCCGTGCCGCGGATGGGAGAAGACATGCGGTGGGGTACCGGCGCGGGGCTTCGCTATTTTACCCCGATCGGACCGCTCCGTTTGGACGTGGCGGTGCCGTTGAACCGTAGAAGGGAAATTGATGACTCCTTCCAGATCTATATCAGTATCGGACAGGCGTTTTGAGGTGTGGGAAAGAGAAGAATGGACGGATGGGGTCTCTGGTCCTTTGTCCTTGGTCCCTGGTCCTTCGTCTGAATCGTCGACCGTAATCGTCGCCGTAATCGTCCACCGATGAGCATGGAAAGAGGAGGAATAGAAATAGAGGATTGAGGAAGAAAAGAGAATATGTCTGATTCAAAAGCGATATTCAAATTCCGGCGTTGGCTCGGCCGGTTGATGGCGGGCATTGTCCTGCTTTTGATTCTGCTGTTTTTGATGGCGCAGACGCCCTGGGGGAAACAGGCGGTAGCGCACGGCCTTGGGCGCGTCTTGAGTCGTCAACTGCGTCTTGAATTACATATAGAGGGCCTCAAAGGTTTTATCCCCTTTCACACCTCGGTGGAGCGGATCGGGGTTCGAGCGCAGGGCCGGGAGGTGGCCGACATGGAAGACGTGCGCTGGCGTTGGGCCGTTCGACCGCTCACGCGTGGTGTTCTGCACCTGGACTATATCACGGCCCGCTCGGTGTCGATTTCCGCGACACAACTGGAACGCGAGAAGAAGGGTGAACGGGAACCGCGCCGATTAGCTTCTCTGACGCGGTTGATTTTGGATCGGGTGGAGGTCGAGTCCCTTGAATTCAAGGATCCCGTTGTTCCGGGCGGGGCGGTTTTTTCCGTTTCGGGCGAATTCGCCCCCGATCATGAGCATGAACGGGTACTGGCTCTGCGGGCGCGGTTGAAGACGTGGGGCGAAAGGACGTTCGAAGATGAGGATCGGCCCGTCGGAATGGAAGCGGATCTCATGCTGGATTTTTCAGGCGGAGCTTTTCCGGTACACGTGCAATTGGAAAGCCGGCTCCAGGGCGCCGATACGGTTTGGCGGTCGGGGCACCTCCTGTCGGGCCCGGAGGTTTCCGGATCGGCCCGGGCGATTTACGAGGCCGATGGAACCCTGTCGGTTGAGTCCCTGTCCGTGGATGCGGAAGGGATTACGGCGGACGGCACGGGGTTTCTGGATCCCCGTCGACCCCATCTCGAGGCCGAACTTACCGTGGATTGTCCCGACGCGTCCGTATGGGAGCCCCTGTTCGGCTGGGGTTTTTCGGGTCGCACCGAACTGAATCTGGAACTTCGATCCGAAAATGGCCGCCGGGACTTCCTGTTGGAAGGCGGTATACGGGAAGTCCGTTATCCCCAGGGCGAACTCGACCGGGTCGACATTTCGGTCCATCTCCAGGATGTGCGACAAGACCTCCGGGCGGATGCCCGCCTCGAATTTCGGAAAATGCGTGCCGGCGAGGCCCTGTTGTCCAATGCGGTCGCGAAGGTATGGGGAGATCGGGCGACCCTCGAATATATGATCGATGCCGACGGCTGGTTCAACGAGGAGATTGAATTGTCCTGCAACGGACAGGTGAATATGAACGGCGCTCTTGAGTCTGTGCGGTTCGAGCGGTTTGAAGCCCGGTACGGGGAGTATCCGATTTCCCTGCTTCGGCCCACGACGTTCCAGGTCGCCGAGGATGGATACACCGTGGAGCATATGGTCCTTCAAATGGGACCCGGTTATCTGTTGGGATCGGGCCTTCTTACGCCGGAGGACATGGATCTGAATCTCCGGGTGACGCGCTTCCCGCTCCGCACACTCGGATTCGCGGGTGTGCTTGATGAAGCCGCTTCCGTGGAGGGCGCGCTTCGATTTACGGGTTCGCCCGGCAATCCCACCGGCGCGCTCTCGATCCTCTTTTCCGGCATCCGCCCCCGCCATGTCGAGTATTGGGACGCGCCCCCGGCCACGTTGAACGTGGAGGCTCGCCTGGAAGACCGGGACTTCTCAGTGGCTATGGCCTTGGCCGAGTTATCGGAGGAGCCGGTCCGTTTTGATTTGTCGTTTCCGCTCGAGTTGTCCTTTCTTCCTCCGGCCCTGACCTGGCCGCCGGAAGGCAACCTGGAGGGACTCTTCTCCGTGGAGGCCGACCTGGAAAATATGGCCCGGCTGTTTCTTTTGGATCTGCACTTCGTGTACGGAAAACTATCGGCACGGTATGACATTTCCGGAACCGTGAAACGCCCGGAGTTTACCGGCCGGTTGGAGGTACGGGACGGGGTATACGAAAATGACCGGACCGGAACGGTGTTGCGTGATATCGAGGTCCTGCTTCGCGCCGACAATCATCATTTGCGACTGGAGCGGGTGACGGCCACCGATGGGAGGCGGGGCCGGCTTGAATTGAAGGGGCAGATGACCATGAGCCCGGCGGAGCAGTTTCCATTCATGCTGGAAGGAACTTTGTCGGACCTGCGCGTCATGCGCCAGGATTTCGTCGAGGTTACGGCAAGCGGCTCGCTAACCTGCGAAGGGACGCTCTATGAGAGTTTACTGGGAGGCGATTTGGTGCTGGGTCCCGTGGAGGTTACCGTGCCGGAACGCGTGCCGCCCGGCCTGGTGGAGTTGGAGGTGATTGAAATATTTGAAGAAGAAGAGCCGGAACCCCCTCCGCCGCCCCGGCCACGTGCCCATACGATGCGATTCGATGTAACGGTCCGGTTGCCGGACCGCGGATTCGTTCGCGGCCGGGGACTGGATTCGGAATGGAGCGGGCAGGTCGAAATTACCGGTCGGGCGGATGAGCCGGACATCCGGGGAGAATTGAGCGTCATTCGAGGGCGTTTCAACTTCTTTGGGAAGCGACTCCGGTTGACGCATGGCACGGTAACGTTTGACGGAACGTTTCCCCCGTCGCCGTATCTGGACGTGACAGCGGAGGCCCGGGTGCGGGGCATCACCGGGATCCTGCACTTGTCAGGGGACGCCATGGCTCCGGAGATACGCCTGGATTCCATGCCCCCCATGCCCGAGGACGAGATCCTGGCCTGGTTGCTTTTCGGTCGGGATATATCACGGATCACACCCTGGCAGGCGTTGGTGATGGCGCAGGCCGTCAATTCGTTGCGGCGCGAGGGTACCACGTATGATTTCATGGGGCGCACACGCCGGATTTTAGGCGTTGATCAATTTGAAATTCGTCCGGCGGAAGAGGAAGAGGGTGTCACCACGGTCAGCGTCGGTAAATATATCCGTGACGATGTGTTCGTGGAGCTCGAGCATGGGACCGAAGCCGAGACCGGGCGCGCCCGTGTGGAAATCGAATTATTGCCGACCGTGACGCTGGAAACCATCGTCGGCACCGACGCGGAAGGCGGATTGGGTTTGAATTGGAGATGGGATTATTGAGGGTGGAAGAATGGACGGTCGCCTGTGGCGGCGGGCATTGTGCTTCGTGCTTGGTTTCTTCGTCGTCCGAAAAGAAACAGGATGCCAAACCGCGACGTGCCTGTTCCGGGCAGCGAGGACGCTGCCCCTCACAATTCTTCCTCTTCGTTCCAACACTTCGTCCCCACACTTAATCGGATACGCTTCGTCGAATCACTTAATCGAAACAGCGGGTAAACGGTCGGGTAAGCGGGGCGACTATTCGTAATCGACTACGTGTGGGACCGGGATCTTCCTCCCCTCCTTGGAGGGGCCGGGGGTGGGTTCTTCGCGCCAACCCACAAGCCCGCTTCCACCCACCCTTTGTCCCCTTCTGCGCGATCCTGTTTTCGAGGGCGAGGACGAGAACGAGGACGAATAACCAACCTCTTTCCCTTTCGCAGTTTCCCTCTTCTCCGTGCCTCTGTCTTCCTCCGTGGTTTCTTATTCTTTTCGGTTTCCCTTTTTTGTCCCCGCCATCTGCATCGGTTTGCGAGCGCGGCGACCCGCCTTCGCAAGGTCTTTCGCCTGCGCAGGGCCTACGGCGGGATAAACCGGCGCGGCATGCGAGAATGGTACACGATCATTCCCTCTCGCCGTAATCGTCCATCGAATAACTTCGCGCCTATTATGATCATGACTGCGACAACGATTACGACGATGATCGGGAACGCCACCCGACGCCGCTTCCTTTATCACAACATACTCTTGATCTTTGGGAAAAGGATTGTATGAATGACCACTCAATCTGAACGTCAATATTCGATTCCGTGAGGTTTATCATGCAACAACTTTGGGAAACCATTACGACCACCACCATTATGGACAATGAACTGTGGCGTATCATCACTCTATTCCTGTCCATTCTGTTGGCCCTGATTGCGGGGAAACTGATCAGTTATTTTCTCGATCAGGCCGGGACCCGGCTGGACAAGAAAGACCACCCGTTGATGGGCTTGATGGTCAAGACCCTGTCCAAACCCATGATCCTGGTGGCGTTCGTCCTCGGCTTGAAGATAGGGTTGTCCGCACTGCTACTGGTGGATGTGGTCGAGGCCTTTGCCCGGGATACCACCAGCGTGCTGGTGATTGTTGCCGTGGCCTATATCGCCTATCGCCTGGTGGACGTGGTTACCTTTTCGCTGAAGAATGCCGCCGACCGGACCGAGAGCGCGCTGGATGCCATGCTCGTACCCCTGGTTCGAACCAGCCTGCGCGTTACGGTCTGTCTGCTGGCCGCCCTGCAGATTGCGACCCTGCTGAGCGACCGGCCGCTGACCTCGATCCTGGCCGGCCTCGGTATCGGCGGTTTGGCCATTGCGCTGGCGGCACAGGATACCGTCCGGAACTTTTTCGGGTCGCTGGTGATCTTTGCCGACAAGCCTTTTGAATTGGGCGATCGCGTCCTGGTGGACGGACACGATGGACCGGTGGAACAGGTCGGGTTTCGTTCCACGCGTATCCGGACGCTCGAAGGGCATCTGATCACGATTCCCAACGGTGAACTGGCCAACAAGACCATTCAGAATATCGGCAAGCGGCCGAACATCCGCCGGATCATGAACATCACGATCACATATGATACGCCGCCGGAAAAAGTGGATCGCGCGCTGGAGATCATCAAGGACATCCTCAAGGAGCATGAGGGCATGCATCCCGATTTTCCGCCCCGTGTATTCTTCAATGAATTCAATGCCGCCTCCCTGAATCTCTTTGCGATCTATTGGTATCATCCGCCGGACTGGTGGGCGTATTGCGCCTTTTCCGAGTGGGTGAACAAGGAAATTCTTCGGCGCTTCAACGAAGAGGGCATCGATTTTGCGTTCCCGACCCAGACGCTGCATCTGGCGGGCGATCCCAAACGCCCGTTGAACGTCGGGACCGTGGAAGGCCGGATCGGGAAGTAAGGTGTTTAGTTCCTGGTCCCTGGTCCTTCGTCCTTGGTCGGGGACGTTGTCCGGTCGAAACAGGGGTAAGGGGGGGACAATATCCAATATCCAACAAGGAATAACCAGGGATCAAATTTGGGAATTGGATATTCCTTGTTGGCTATTGGTTATTCCGTTGTTGGCTGTCCACGTAGGTGGTGACGCGCAATCCACCCCCCGGTCATCACGCGCTTTGCTTGGGTGACCGGCAAGGGACACGGGTTGAAGGCGATCAAAATTTATGATTCGGATAATGGCACCCGCCACGAGCCACGCGCCATCCGCAACCTGCAACCCTCCTCCTACAGCTTTTCCAGCGCGTCGCGGCCGCTCATGCCGGGTTGCACACCGCGCGCGGCGGCATGTTGGTTGGCTTCCCGGACGGTGCCGTTGAGCAGGTCGTCCAGGGTGGCCACGCCGGAGATGCGCGCGGCGGGGATGTTGAATGTGTCCAGCGCCGCGACATCGATGGCGCCGCATGCGAGTAATCCGTCCGGGGTTTTGATGAACACCAGGTTGCATGTCTTCAGGGGGATGACATACCCGTCGCCTGTTTTTCCGTTGAGATGGATTTCCTCGTGATGCATGGTTGCTTCTATTCGGGGTTCAGTCGCCGGCGAGCACGTTGATCACTTCGTCCGGACTCTGTGCGTTCAGTACGCGTTCACGCAAAACCGGGTCGTTCAGTTGCCGGCTGATTTCCGCCAGGAACTGTATGTGTGGTCCGGTTCGATTGATCGGGGAGAGGGTCATAATGAAGATCACGGACGGCTGTCCGTCCAGAGAATCGAATTCAAGGCCTTCTTTCTTCAGGCCGAGGGCGACGGCCAGACTGTCTATCGTGTCGGTCTTTCCGTGCGGAATGGCGATGCCGTTTTGCATGCCGGTGGACATTTTCTTTTCCCGTTCCAGAACCGCCTTGAGCGCCGCTTTTCGGTTTGTGATTTTGCCGGCCGCGACCAGTATGTCCACCATCTCCTCGATGACGCTGTTCTTGTCGTGGCCCTGGAGATTCAGGGCGATCGCCTCTTTTGATAATGTCTTTCTTATGTTCATGGATCGGTTCCGACTTAGGAACAGGCATTCTGTTCAATGAAGGGCCCCGGGGTCAATATCACATTCGGGAAAATCAAGAAATATGGGCGTCGAAGGGAAAAAACACTTTTCCGGTATGGCGAAAACATGATAGCGTGAAGCCAAATAGGGGTCGGACAATTATGGTCGTCCCGCACAACAATCATACATCGGATTCGAATCATCAAATGCAAAGAGCGATCAATCTTCTTATTCAATTACAGGATCTCCATATTGCCCGCGCCCAGCAGGAAGCATCCATGCCGGGCGCCCAGTTGAAAAAATTGGATGAGTCCATCGGGGCCATGCTGGGTGAATTGCCTGTAGAGATCCGAAGTCACTTCAGTCGTTTACAGAAGAAAGGCCACCTGGCGGTTGTCCCGATTGCCCGCGGCGTATGTTCCGCTTGCGGAATGAATCTTCCGGTCAGCCTGGAGCAGGCGGTGCGGAAGGCCGAACGGCTTCAGCCGTGTCCGAATTGCGCCCGCATCCTGTATTACCAGGATTCGCTGCCCCGCAATACGTCATCGAGATCGCGTAAGGCGGTGAAGATGGGGATTGAGCGTTTCACGTCCCCGGAACTGATGATCCCCGGATTGTCTGCAAACAGCCGGGATGATGCGATTGCCGAGATCACCCATCTGATGGAGGAGAAAGGCTTTGTGGATAATGGCCAGCTTCTGCTGGAGGAAGCGCTCAAGCGGGAAGCGATTGTCAGTACCGCGGTCGGCAAGGGATTGGCTTTCCCGCACGTGCGCGGGGTCGAGGGCGGGGGGTTGACGCTGGCATTGGGCACCAACAAGAAAGGCATCAAATTCGGCGGGCCCTCCAGGACGCTTACCCGTATTATTTTCTTCATGGTCATTCCGACGGCGGCCAGCGCCTTTTACCTCAAGTTGTTGTCCGGATTGACGGAGGCGTTCCGGGAGGAGGATGCCCGCGACAAGCTGTTGAAGGCCCCAACGCCGGAAGCACTCTGGACCGCCCTTTTGAAGACAACCAAATCGACCATCTGATGGCGGTTTGACGGCGCGTTGTTTTACGGCAGGACTTCCCGAACCCCCGGCGGCGGTTCCCTATACGCCCGGACGGTCCCATCCGTATACAGGACGTGGTGTCCGCGAAGATGGGGCGCGCGCACACGGTCGGACAAGGCGTTGATCCCGATCAACATCCACTTTGGTTCTCCATAGCGGCTCAGGGATTGCCCGTTCAACCGGATATTCCAGATATAGCTCAGCCCCTGTTCCCGCGTGAAGGGGGGGGTACCCGGGCAGATGCCGGTATGTTCTTCGACGCCATAAGGGTACAGGGCGACCAACAGGCTGTCGGAGCCGTGTTGAGGGTCGTTGGGATACAAGGCCAGGGAAGGGAGCCGGCCATGGTCGATTTCGTACAATTCAATAGCCTGGTAAATATGCTTGAGATTGCGGACGCACTGATGCGCGCGGGTCTGTTCACGCACCAGCCAGAAGGCCAGGATGCCGACGGCGCCGGCGGCCGTTAGAATCATAAGCGTTTGCGTGGCGGCCATTCCCGGGCTGGACTTTTTGGCTTTCATTGCATGCTCTGGTATATTCTTTGGGCCACCGGCGCGGGCCAATCCGTTGTGTGGGAGGATGTTTCGACCGAGCGCCGGAGCGCGCGCGTGCTTTTTTCCTTTTCTCCATCCAGGTAATACCGGACTCCGGCGGCGAGGTAGAGATCGTTTTGAAAGCGCTCCGCAACGTCGGGAATGAATGCCATGAGGGCGTCGGCCGTGACTTCCCCGCTCAGGCACAGCAGCGCAAGCCGGATGGGTCCGTCCGGAGGCAATGGACGATCACGGAACAGGGTTACCGCGCCGGTGGTATCGCCTTCCAACAGGGCGGCCGTGACATAATCGAGCTGGGCCAGGGAGGAAACGGTCAGCGGTGCATTGGGGTTCAGTACGATTTCAAGGTAGGCACGTTGTGCTTCGGATTGGCGTCCGAGCAGGATCAGGATCCGGGCCAATTCAAGTTTCGCGATGGCGGCGGTTCGCTTGTCGCCGGTCATTTCGCTGAAATCGACGGCGGACTGCAGGTGGTTCCGGGCGGTGTCCCAATCCCCGGCGTGCCATGCGGTGCGCGCGTTCCGGATGTCACGCCACGCCTGGTTCGCGTGAGCGGCGTCCGGCGGTTGGAGTTCCGTCGAATTCATCAACTGTGCGTTTCTAAATCGAGCAAGATGCAACAAGCTTTCGTATTGCGCGGCGTTCAACTGATGCCGGAAATAGATGTTCAGTCCGAGCGCGGCTATCGCGATCAGTCCGACAGTGGACAGCACCTGCCGGCGCCGTCGGATGGCGTGCCGAATATGGTCAAACGGAGTGAAGTGACGGGCCATGACCGGTCGTTTGGCCAACGCACGCTCAAGATCCGCAGCCATCATCTCCGCATCCGGATACCGGTCGTCGGGTTGCTTTTCGAGCGCCTTTAGTATCACCGCTTCAAGGTCGGGTGTGATCTCTTTACGATACAACCGCGGACGGCGCGGTTTTTCATGGATCACGGCACGAAGCACGTCCTTGACCGATGATCCATGCTGGGGTTCATACGGAAGCACTCCGGTCAGAGCCTCGTAGAGCACCACCCCGAGGGAATAAATATCGCTGGCGGGCGTTGGCTTTTCGGTGGCCGCCTGCTCCGGAGCCATGTAGAGCGGGGTGCCGGTCAGGGCTCCACTGGCGGTAACCGACGGCCAATCCGTGAGCGCGGCGACGCCGAAATCGGCCAGATGCGGTTCCCCGAATTCATCGATCATGATATTGGTGGGCTTGACATCGCGATGCACGATGCGGCGCGCATGCGCGTAATGAAGGGCCCGGGCAATTTTAATGATGTTCCGGACAATTTCCTCAACGGACATGGCGGTGGTTTCGACGGCAACCTCCAGCGTCTTGCTGCGCCGGATGCTTTCCATGACGATGTAATGATAGGGTCCTTCCTTCCCGGTCGCATACACGGTGAGAATGTTCGGATGCCGGCGGAGTTTCTTGGCGGCTTCTGCTTCACGGCGGAACCGCTCCAGCAGGGTGGTGGACATGCCGGCGCCTTCCGTGAAGATCTTGATGGCCACTTCATGTCCCGTGGTGTCGACCCCGAGATAAACCGTGGACATGGCCCCTCGGCCCAGCAGGTCCAGGATGGTATATTCGCCCAAACGCATCCCTTCCCCCGGCTGGAGCCGGTACGTCGCGTCCATTCCGGATCCGACCTTTTCCTCGGCGCGCATGTGTTCGAGCCTCCGAATAAACCCTTGCCCGCGCATCCCTCCGTGGATCATGCCCGGGGCGGAGTATCGGCATTAATCAACCATTTTCTTGATGTGCTCAATGACAACCGGTTCGACCGGAACATTCTCGTGACCGCCGTGCGTGGTTGTGCGTACCTGTGCGATGCGATCCACCACGTCCATGCCGTCCACCACCCGGCCGAATACGCAATAGCCGAAGCCTTGCGGAGTCCGGTTGCGGTGATTCAGCATGGCGTTGTTTCTGTGGTTGATGAAAAATTGACTGGTGGCGGTGTCCGGCGCCGGCAGACGGGCCATGGCGATGGTGCCGCGCTCGTTTTGCAAGCCATTGTCCGCTTCATTCCGGATCGGGGACCGTGTGGCGCGTTTCTTCATATCGGCGTCAAACCCGCCGCCCTGGATCATGAAGCCGGAAATGACACGGTGGAAAATGGTTCCGTCGTAGAAACCGTCGTCGGTGTACCGCAGAAAATTTTCCACGGTAACGGGGGCCTTGTCCGGATACAGTTCGATCAGAATGTCGCCGTGATTGGTTTGGAGAATGACGCGAGGATGTTTCATTTCTTCGTATTGGTTTGTGGGTTTGGTTTCGTTTTCCGGTTCGGCCGGCCCGTCTCCGGCGGTCGAATGCCCGATTATACCGAGTGACAGCAACAGTATTCCAAGTAGACGCATTGAATCCCCTCCGGCTTTGTCGTTATGCTTCTATCGAAAATAGGGCCGGATGCGAAAGCGAGTCCCCGTCGCGGGCTGTTCGCCCGAGGTGGATTCGCGAATCATCCGGGCGCCTTGTAAAATATATCATTTTCACAGAACGGCAATGATCTTTTAAAGAAAACCCCGGAATTGCGAAAATCAGGAAGAAATATATATTGCAATCAGGCGTCAACCCGACTAGGTTGGGCCTCCATTTGAATACGGGGCGAACTACGCAGGGCGCCTTGTTCGAGGAGATAAGGGTTATTTTCATGAAAGCAGAGATTCATCCCAAATACGGGGATTCGGTGATTCGGTGCGCGTGCGGGAACGAAATCCGCACACGGTCCACGGTGAAGGAGATGCACGTGAATACGTGTTCGGCTTGTCATCCGTTTTTTACGGGCAAGGCCAAGTACATCGACACGGAAGGCCGCGTGGAACGATTCCGCCGAAAGTACGGACAGAAACAGAGCCAGTAGCGTATGCACCATCCGGGCCGGAATGCCTCCCTTGCGGGGCCACATTCCGGCCCGGATTGTTTTTGTGCAGGAAAACACCCGGGCGCCCGTTCCCGGGTCGAGGAGGGGAACGGGGGCGAACGCGTATTGGGCAGGTCCCATGATTGATCCCACCCACATCGAAAAATTGAGAGGCCGGTTGACGGAACTCGAAGCCGAGCTTTCGGCGCCCGAAGCAACGGCCTCAATGACGGCCTACCGTAAACGTCTGTCCGAGCACGCCCGCCTCCGGCGTATCCTGGAGCATGCGGACCGGTATTTTAAACTGGTGCGGGATCGTGATGAAAGCCGGACCCTGGCGGAGACCGAGGACACGGACCCGGACCTCCGGGAAATGGCGGAATCGGAGGTGGCCGGGATAGAGGAGCAACTTCCAGCGGCCGAGCGCGAGCTGATGACGGCCTTGTTGCCGCCGGACCCCGACGAAGACCGGAACGTCATCATGGAAATACGGGCGGGAACAGGGGGCGAAGAAGCGGGTCTCTTTGCTGCGGATCTATACCGGATGTACGGTCGGTACGCCGAGAGGCGCGGATGGAAGGCGAGTGTGCTCGATGCCAGCGTTTCAAACCGCGGCGGTTACAAGGAAGTGATTGTGGCCATCGAAGGGGATGCCGTGTACGGCGTACTTCGGTATGAAAGCGGAGGACATCGTGTTCAGCGGATACCCGTTACCGAGGCGGGCGGACGTATACATACGTCGGCGGCCACGGTGGCCGTGCTCCCCGAGGCCGATGAGATGGATGATATCGACATCAAGTCCGAGGAATTACGCATTGATGTGTTCCGCTCGTCGGGGCCGGGTGGTCAGAGCGTGAACACGACCGATTCCGCGGTGCGGATAACCCACCTGCCGACCGGGGTCGTGGTACAGTGCCAGGACGAGAAATCCCAGCATCGCAACCGTGAGAAAGCGATGCGGGTGCTGCGGGCCCGCCTGTTGGATCATAAGCGCACCGAGGAGGCGGCTCGCGAGGCGGATGTCCGCCGTTCGTTGATCGGGTCGGGCGATCGCAGTCAGCGTATACGCACCTACAATTTTCCGCAGAACCGTATGACCGATCACCGGATCAACCTGACCCTGTATCACTTGGACCGAATCATGGAAGGGGACCTGGAGGAATTGCTCGCCGCATTGCGGGCGCACGATCTGGATCTCCGGCTCCAGGGGGGGATGACGGCGGAATAACCCGTCGTGCCGGCCCGCCCGGGCCCGCCTGAATGAAGGAAAGCGATCGAACCATGAACACGCATGGTCAGAGCTCCATGCCCGGTCATGTGGGGGAAGCGCGTGAGCACATCAAGCGCGCCCTCGAGGAGGCCGCTGTCGCCGAATCCGGAGTGATGGCGGAATGGCTGCTGGCACATGTACTTCACGTGTCGCGCACGGAAATCGGACTGTGCCGGGATCACCCGTTGACCCGGAATCAACGGGACCGGCTGGCCGTATCGGTGGAGCGGCTTCTTCGTCATGAACCGGTGCAATACGTCTGGGGTGAAACGCAATTCATGGATATCACGTTGCGTGTGGATGGGCGCGCGTTGATTCCACGGCCGGAAACCGAAGAACTGGTGGCATGCGTTCTGGAAGACACGGAAATCTGGAAGCGGGAGCATCCCGCGATCGCGGATGTGGGGACCGGCAGCGGGTGCATCGTTCTGGCGTTGATCCAAGCCCGGCCGCAAGGCCGGTACACGGCCGTCGACATCAGCGAAAAAGCCTTGACGTTGGCGCGGGAAAACGCCGCGTCATACGGCGTGGAATCCCGAATCGACTGGCGGGAAGCGGATCTGCTTGAGGGCATGGCGGATGCGTCCCTGGACATCGTGATTTCCAACCCGCCCTACATCGCCACGACGGATTTTGATGTCCTGCCGCGAAATGTTCGTGAATACGAACCCCGATTAGCCCTGGACGGAGGCGACCGTGGATTGGATGTCGTGCGCCGATTGATTCCGCAAGCGTATCGGGTGCTTCGGAATTCCGGACGTCTTTATCTTGAGATTGGCGCGGATCAAGGGGATGGTATAGAGGAAGCATTGCGCGTATGCGGTTTTGTGGATGTGGCGCTCATCAGCGACCTCCGCGGGCGCGGCCGTATAGTGCGGGGCACGAAGCGATGAACAAGTACTATTACCATGCGCGACCGAGACGGTATCAGCAGAGAACGAACCCGTTCATCATGCCGATTATCATGTTGGGGGTTTTGGCGTTGGCGCTGCAGTTTGTCTGGATTCAGGGAACCCGCCCGGAGTTTGACGATCGCTTCGGGCTGATCGCGGCACGACGGGGAGAGCATGCGGATCTGTATCGGATGCACGTACTGAAGGTTTATTGCGAAGCCTGTTCCGAAAGCGGATCCATTGCCTTGGGGGACGAGCCCGGTGTTGCGTATCTGTGCCTCATCTGCAACGGTGTGGGATATCGGGATACCCGGCGTCTGCACAAGGACGAGGTGCTGTGTCCGGCCTGTTCGGGCATGGGCCGTGTATGGGAAGATGAGCCTTACGCGGCGAGGACATGCACGCGCTGCGACTTCCGGGGCGTGATCGAGCCGGGAGCGGAGGAGTTGAACGAGGAGCGTTTGATAATCCCCACCCGATAAGCCGCGGCGATCAATCCCTGAGCGCCGGAAGGAATCCTGAAAAAGAGGGGGTTGTATCAACAAGTCCGGAGACCGTTCGGCGTATGTGTATTGTGCGAAGCGCATTCGACCGGCTTGTTATTCGATTTTCGGTGGAATGCACAGGCGTTGGCGTCTTATGCGAACGCCGCGAGGAAACGATCATGTTTGATTCATTAACCGGTTCGTTACAAAAAATATTCAAGAATTTGCGCGGGTACGGGAAACTCTCCGAGAAAAATATCCAGGAGACGATGCGCGAGGTGCGCCTGGCCCTGTTGGAGGCCGACGTTCATTACCAGGTGGCGAAGGATTTTATCAAACGGGTGAAGGAGCGGTGCCTGGGTGAAGAGGTGCTTCAGAGCATTACGCCCGGACAACAGGTCATCAAGCGTGTGCACGACGAAATGGTGCACCTGCTGGGTGATGAGCGGAAGGATTTCGATCTGTCCGGCCAACCGGCCATGATCATGCTGCTGGGCTTGCACGGGTCGGGCAAAACAACCACGGCCGGCAAGCTGGCGTTGCGCTGGAAGCAGGAGGGCAGAACGCCCCTCCTGGTGGCCGCTGATATTCGGCGGCCGGCGGCGGTAGAGCAATTACGGGCCATAGGGCGGCAGATTGGAGTGGACGTGATCGAGCCGAAGCCCAAGGAAACGGTTCCGGATTTGGGCGTCCGCGCTGTTCGTGAAGCCCGGGAGCGGGGGGCGGATGTGCTGCTTTTTGATACGGGCGGTCGATTCCAGATCGACGAGGAACTGGTACGGGAGCTGAAAGAGCTGCGGGCGGCGGTCAGCCCGAAAAATGTCGTGCTGGTGCTTGACGCGGCGATTGGCCAGGAATCCGTCCATGTGGCGGAGACGTTCAACCGGGAACTGGGACTGACGGGTTTGATTCTGACCAAGCTGGACGGCGATGCCCGTGGAGGCGCGGCGCTTTCGGTGCAGGCGGTAACCGGATGTCCGATTCTCTTGACCGGGATGGGGGAACGCCCGGAGGATCTTGAGCCGTTTTATCCGGATCGCATGGCCTCGCGCATTCTCGGTATGGGGGACATCGTCAGTGTGGTGGAGAAGGCGCAGGCCACGGTAAACGAAACGGATATGGCTCGGATGGAGCAGAAAATCCGCAAGAATTCGCTGAATCTGGAGGATTTTCTCGAACAGATGCAATATATGGACAAGCTGGGTTCCATGGATCGCCTGCTGGAAATGATACCGGGCGGAGCCCAACTCGATGGCGAAATGCGCCGGCGGATGGCCTTGGATTCGGAGCGGGAAACCAAGCGGGCCAGGGCGATCATCCTGAGCATGACGCCCGAGGAACGCCGTCATCCGGATATGATTAATGGAAGTCGGCGATTGCGTATTGCGCAGGGAAGTGGTACAGATGTGCGCAGTGTCAATGAATTGCTCAAGCGTTTCGGCCAGGTCAAGAAAATGACCCGCCAGATGAAAAAGACGCAAAAAAGATTGCGTCAATTCGGCCGGTGATATATACCCTGTAGCCCTTTTGAAGGAGAACATATGTCCGTAACGATCAGACTAAGAAGAATGGGGCGGAACAATCTGCCCTTTTTCCGGGTGGTGGCGGCCGATACGCGCCGGTCCAACCACGGCCGTTATATCGAAGCGCTCGGTTGGTATGATCCCGGCCGGGACGGCGCATTTTCATTGAAAATGGATCGCGTTGAATACTGGATGAATCAGGGCGCCATCGTGACGGATACGGTGAAGAACCTGATCAGGCAGAATCGCCGGCAACCCGGGCCATCCACGCCGGAACAAGAACCCAAAGCCGCGTCTGCGGCCGATGAACCCGCCCCCGCGCCCGCCGAATCCGGTTCCGACCGGGAGCAGGAAGCGGAGGGGCAGGCGGCGCGTCCTGAATAGGGTGCCGGGGACCCAGGTGCTCCAGGGCGGCGGGTGAACCATAAAACCCTCCCGGAAACGGGTACGATCATGAGAGATTTAATTCAGCAAATTCTGCGGATGCTGGTAGACCATCCGGACGACGTGCGTATTGTTGAAATGGCGGGCGAAAGCAAGCTGGTTTATGAAGTGCGCTGTCATTCCGATGATATCGGAAAAGTGATCGGCAAAGACGGGAAAACAGTCGGGGCCGTGCGCGCGCTGCTCAATGTCATCGCCGCTCGCGGGAACAAACGCGTACTGCTCGAGGTGGTTGAGTAGGGAGACCTCCTCGATCATGCCCGGGTACGTGTGTTGAGTGCGATCACCGGAATGCGCAAGGTACTCATTCCCGTCGCATAACTCGTTCGGAAAGTGACTGCCATGCAGGATCCGGTACGTTTTGATATCGTCACGATTTTTCCCGGTATGCTTTCCGGTTTTCTCGGGGAGAGCATGCTGAAGCGCGCGGCGCAGTCCGGTCGGGCGATGTTCAACACCGTAAACCTCCGTGATTTCACTTCGGACACCCATCGAACCACGGATGATCGCCCCTACGGCGGCGGGCCCGGCATGGTAATGAAGCCGGAACCGGTCTTCAAGGCCGTGGAGTCCGTCCGCATGCCGGACGCCCGGGTGATCCTGATGACGCCGCAAGGCCGTTGCTTCGATCAGGGGCTGGCGAAGGAGCTGGCGGGGGAACGGCACCTGATTTTCATCTGCGGGCATTACGAGGGAGTGGATGAGCGCATCCGTTCGGGACTGGCCACGGACGAAATTTCGATTGGTGATTATGTGCTGACCAACGGGGTACTGGCGGCGGCGGTGGTGATCGATGCCGTGGTCCGGTTGATTCCGGGCGTGCTGGGCGATGAAACCTCCGCGGACCAGGAATCCTTCAGCGAAGGATTGCTCGAGTATCCGCACTATACACGGCCGCCCGAGTTTCGGGGGATGAAGGTGCCGGACATCCTGCTTTCCGGGAACCATGAGGAAATCGCGCGTTGGCGGCGCGAACAGGCCCAACAACGGACCCGGGAAAAACGACCGGATTTGTTGGAGTAGGCCCGCCCTGAAACCCGCCTCAATCGCGGCGCCTGCAGGGGCTTCGCGTGTCGGCCCCGGAAAGGCATGCCACGGAGGGAAAATGCCACGGCCGGGGCGAAGCCCGGCCGCGGGAAACGGCGGGATTCGATGCTTGACGGAATGAGACGCCGGGATATGATATGCGCCTTACTTCAAAAGAAAGACAATATTCATGAGTGCGAATATCCTCGAAAAAATCGATAAAGAGAATCTGCGCAAGGAGGGCGTTCCGGAATTCAGCATCGGCGACGCCGTGGATGTGCACGTGAAGATCCGGGAAGGGGACAAAGAGCGCATCCAGGTATTTTCGGGTACTGTCATTGCGCGGGATGGCGCCGGCGCCACCGAGACGTTTACGGTTCGACGCATTTCCTATGGAGAAGGGGTGGAACGCGTATTTCCCCTGCATTCTCCCGCGGTGGCCAAGGTAAAGGTGGAACGCAGAGGGAAGACCCGCCGGGCCAAGCTCTATTATCTTCGCGAACGATCCGGAAAGACGGCGCGTATCAAGGAAAAGCGGTAGAGGAAGAACCTCCGACGACCGCTCACAGGGGCTGCGCCGGAACGGCCCGGATGCGGCTTTCCTCCCTGTAGGGGCCGCGCTTGCGCGGCCCGGCGGCTTCGGGCCGACCGGATGCAACGGGTTGGCTACTCGAGCGAAGCCCCTGCGTTGCGGTACTCCACTCCCTGTATTTTTCGGCGAGGGAACACAATGCTCCAATACGAGCAAGAGGCATGGGACGGGGGATTACGCGTGGTAGCCGGTGTTGATGAAGCCGGGCGAGGGCCGTTGGCGGGACCGGTCGTGGCGGCCGCCGTGGTGTTTGATCCGGATTGCGCGAAGCGCGAAGCGGACGGTCTCTTCCGGGGATTAACCGATTCCAAGAAATTGACGGCGGTGTCCCGCGATATGTTTTTCGGTCTTCTTTCCAATTCTTCCCATATTGCGGTTGGTATTGCCTCCGCCGATGTGGCGGAAATCGATCACTTGAATATTCTCCGCGCCACGCATCTGGCCATGGCGCGTGCACTCGACCGTGTGGGCCGGGACATTCAGCTGGCCCTGATTGACGGCCGTCCCGTGAGGGGGCTTTCCTGCGATTCCCGCGCCATTGTGCGCGGTGACGCCGCGAGCCTGTCGATCGCCGCGGCCAGCGTGATGGCCAAGGTGGCACGGGATCGGATGATGTTGGAACTGGACGAACGATACCCGCAATACGGATTTGCCCGCCATAAGGGATACGGTACGGCGGCGCATCTGGCCGCGTTGCGGGAACACGGTCCCTGTCCCGAACACCGGCGCTCCTTCCAACCGGTTCGTCAAGTGCTGGTGGATTCATGATCTGGCCGTTCACGCGCAAAAAACGAACTCCGGAACCCCCGCACCTGCGTACGGGCCGATGGGGCGAAAAACAGGCGGAACGCATGCTGAAACATAAGGGCTTCTACATTCTGAACCGACGTGTTCGCGTGGGGCGTCGCGACGAACTGGACTTGGTGGCGCGCACCGGCGAGACCCTTGTTTTTGTTGAGGTGAAAACCCGGCGCGACGAGCGCTTCGGCCGGCCGGTCAAAGCGGTGAGGCGCGCCAAGCAGAAAACCATGGGGCGGGCGGCGATTCGATACATCCGGCGCATGAAGCAACCACCGCCCTATATCCGTTTTGATGTGATCGAAGTGATCGGGAGCGAAGGGCAGGGGAATCCGATCGTCCGGCATATCGAAAATGCGTTTCCCTTGCCTCGTCCCTATCGCATAAAGTGGTGAACCGTGAGCAACTTCCTTCCTATATCCGGTCGGCATTCATCGTTGAGCCTGGCCTTGCTTATTCTCCTGTTCGCCGTGACGGAATCGAAATCCGACACGGAGTTGAACGAAGTATGGCACCGGCTTCATGACCTGGGACAGTCCTGGTTTGATGAGTTGGCGCCCGATGTCGTCCGTGAATGGATCGAGTTTCCGGATCGCGGCGAATGGGTGCAATTCTGGCTGTCCGTGGAAGAGATCATGCACGCGGATTCCTATGAAGATCTGGCCTGGATCCGGCCGGAAGCGGAAGCCGCCCTGCGATATCTCAAGGCGACGCCGATCGGCGAACCGTACGCGGCCTGGCTGTCGCAGCGAATGGATTATCTGGACATGGCCGAATTTGCGCTGCGAGCGGTGTACGGCACATCCCAACGGGACCAGGCGCCGCCGAGATCCGCCGGCCGTATTATGCCTCCGCCCCGTCCGCCCGCACCACGGCCGCCGCCCGAGACCGAACGCCGGGTTCGAAACGTGGCCCGCGACCGGCAGAATTGGGAACAGAAGATAGGGCGTCATCCCGCGCCCAAACGCGCCGAAACGCTGGTGCCCCGTTTGAAGCCGATTTTCGAGGAGGAAGGCATCCCGCCCGAATGGGTCTGGCTGGCTGAAGTGGAATCGTCTTTCAATCCCGAAGCGCGAAGCCCGGTGGGGGCCACCGGTCTTTTCCAGTTCATGCCCGCCACGGCCGAACGTTTCGGTCTGCGCGTGACCCCCGTCGATGACCGGCTGGATCCGGATAGGAGCGCGCGGGCCGCCGCCCGGTATCTGCGCTTTCTCCATGGGCGTTTCGATTCATGGCCGTTGGCGCTGGCTGCTTACAACGCGGGTGAGGGACGGGTGGGTCGCGCACTGAAGACGCACCACGCAAGCACGTTCGAAGAAATTGCCGACCATCTGCCGGCGGAAACACAAATGTATGTGCCCAAAGTTCTGGCGACGGTGGCGTTGCGGGAGGGGATCGATCCCATGAGCCTCCCTCCTCCGGGACGTCGGGCCGACGCGCTTTCGTCGGCCGTGGTGTTAAGCCGGAACGAAGACCGTCCGTAAAATTCTTGACCCTGCCGACGCTTCGACTATGCTCCGGGCATGTTATCACACTCATCAGTCAATCCAGACGACGGTATGCCCGTGGTGCTGACCATAGCCGGGTCGGACAGCGGAGGGGGAGCCGGCATACAGGCCGACCTTAAGACATTTTCCACGCTCAATGTATTCGGGACCACGGCGATTACCTGTGTGACCGCCCAAAACCCGGAAGAGGTCATGGCCATTCACCCCGTTGATCCGGATATCGTCATGCGCCAGATCGTGGCCGTGTCGAATAGCTTTCCCCTCCGGGCGGCGAAAACCGGCATGCTGTATTCGGCTGAAATTATACGGATCGTGGCCATGGAGGATATACGCGAGGGCATCCCGATCCTGGTGGTCGATCCGGTCATGGTTGCGGCTTCGGGAGCGCGGTTGCTGCAAGCCGATGCGATCGATGCGTTTCGTAATGAGCTTCTTCCGAAAGCCCGGGTGGTGACGCCCAATCTGCACGAGGCGGAAATCCTCTGTGGACATTCCATTTCTTCGGTGGAGGAATTGCGAAAGGCGGCGCGTGAAATCGGGGACCATTACGATGTGGCCTGTGTGGTCAAGGGCGGGCATCTCAGCGGCGATAGAATCGTGGATGTTCTTTACGATGAAGGGGATGAGCATTTGTTCACGGAACAGCGGGTGTATGCGGAGGAAACGCACGGGGCGGGATGCGCGTTTTCAGCGGCGCTTACGGCCTACCTGGCGCAGGGCGAGATCATGGCGGAGGCCGTGAAAAAGGCCAAGACCTTTGTAACCCGTGCGCTTCAACAGGCCAGTCGGGTTGGACGGCACCGCCCTCTTAATCTGTTGATCTCTCAAGAAGACGCGCCCACGCCATAGGGAGGATACGAGTTTCGAGGGGGGACGACACAGTGCGTGCGGCAGCGATGGGCCTCCTGTCCGGCGTCCCGTCGTCGGGCTGGTCATCGTGGCGTTGTGCGGGGTATGGGGCGGCCTGTGGTATGATATTCCCCCGTCATGGCTGTTGATCCCGGCCTGGCTGACCTTTTTCCCCGTATTCCTGTTGCGCCGTCATCCCGTCTCCGTTGTATTCCTGTACGGATCGATCTTTTTAACGGCCTGGGTTCACGCCGATCTTTCCACGCGCAAACCTTCGGCCCGGGAAATCGCGTCGCAGATGGAACGACCGCGCGAGCATGTGGTTCTGCGGGGCATCATTGCGGCCGACCCGGAATCCAGTCCCGGACGCCGGCCGGGGGAATCAGACTGGCGGTTTCCCTTGCGCGTGAAAGTCATGCAGCGGCTGGAGTATCCACAACGTGCCTCCGGCAGGGTGGATGTGCAATGGAATGGGGTCCCGGACGGGACCGTGATGCAGTACGGCGAATACTGGGAATTATCGGGCGTACTCACGGATCGAACATCGGCCGGAACCCGCCGGTGGCATCTTTCCCCGTACCGGTTATGGGTCAGCGGGGATGATCACCGGCGGATCTCATCGGGGCACGGGTCACGGTATGTGGCGTTCTGTTACCGCATGCGGCATCGGTGTTGGGATTTGCTCGGACGGGGTCTCGACGAGTATCCCGAAGAAGCCGGGATCGTGCGCGCGTTGTTGCTGGGCTATCGTCATGAGTTGCCCGAAGAACATCATCGCCTTTTCGCTTCGACGGGAACCCTGCATATCTTCGCCATATCCGGATTGCATGTGGGCGTCATGTCCCTTCTGATCATGGGGGTGCTGAAATCATTCGGTATGTCGCGGCACCATGCGGTGTATGGACTGGCCCCACTTCTCATTATGTACACGGTGGCGACGGGCATGCGTCCCAGTGCCGTGCGCGCCGGTACGATGGCGCTTCTGTACGCGTCGGCATTCCTGTTCCGGCGGAAACCCGATCCGCCCTCGGCGTTGGCCTGGGCCGCGCTGCTGATTGTCGCGGCCGCTCCCGGTCAGTTGGTCGCTCCGGGTTTCATCTACTCTTTTGTTATTGTGGGAGGGTTGATGCGTTTGTACCCGGTCTGCGCCGGATCGGCCGCCGTGTTGGTACCGGAGGATCCCCGGCCGGCGGCCTATCGGCCGGAGGGGAGGAAATACGGTCGGTACGTGGCGCTTTGGATTGTGGGTTTGGGGGGTATCTCCGTGGCGGCGTGGCTTTCCTCGGCTCCGCTGACCGCCTTCTACTTTAACCGGGTATCTCCCGTGGCCTTGTTGACCAACATACTGGTTATTCCGGCCGCGTTCCTGGTGGTCATGACCGCGTGCCTGTCGCTGGTCGGCGGCATGGTATGGGGCGTACTGGCGGAAATATTCAACCATGCCAATCGCTTTTTCCTGTCGGGACTCACCTGGTTGATGGAGGGGTGCGCACAGGTGCCGGGGGGGCATTTCCATGTGGCTTCCCCTCCTGTACTCTGGATCGTCTGGTGGTACGGCCTCCTGTTTGGAGGATTGCTTGTGCGGGGGCGGCGGATTCGCGTGTGGGCGTTATGCGGCGCTTTGACCATGGCCGGAATGGGAATATGGAGTCAATGGACCGATCGCTCCATTGCGGTCGATGTGTTGGACACGATGGATGGCCAGGCCGCCCTCATTCGACTGCCGTGCGGGTCGAATGTGCTGTATGACGCCGGTCCCCGCCACGGGAGTTGGCTTGTGTTGCGTCACTTGCGACAGCGGGGCGTGAACCGGTTGGATGCGCTTGTCTTGAGTACCCCTACGGCCCCCTATGCGGGGGCGGCGGAGGAATTGATGGAGGCCTTGCCCATAGGCGAGATTTGGATGCCTCCCCAAGAAGGCCGTTCCCCGGCTTATCGGCGCGTGGTGGAAGCCGCGCGGCGGCATGCCATTCCCGTTCGAAAACGCATGGCGGGGGAAACCGGTTCATGGGGCGCGGTTGAATGGGAAATCCTGCACCCCGCGGATGAGGACTCCGTGCGACGCGCGGCTGATGCGGCCCTGGTCATGCGGGTGGCGAACGAAGGCGCTTCCGTGATCTTCATGGGAGGGGGAGGGGATACCGCGGAAAGGCGGATACTGGATGCGCCGATTGAGCCCTCGTCGCCGATCCTGGTCTATGGGAATCAAGGGGCGCCGGGTACGGCGTCCGAAGCATGGCTCGATGCGGTATCGCCGACGGATGTGATCATCAGCGCCGGGGGGCGCAGCCGGGACGGTTTTCCGGATGAGGAAGTATTGAGCCGTTTACAGGATCACCCGGTTCAGATCTGGAGAACCGACCGCGATGGGGTTATACACATCCGGCTTTCATCATCGGCCTTGCGCGGTACGCCGGCCCTGTATCACCGGATCACTACAGCGTCCCGCCCAGTTCATTGAGCCACTGCTGGAAATCCGGATGATCCCGCAAAGGGTCGAATTCGTTTCGCGACATCCAGACCAGGGCATTGCGGGCGTCTACCAGGGAAATGCCCCGGTTGAGGGAACGGATGGCCTCGTGATGCTCGCCCGTATGGGATAAGGCTTGCGCGAGCCGGAAGTGCACGGAAGGGGATTCCGGTGCGATACGACTGATCTGTCCCAGTAATTCGACCACGGCTTCCCATTCTTCCAACTGGATGAGAATATAGGCAAAGGTCAGGGCGGCTTCCACCCGCGTGGGTTCCATCTGCATGTACTGTTGGAAATAGGCGGCCGCCTGCCGGTAGTCCTTGCCCCGCATATAGAGTTGTCCCAGGTTGAAATACGCAGGGGGATATTCGGGATTCAGGCGTATGGCCTGGAGTAAATGCTGTTCCGCTTTTACCGTCTCGTCCATATTCATATAGGCCGCGCCCAGGTTGTTGGCGATCGCGTATGAAAGGGTGTCTTCCAGCGCCGCCTGCTCAAAGGCGGCAACGGCATTCGCGTATTCCTCTCGCTGCATATACAACAGGCCCAACCGCTGATGAACCCCTCTTAAATCGGGAAAGATACGGAGCGCGCTTTCATAATGATCGCGGGCCGTTTCCCTGAGGCCCTCGCGTTCATGCAATTCGGCCTGGATCAGGTGGTACGCCACTTTCTTGATCCACGGGCCTTCCAGCGGCATGTCTCGGGCATTGGGGTTGTCGACGACACTCCCCGGTTCCCGCAGTTCATCCATGAGAAACGTGGTGTGACGATCCATGGTGAAGTCCAGAAATGTGGAGAGGCTTCCCGAACGCGAGACCAGTCTGTCCCGTGTTTCGGTCGGCGGCTCGAAACGGGGGCTGGACGTCAGGCGATATTGTTGCACCACGACCAGGACGAAGAGAAGGGCGCACAAAAAAGCCACTGCGCCGAATAAAAACGTTTGCCGGCGATGCTGAGTCAGTAAGTCCTGTCCCGGCAACGGCCCCGTTGGGCGGGGTCCGTCATACAGCGCGTTCCGGTTGGGATCGTTGTGCATCGTGCCGTAAATATCATGAGAGGTTTTTTTCATGTATACTCGAACTGTATGGTGTTTTTAACCGTCCGTTATGGACTTGGCAAACCCGAAAAAGCGGGTTCCGGCTGTGAAACCGGTATGTCCGTCTTTTGCGAAGCGGCCTGGTATTCCTTTGATCGTTTTTCAAGGTCTGCTTTGTATCGTTGTCCCGCTTCGGTTTTGCGGAGCTCCCGAAAGGCTTCCTGTTGATACACCCGTTGTGCATGAAGCGGAGACGTCATGGTTTCCGCCCGGGCCAGGTAGCGGTGGGCGTCTTCCGGGTCGCCCATAAGCGCCGCGGCGGCGGCGGCATCAAAATACAACGCCGCCCAGTCCGGTGCGAATTCAATGGCGGCACGCAGGTTCTCAAGCGCCTCCTCGTATTGCCCCCGGCGGGCGTGTAGAAACGCCCGTTCTTTGAGCGCCTTCGGCTCTTCGGGATGGTCGAGCAGATATTGGTCCAGCAGGTCTTCGGCCTGCTCATAGTCCTGCTGGGCAAGATGGCTTAGCGCCAGGTTATACCGGCTGGGTCCGAATTGGGGATCCAACTCCGTGGCGGTTTCAAAAAGGTGCAGGGCCTTTTCCATGCGGTTTTGATAGAGATGCGCCACGCCCAGATCGTTCAGCATGCGAACGTTTGCCGGATCATGGGTGATGGCGCGTTCCAATGCGGTTTGTGCGAGGGGATACTCATTGACTTCCAGGTAGGCCCGTCCGAGGGAGGCCCATACCGCGGTCATGTGGGGCCATATGTCCAGTGCCTCCCGGTATTGCGCGATTGCGGCCCGGTAGTCTCCGGCCGCCACCAGCGCATCGCCGTTTCCGGCCTTGAATACCGCCCGTCGGAGCACATCCATGTCCATATCGGACGGAGGAACAAGATCCGAATCGGCGGGCATTACGTATCCGGCTGTCGTGGACGGTTCGGTGGATGGAGAAACCGCCGGGGAGGGCCGGGTCCCGCCTTCGCGCGCCCTCTTCTGCTTGGTCTGCCAGGCCCTTCCGGTGATGAACATCGACAGTCCCAGGACAGCAAACATGCACAGGGCCACCAGGGCGACGGTTCGGATATTGGACAACATGACGGCATGTCCCGGATGTTTTTCTTTACGAAACCGGGAGGTCTCCGGCTGCGGCGGCCGGGGTGTCGGCATGCGCCGCCTGCGTTCCGGAACCTGTCGATGATAAACAGATCCCGGTTGCGGCGGCGGTACGTTTCCGGAGCTATCGTTGTTATGTCCGTTGAATGCGTTCATGCTTCCATGTGCTGCCCGGAGGTGATTCGGGGCGGAATCCGGATTGTTGGTCATGTCGGTAAACCCCGTTCGCACACACCGAGCGACCGGGCTGCCGTACCGGTCCCCGTCATACATACATATTCCCTATTCCGGTTGCAAAGCAAGTTTTTCTAGCCTATTCTATACACCGGAACCCCGTATTTGTATTGCCGTACAGTACGTCGGGAACCATCGGAATTTTGTAAAGCGCGTCAATGAGGAGATGAATATATGTCGGTCAGGTATATAGGACGAAGCCTTGGATGGGCCCTGCTTGTCGTCTTGCTGGGAGGCAACCTGTTAATCGGTTCCCGCCTGTATTCCCAGGAGGCCGTTTACTCACCGCAGGACGACGCGTATGACAGCATGGCCCTGTTCACAAAAGCCATAGAACAAATCCGTCAGCATTATGTGGACGATGAAAAGGTTTCCTATACTGATCTGATCTATGGCGCGCTCAAAGGAATGCTTCAATCTCTCGATTCCCATAGCCAATTCCTGGATCCGGATATGTACCGCGACATGAAAGACGATACCTCCGGTCATTTCGGCGGCCTGGGCATTGTCATCAGCATGCGGGACGGGATTTTGACGGTGGTTGCGCCCATGGAGGGTACGCCCGGGTTTCATGCCGGCTTGCTGTCGGGCGATCGCATTATCGAAATCGACGAAAAGTCAACGGAAGGCCTGTCCTTGCAGGAAGCGGTGCGCAAGTTGCGGGGCCCCCCGGATACCGATGTGAAGATTCGGGTGTTGCGTCCGAAAACGAATGAATTCAAGGAGATGTCCATCACCCGGGCCATCATCACCGTGGAAAGCGTCAAGGACGCCTCGTTGCTGGATGATGGGATTGGCTATGTCCGCGTAACCCAGTTTAACGCGCCGACGGCGGACGATTTGGTCCAGGCGATTGAGGAGCTGGAGGCGCAGGGAATGCGCGGGCTCATTCTTGATTTTCGAAACAATCCCGGCGGGTTGTTGAATGCCGCGGTTGACGTGGCCCAGAAATTTATTCCGCGCGGGCAGTTGATTGTCTATACCAAGGGACGCGATGAACGGCGCCAGCAAAGATATGTGTCCCGGGTTCGACCGAAATTCCCGGATATGCCTATGGTGGTGCTGGTGAACGAGGGCAGCGCAAGTGCTTCGGAAATTGTGGCGGGAGCCCTTCAGGATCACCGGCGCGCCGTCCTCGTGGGGGAGAAGACGTTTGGGAAGGGTTCCGTCCAGAGCGTGTTGCCGATGGAAGACGGGTCGGCTCTTCGCCTGACGACGGCAAAATATTACACACCCAGCGAACGGCGCATTCAGGATAACGGGATTGAGCCGGATGTCGTCGTTCCCATCTCCCCGGACGATTGGCGCAAATTGTTGTTGAAACGTTCGCGCCCCGAAAATGCGGAACCCCTGGAAGGGGAGGAAGACCTCGATGACGTGGTGGATGTGCAGTTGCAACGCGCCGTGGACTTGTTGAAGGGCATCATGATTTTCGAGGCGCAACGGCATCCCGACAGGATGATGGCGCGTCATCGCTGATTCAAACAGGAAAGACGCGCATCGTTCATGCTGGTCCTGGGAATAGAAACATCCTGCGACGAAACGTCCGCCGCGGTCGTGGAGGATGGATGCCGCGTCCGTTCGAACGTGGTGTTGAGCCAGGTCAAGGACCATGCCCCGTATGGAGGGGTCGTTCCGGAAATAGCATCAAGGCGGCACGTGGAAGCCTTGCCGTTAATCGTTCGACAAGCGTTGGCGGAAGCGGAAGCGGACGAGAACGATCTCGACGCGGTGGCCGTGACGCGCGGTCCGGGCTTGGCAAGTTCGCTGTTGGTCGGTGTCACCACCGCCCAGGCCTTGGCGTTCCGGCTGAACAAGCCGGTAATCGGCGTCAACCATCTGCAAGCCCATATCTATTCCATTTTTCTGGGCGCGGACGCACTGGATGAGAGGGTGCGACAGGTATGCCCCCTGGTTGTTTTATTGGTGTCGGGCGGGCATACGCAGTTGATCCGCATGGACGATCTGCAATCCTTTCAGTTATTGGGTCAAACCCTGGATGACGCGGCCGGGGAAGCTCTGGATAAGGGGGCGACGGTATTGGGTTTGGGATACCCCGGCGGACCGGCCATTGAGAAGGCGGCGGTGGGAGGGGATCCCCGCCGGATCGATTTCCCGAGAGGAATGCGGGGACAGAGCGAAGAACGGGTGGAGGGGTTGCGTCGCGATTATTGTTTCAGTTTCAGCGGACTTAAGACGGCGCTTTTGTATTACGCTAGGAACCATCCCGAAGCGTGCCGGGGTGCCGGCCTTGGCGACACCGCCGCCAGTTATCAGGAAGCGGTGTTTGACGCGCTTCTGGACCGTCTGGAGCGGGCCGTGATCAGCGAGGGCGTTTCGACGTTTGCGTGCGTGGGCGGTGTGGCCCGGAACCGGCGACTTCGGTCCATGCTGGAGGAGCTGTCCCGTCGGCGGGGATGCCGCCTTCTGGTGGCCCCTTTTGAATATTGCACGGACAATGCCGCCATGATAGCCGGGTGGGCTTCCGCGTGTGCCGGCCGGGGTGTGCCGCCGGTTCCGGTACAGGACATTGATCCGACGCTTTCACTTTCTTGAGCCGCACAGGCCAGACAGGATAATTCGGTTAGGGGGAGGGAATGAGGAAAAACAGAGAGCCTAACTCTCATCTGTTTGAGCAATTGGTTCATTCGCTGGAAACACCCGTACTTTTCGTGGATCGCGACCGCTGTGTCCAATTCATGAATGATGCCGCCGGAGAATGGGCGGGCGTGAAGCCGGATGAATCCATCGGCCGTCACCTGTCGGAGGTTCTGGACGTCAACGATCGCGTCTGCGAATCGATCATACCCGAAACATGGATGCGGGAAGCCGCGCCCGGTGAACCGTGGGCTGAAACGATGGCCGAACTGCGGGGGCCGGTTTGTGTGCACAGACGAGTGATGACACAAGACGCGCCATCCGGTCTATATGCCCTCGTCTTCATAATCCCGGCCCGCCTGGAACAACGCTATCGGGACATCCTGGCCGGATCCTCCACCCTGTTATTTGAGTGTCAGGAAGAGGGCCGGATTGTTCATGGGGGCCGCGAACTGGCCGAAGCATTGGGAAGAAGTCCCGCCCAACTGGAGACGACCACGATATTCGAACTGGTTTCGGAAACGGATCGCGAACGTTTGAAGCGCGGTTGGAAGGAGGTTCTGTCCGGCAAGCCGGTTCAATTACGGGAACTGGGGCTTCTTAATCAAGACGGCGAAAGCCAGCATTATTGGCTTTCCCTGTTTCCGGTAAGCGATCGGTCGGGCCGGGCCACGGGCGTGCGCGTGGTCGCGGGTGATATCCGTATGCAGAAGGGATTGGCGCATGCGCTGGAAGCCGCCGAAGAGCGATTTGATGTCCTGTTTCGAGAGTCCCTGGATCCCATGCTGATTCTTACACGAGAAGGCGAGATCCTTACCGCCAATCAGTCGTTTGAGCTCTTTGTCGGATTGCCCATGGCCGACCTGTTCCGGGAGGGCAAGGGGTGGGAAGATTTCGTACACGCCGGGGATGTCGGGAACCTGGTCCGGTCTATTCGGCGTTGCGCGGAGGAAGAACGCAGCGAACGGGTGGAAACGAGAATGCTGAATGCGTCCGGGCAGGCCACCTGGTTTGAGCAGAGTTTAAGTGTGCTGCATGATGAGGAAGGCAATGCGCGCGGCGTCGTGATGGTCGCCCGCGATATCGATCGCCGTAAGCGGCGTGAGATCGCATTACAGGAAAAAGCGCGCGCCATGGAGGAGAGACATCAGCGGGCGCAGGTTCTCATCGACAAACTCAAGCACTTCTTCATGTGCGCCAGCACCCTTCCTTCGGACATGGATGGTTATTTTCGAGGGGTGTGCGGAATTCTACACCGGATGTACACGCCACGGTTGGTCTTGATAAATATCCAACATAAGAAGAAGCGGTTGTATACGATGGGATATGAGCTGTCGGAAGATATGCGCCGGGCCATTCAAGAATGTCCGCCTTCGTCCCTGTGTGGCCGCGTGATGGAATCCGGTGTGCCGTTGTATCTGGAACGCGTGGATGAAACGGAGCCCTACCGCCGTCAACCGGTGATTGAAAAGCTGGGCGTAAAGAGCTGTCTGGGCGCTCCGTTGCGTGATTCCAAGGGCGTGGTGCGCGGGGTTGTCGAACTCTTTGACTCGGAGCGGCGGAGTTACGGTCATGAGGATGTTGAGTTGATTACCGTGACGGGCCTTCATCTGGCGGCGCGATTACGTGCCGAGGAGCAGGAGGAGATCAACCGTGAGCTGGCCGATCATCTGCGTCAGGCCCAGAAGATGGAGGCCGTTGGAAAATTGGCGGGCGGCATGGCGCATGATTTCAATAATATCCTCGGCGGCATTCTGGGTTTTTCGTCCTATCTCATCTCCAAGGCCGAGCCGGGAAGTCCCTTGCATCGTGATCTGGGTTTGATTGAGCAGTCGGCCCTTCGTGCCTCGGAATTAACGGAACAACTGCTTTCTTTTGCCCGCAGAAGGCACTTTGCCCGGGAACCGGTTTTGCTGAATGCCGTTATTGAGGAGGTTCTGGCCTTGTTGGAACATTCCTTGCCCGGAAAGGTGGTGATACGGAAGGAGCTGGACGAAAAGTTACCGGCCATCCTGGGGGCGACCGGGCAATTGAACCAGGCCATCATGAATTTGTGCCTGAATGCTGCGGATGCCATGTCCGAACAAGGGGGGACCTTGACGGTGCGTACGGAGTGTCGGCCGCTCACCGGGCGGGAACGGGCCACGTTGATTAATTCGGGGGAGGGGCCGTACGCGTGTGTAAGCGTAATGGATACGGGTGTCGGCATGGACGAGTCCGTGCTGGAGCATATATTCGAGCCTTTTTATACCACCAAGGAAAATGCCGGCGGAACCGGATTGGGACTATCCATTGTATACGGCATTATCGACAATCATGGCGGTCATATCGTAGCAAACAGCCGGAAGGGCGTGGGATCCACGTTTACGCTGTACTTTCCCGTAACTCCATGAGCGGGCGGAGACCCCGCCGACACAGGTTTCCTGCGACGAGGGAATGCGCTTTCTTGACGCCTTCTCCGGGTTTGGTATAGTGCCTTTCCGTTCTTTGCGGGCGTAGCTTAGTGGTAAAGCTCTAGCCTTCCAAGCTAGCTACGCGGGTTCGATTCCCGCCGCCCGCTCCAATTCCGAACGATTATGCCCGCCCGAAGGAAAGAACGATTGTGGATACGCCTGCAGGGAGCCGCCTTGGGAGAGGTCGAGGCGGTGCGGAGACAATTGCCGCCTCCGTTGCGCGCGCGGGCCATGAACATTCCTGTCTCTTTTGAAAAGGCGCCCGGCCGCGCCCTGGTGAATGATGGTGTGGAAGAGGATCTGCTGGGGTTGTATGTGGGTGAATCCTACAGCGATGAAGCCGCCGGCGTGGAGAATGTTCCGTCCCAGATCCTGCTCTTTCTTCATAACATCTGGGACTATGCGAATAACGATATGGGGGTCTACCGGGAAGAGGTGCGCGTCACCTACCTCCACGAACTGGGTCATTACCTGGGCCTGGATGAGGAGGATATGATCGTGCGCGACCTCGATTGATGGAGTAGATTTTATATTCCATAAGCGGTATAAAAGAGTATGCAAGATCACAACACCCCGGTAGCTCAGTCGGATAGAGCAGCGGACTTCTAATCCGCAGGTCGCGCGTTCGAATCGCGCCCGGGGTACCAGCCTCCAATGAGCCCCCAAGACGCCAAGACGGAAACCATGGATTTAGCGCGGGAGCAGGAATATTTCCCAACGTGACACAGGCATCCTGCCTGTGTTTCTTCGCACACACATAGCGCACTCCCTCACAGAGAGTAAGGGCAGGAGTGGAGCGTGGCTTGCAAGCAAGTAGGTCAGGCATTCCTGCCTGACCCGGTCGGGCAAGAATGCCCGACCTACCCTCGCTTCATGAGCGAACAGGAGCAGGCACGGTTCTCCCGGGAACGCCGAGCCCCAGCTCGGCATTGCCCCTCAGGAACAGGAAACAAGAATAGCGGAGAAGAACAGGCGAAGTGCCGAAAGCGGTTTTCATGCTTTGAAATCACGGCATGGATGTATAACCTTGCGCATATGAGCATCAACAAAACCAGAGGCTTTCTGTACTGGCTTGCCCGCTTGCTCGGCGACGTCAATGCGGTGAAGAAAGGCCGGGTGGGTCGTCGGGTCGGCCGGCGCATGGCCGGTAAGGTCACGGGGCGCGGCTTGGGAAAGTTGTTCAAGTAGTCCTCCGATGTTCTGTGTGAGGCGATCACCCCTTGGAGGCGCAATCGGGGCCGAATTATGCAGGGTGTAACTCGAAAGGTTTGATGTATGGCGTTTGCTTTATGGCGCAAAAGAATACGGTGCACCAACTGTGGCTATGAAGGGAAAGCCAGTGTTCAGGGAACGGGTTGCGGATGGTGGCTGGCTCTGTTGACAGTCTTTATCGTCGCGTTCTTATTCTGGCCACTGTTTATTGTCGCCGTGCTGATGTTCCTATGGCTGGTCTTCAAACCCGCCAATCAGATCTGCCCGAAATGCAAATTCCCGAATCCGGTCCCGATGTGAATGGTATATGCTGAATTCTCACTGTGTAAGGCCTCTTTCCTTTCAGTGCCGGATCACCTGCATCTGACCCGCACGGCATGCACGGTGAAGCATGATCAGAACCGGTATCCTACTGTGGCCTGCGCATAGTGTAGCCACGCGAAAGCATAGACATCGTCATTGTCCGCGCCGCCCTCAAGCGTCCTGTAGCCAGCCGTTACGTACCAGCCGGAATCAAACTCATACGGTGCCCTCATCGCCCGGAATTCGCACATCATTTCTGCTGAACCAGACACCTCCTCCTTCAAGCCGGATGTCGAGGTCGCCAGCGAAGACAGGGGTAGCCATGATGAGCACTAGTCCAAACAACGTGTAAAGCCTGGCCGTCACCATATTCGCCATGCCTGGACTCGCTTCCGACTGGTGGTTTAGACTTTCATAGGCGGTCATAATCCACCGCCGGATTCTGCGGAGGCTATTCGTGATCGGCTTGTATGCGAAAGAAGAAGCGGTCCTCCCCGATCGATATCTGCCGTGTTATGACTTCGAGCGGGTCCCAGTCGTGCAGGTCGAATGACTCCTCGATGGTGAACCCAATCTCAATACTGTCCGCATCGACGACATTCAGCATGAGTCCGCCCATGCGTAGGTCATGGATGGAGTCCTCGGTGTACAGTTCAAAGCGGGATGAATCGGAGTGGACGACATCCAGTACCCCGGAATAATCCGACAGCGGATTCAGACCCGCAGCCACGGCTTCGCCGTCCATGATTCCGTCGCCGGAGGTATCGGGATTGTTGGGATCCGTTCCGTAGATGACGATTTCCTCGTAGTTGGTCAGGCCGTCGCCGTCATCATCGGCCATGTCCGGCCCGAAGTTGGCGGTCACCGTGAGCTGGGTATTCATGGTCAGGGTCAATTCCGGATCGGTCGATTCCACGCCCCCGGTCCATCCCTCGAAGACGTAACCGGGAGAAGGGGTTGCCGTGACGGTGACTTCTGTGCCCTCGAGATAACGCTGAATTCCGGAAGGTGACGTGGTTCCACCGGTGGTGGTCTGGATGTCCAGCTCAACATGCGGGGGCGACGCGGACACCGCGTAGGCGCTGAATTCGGTTACCATGAAACCGGCATGCTCCTCGTACACTACCAGGGTGTCCGGTTCGTAGGCCTGCCATTCGTCAGCGGTGTATCGCCACACCTTTACATCGTCCGGGTCAAAATTTTCGCCAGACGAAGCAAGGTCGAATGAAAGGTATGCCGGGTCTCCGCTTGTATATCCTTCATGGAGCTCGAACGCCCATCCACCCGCTAC
>SLKG01000082.1 GCA_007134735.1 Kiritimatiellia bacterium
GATTCGGGCGGAGCCGGAAGTACAGGCCGATATTTGTATCCCTTTTATTCAGAACCCTTAATGACGGCTTGCGCGGCCGATAAACGGGCGATCGGGACGCGGAAGGGAGAACAACTGACATAATCAAGACCCGTCCGCGCGCAGAACTTTACGCTGGCCGGATCGCCTCCATGTTCCCCGCATATTCCGCATTTCAGATCGGGCCGCGTGTCACGACCTCGCTGTACGCCCATTTCGATCAATTGTCCAACACCGGACACATCGACCGACTGGAACGGATCAACGGGAAGAATTTTTTCATTCAGGTAATCAGGCAGGAATGTGCCGATATCGTCCCGGCTGAATCCATATGTCAACTGGGTCAGATCGTTTGTTCCGAAGCTGAAGAATTCCGCTCTCTCGGCAATCTCGTCTGCCGTTATGGCGGCTCGCGGGATTTCGATCATGGTACCCACGAGGTACTTCACCTTGGATTTTCGCTCCTTGATGATTTTGTCGGCCACACGCCGGACGATCTTCTCGAGGTAATCGAATTCCGTGCGTGAACCGACCAGCGGTATCATAATCTCCGGAATTGCTTTCACCTTTTTTCGTTTCTCAACATTACAGGCGGCCTCGATAATGGCGGTCGTCTGCATCACACAGAGTTCCGGGAAGGTAATCGAGAGACGGCACCCGCGATGTCCGAGCATGGGATTGAACTCGCGCAACTGTTGTACGCGCGTACTCACAAACTCCTTGGGTACGCCCAGCCGATTAGCCATTTCCTCCTGATCCGACTGGCTGTGCGGGACAAACTCGTGCAACGGCGGATCGAGCAACCGGATGGTTACCGGCAAGCCCTTCATGGCCGTGAAGATGCCTTCGAAGTCCTTGCGCTGGAAAGGCAACAGTTTGGCCAGCGCCTTTTCCCGGTCCGACTTCGAATCCGCCAGGATGAACTCGCGGATGGCCCAGATACGGTCCCCTTCGAAGAACATATGCTCGGTCCGGGTCAACCCGATGCCCTCGGCGCCAAATGCGCGCGCGGCCAGGGCGTCCTTAGGCGTGTCCGCATTGGTTCGCACCTTGATTTTCCGGTACTGATCCGACCATTGAGACACCTGGGCATACATCTTGTAGAAGTGATGTTTCATGGCCTTCTTGTCGCGATTGACAATGGCGTCCACAACAGGGCTGGACTGCGTCGGCAGTTCTCCGATATACGTCACGCCCTGTGTTCCATTCAAGCTGATCCAATCCCCTTCCTTCAAGAGAACGCCATTGGCGCTGACCGTGCCCTTCTGGTAGTCAATTTTAAGCGCGCTCGCGCCACATATGCAGCATTTGCCCCAACCGCGCGCCACGACGGCCGCGTGTGAGGTCATGCCTCCCGTGGTCGTCAGAATACCCTGCGCGGCCCACATTCCGCCTACATCCTCGGGGCTGGTTTCATGACGCACCAGGATGACTTTCGCGCGCGGATCTCCCTTCACGATCTTCTCCGCCTCATGCGAGGAGAACACGATCTGCCCAACCGCGGCGCCGGGGCCGGCCGGAAGGCCTGTACACAGGACTTCGGCTTTCTTTTCCGCGGCCAGATCGAAAATGGGGAAGAGAAGCTGTTCCAAATCGCTGCCGGTGAGCGACATCAAGGCCGCTTTTTGCGTCAGGATCTTATCTTCCGATTTTCCGGTCACAATATCTTTTCCATTGGCCATTTCCACCGCCCAGCGGACGCCCGCAATACCCGTGCGTTTGGCATTACGGGTCTGCAACATCCACAGTTTTCCGCGCTCCACGGTGAACTCGACATCCTGGGGATACTTGTAGTGACGTTCAAGCTGCCGCATGATCTTGTACAGCTCATCATACGCCCGCTTCCATACGGGATTGGGCTCCTTGGGCATCTTGTGCAGGTCCTTTGGCGTGCGAATGCCGGCCACCACGTCCTCGCCCTGCGCGTCGACCAGGTATTCCCCCATGGGCTTGGCCTGTCCGGTTGATCCATCGCGCGTAAATGCGACACCCGTTCCGGAATCCTCGCCCATATTGCCAAAGACCATCGTGCACACATTGACGGCCGTGCCCAACAATCCTGTGATTTTATTGATCTGCCGATACTTCACCGCCCGGGGAGCATCCCATGAACCGAAGACGGCCCGAATACAGCAATCGAGCTGCTCCATGGGATCCTGCGGGAAGGATTTTTTCACCTTCTTCTGGTAGACCTTTTTGTAGGCGGCCACCACTTCCTTCCACTGCGAGGCCGTAAGATGCGTGTCTTCCTTCGCTCCGTATTTCTTCTTGATCCGCTCCAGCTCGTTTTCGAAGTGTTCGTGTGAGAGCCCTGTTGAGGGTCCCATGACCACATCGCCAAACATATCGATGAAGCGACGATAACAGTCCCAGCCGGTCCGCTCATTCCCGGTTTGTTTGATGAATCCATGGATGGATTTATCATTCAGACCCAGGTTCAACACCGTATCCATCATACCCGGCATGGACGCCGCCGCACCGGAACGAACGGATACCAACAGGGGATTCTGGGGATCGCCGAACTTCTTCCCCATGTGCTTTTCCAGCTTGGCCAACTGCTTCTTTACCTGGTCCAGCAATCCCGGGGGATACTTGTGGTCGTGCTTGCTGTAATACGCACACGCCTCGGTGGAAATCGTAAAACCCGGCGGCACCGGCAATCCGGCATTCGCCATTTCGGCCAGATTCGCCCCTTTTCCGCCCAGAACGGCCCGATCCTGCATGCCGCCTTCTGTATACTTCTTGCTGATTCCGTAAAAATAGACGTATTTCTTGCTCGCCCGTTTAGCCGTCATAAGAGAGTCCTCTCCTGCGTATGGTTGATTGGTCTACTGGTTAGAAACCGCCACAGGGTATCAGACAAATGCATGCTGTCAAGCGTATGAAGCGGCCCTGGTATGAAACAGCCCTGATCGGGACGGTATGGGTTTTGTCATGCGGACCGACTGCGCTCTTCTTCCTTTCGCTCAATTTCCGCCTGATCGGCCGCCGTGGTCACTTCCACCGCCACAAGGCAAATATCGTCCAGTACCGGTTCATCCCCGGTAAATTCCGCTATGGCTTTCATGACCCCGTTGAGAATAACCCGTACATCCTTATACATCAGCTTCCGGATCACCTTCTCCAGGCGTTCGTGCCTGAATTCCTCGCCCTCTGAATTGGTGGCCTCATAGACGCCGTCGGTAAAGAAAATGAATACATCGCCATCGACCAGGCGCGCATGCCCGCCGGGATATTCTTCCTCCGGAAGGAGGCCCAGGGCGGCGCCGTGAGAACGCGGCATGGGCAGACGCATGATGCGACCCATGGTCCGGCGCACATGGTAGGGCGACGGATGGCCGGCCGCGGCATAGGTGGCAATCCGGCTCGTCACATCCGGCACAAAATAGAAGGCCGAAGCGAATAGCGGATGTGGAAATCCCTTGAGCAGGGAACAAAACTGCTTGTTCAGTTCCGCAATAAAGTGACGGGCATTTCGGCCATGACCCGACAAATCCCGCAACAACGTTCTGAGCATGGCGGTGATCAGCGCGCTCCGCGCTCCGTGCCCCATCACATCCGCAATAAAAATACCGGCACAATCCGTCGCCAGGGGCAACACGTCAAAGAAATCCCCTCCCAGCGCTAGGGCCGGTCGATAACAATGATAAAAATCCAATCGCAACCGGCCTTCAAAATGCACTTCCGGGATTTTGGGGAAAGGGCGATTCAAATAGGCCTGCTGGAAATCCCGGGCCAATTCAAGATCGCGCTGCACCTCGCGCGCATGGGCGGATATGGCATTCTTCACATCCTCCTCCATGCGCACAATCCATTTACTCAATTCGGATTCCAGCGATGGCTGGCCGCTCCGACCTTCCTCCTCCATCTCTTCAAAGCTCTTCGACAAAGCGGCCACGCGCACTTCTTCCGGGGCATGACGCAAGATCCACTCCCCGGCCCGCAAACGTTCGGCATAAGGATCAGCAAACACCGATGCATGGATTTTTCGCACCACACGGACCAACCATACAAAAAGGGCGAGACTGACCAGAATGCTCACAAACAACGGCATGTATTGCCCGTGAAACCGCACCCATACCATACCGTTGACCAACACCAGAAATACCAATACGGGGCCAAGCGAAACCCCCGTTATCCACCATTTGATATTCTTCCTGAAATTCATATCCGATACGCTTACACGCTTCGCATTACGCCTCCTGCCCGTCCGACACGCATCCCCCGCCGCGCTACCTGTTCCACATCAGCACCCCATTCTTCCCGCGCACATCCCCTGTCGATGGAATCCATTATAGCGTCCAAATCGAAACCGTACAGTCCTCAAAATGCCCCACCACGCATACACCCTGTCGAACCGCCACGCCCGATTCGGCCTGAAGCACCTATTTTCCCACCACCACCGGCCTTCAGCCCTTTATTCAAACCCCGCCTACCCATACCCTATATTTTTTAAGATCTGACCCCTTATGGCGCGCACCCCTTGCCCAGCCGCATCAATGCCCCCTTCTCGCGCCGTACAAACAACACGCAATGAATATCTCCGGGTCGTGGATTATCCCCTGTTTATCCAGATGGACAGAATGGCAATATCAGAGGGATTCACACCGGAAATTCTAGAGGCCTGGCCTAGATTTTCCGGGTGAATTTTCTTCAACTTTTCCCGGGCTTCATACCGCAACGCACGAATGGCATCGTAGTCCAGATCGAGAGGGATACGTTGGTGCTCGAGCTTTCCCGCTTTTGCAATTCTCTTTTTCTCTCGATCTATATATCCCGAGTATTTGATATTAATCTCAATTTGGGCGACGATTTCCGCATCCAAAGATGTATCGTGACCAGGGAGATCATGATACGCAACACCTTGCCTTCGAAGCATTTGTGACAATGATGCGCCGCTCACCCTCGTTGTTTCCAGTCGATTAATCTCCTCTTCTATTTCCTTTCTATGACTCTTTGTTTCCAGAATTTCCTCATGTGAACAAATTCCAATCCTCTGTGCATGATCTAAAAGACGAAAACACGCGTTGTCCTGCCTTAATACAAGCCGGTGCTCAGCTCTCGAGGTGAACATTCGATAAGGTTCATCAGTTCCCTTTGTGACTAGATCGTCAATCAAAACACCCAGGTATCCCTCATGCCGCGTTATGATGAGCGGCTCCTCGCCACGGATCTTTAGCACGGCATTAACCCCCGCAATAAATCCTTGCCCCGCCGCCTCTTCATATCCGGTAGTTCCGTTAACCTGGCCGGCAAGATATAGATTTTCAACAAGCATAGACTCAAGCGTATGATAAAGCTGCGTCGGATCCAGGTAATCATACTCAATGGCATAACCGGGCTTTAAGAATACAGCTCCCTCTAATCCCGGAATCGAATGAATCATCTCCTCCTGGACCTCCTGGGGAAGACTGTTGGATGTTCCGTTGGGATAGATTTCAGGAGAAATGCGGCCTTCTGGCTCTATGAAGACATGATGCCGATCCCTGTCTCTGAACTTTACAATCTTATCCTCAATGGAAGGACAATACCGAACACCCGTCCCTTCGATCATCCCCCCGTACAAAGCGCTGCGACCCAAATTCCTTTCAATGATTTGATGGGTTTGCTCCGTCGTGTGAGTCAAATAACAGTCAATTTGACGAGTCCCGGGAAACCATGGCTTAAGCGGATTCCCCGATTGTTCCACGTGGAACAATTCATCCGTTGCACCCGGTCCGGCCTTTTGTTGTTCCACGTGGAACAACCGCCAATCTCGCTTTGCCGCCCGCGAGAAAAACGGAGGGGGATCATATCCCGGCTGGACTTCCATTCGACCGAAATTAATGCTTTCCCGATGCAACCTGGGAGGGGTCCCCGTCTTCAGCCTTCCCATTCGAAACCCCAACTTATTAAATGACTGACTTAATTGATACGCCCCTTTCTCCCCAAGCCGACCGCCGGGATAACATCGGTCACCAATGTAGATTTTTCCTCCAAGAAACGTGCCTGTCGCGATTATTACACAGCGGCCAGCGATTCGAGATCCGCCCTCTGTGATCACACCCCTCACTTTTCCATCTTTTATCCACAGGTTACCAACAAGGACCTCGATAACCTCGATATTGGATGTCATTTGGATGACAGCCTTGATGCGCTCGGGGTAGGCAGTCTTCTCCGACTGAATGCGATGGGCTTGGACGGCGGGTCCTTTTCGGGTGTTCAGGGTTCGAAACTGGATTCCCGTATAATCCGCATTCCGAGCCATCTCTCCACCCAAGGCATCCAGTTCGCATACAATATGGGATTTCGCCATTCCTCCGATCGATGGATTGCATGACATACGGGCAATGGAATCAAAAGAAGCTGTGACCAGTGCCGTGCGAGCCCCCATGCGCGCGGAAGCCAGAGCAGCCTCACAGCCGGCATGACCCGCACCCACAACAATCACGTCGTACTCTGTGTCAAGATATTTATTCATTCTCTCCGGATATCCTGCACCGGCCCCCAGATCGATTTTCTCTCATTCACCATCGGGCTTGATGTGATGGTCGGCCGGTTAAACGGGGCAAAGTATATACCAGGTGCGTCATGAAGCAAGCGGCCGGGAAGGGGTCATTTCTAAACTATTACTTCCCTATACAGAAGCGCGAGAAAATATGGTCCAGGAGGTCGTCCTGATAGACGCGGCCGGTAACAGAGCCTATCTGTTCCAGCGCCGATCGCATTCGCGCAGAAGCCAAGGCCGCCATGTCCTCCCGGCCCGCACCCAGCATCTCGCAAGCGGCCCCCATATCCTCTCGGGCCCCCGCAAGAAAACGGCGATGCCGCTCCGAGATGGTCGCATGCGGCCGGGCGCCCAAATCTAACCGAGACGAAAGCAAACCACCAACTACACCCCTTATCTCGTCAACACCGAAATCCCCAGCAAGACAAGCTTCTATGACAGGGTGGGGCGCAAATACCCCTTTATAATGTATATTTCCCAAGTCTATCTTGTTAATTACAATGATACTACGCCCCACCGGAAGAGATGAGATCAATGTTTTGTCGGCGGCGTCCAAAGGTTCATTGGCACTGACCAGGTAGATGGGCAGATCGGCGCGGCGCAGGTGGGCGCGGGTCCGGTCGATGCCTTCGCGCTCGATATCGCATTCGGAGTCGCGCAACCCGGCGGTATCGACCAAGCGGAGCGGAATGCCGTTGACGACGAATTCCTCCTCGATGGTGTCGCGAGTGGTGCCCGGGGACGGGGAGACGATGGCGCGGGCGGTGCCGAGGAGCTTGTTGAGCAGGGTGGATTTGCCCACGTTCGGTCGCCCGGCGATGACGACCAATGCGCCGTCGCGCAAAAGATGACCCTCATCCCAGGTTGCGATAAGGGATTCTAGGGTTCGTTCTGCTTCGCGAGCACGCCGGACCAGTTCGGGAAGCACCTGCTCGGGCAATTCATCCTCCGGGAAATCCAGGGTCGCCTCCAGATCGCCGGCCACGAGCATGATCTGATCGTATATCCCGTTGAATTTCCGGCTCAAGCCGCCCTCCAATTGATCCAGCGCGGCGGTCGCGGCTCGTTCCGAGCGCGCGCAAATCAGATCCAACACGGCTTCTGCCTGTACCAGATCGATCCGGCCGTTCAGAAAGGCGCGCTGGGTAAACTCTCCCGGTTCGGCGGGTCGGGCCCCCGCGTCCAGCACGCATCGCAATATGCGGCGGGAACACATGGATCCGCCGTGACCCTGCAGCTCAACGACATCTTCCCCGGTATAGCTATGCGGTGCGCGCATGACAAGCAGGATGGCCTGATCTATAACCTCTTCTCCATCAACGACATGCCCAACAACAAAGGTGTTGGCTGATCGAGCGGAGGGCTTGTCACCCTTGCAAATGAAAACCTGATCGGCAACGCCGAGGGCTTCCGGGCCGGATATCCGCACGATGGAAATCCCCGCCTCGCCCGGCGCTGTCGCAATAGCCGCGATGGTGTCGTCCGGCACGTGGGGCGCATTGGGGACAGGTACCTCGCTGGGGATGGGGACAGAGGACGGCTGGACAGATGGACGGTTGGACGGATGAGTATCAGGGTTCATAAGGGATATATTGAAACCAATTCGGCGAAAAACAAGCGTTTACGGGCTCTGCAGTGGTACCTGTCCCCCAAGTCCGTGACCTGAATCTTACGGGCGATGCCGGCGCCAATCAAAATCATGGGCTTTTTCGGGAAACCCGGGCGGGGGTGTATAGTCCGGAGGATAGCTCCCGGTGGCCCGGGCATATTCTTCCATGGCGTAGGGCAGTAATTCGTTCAAGGCCTCGTACCGTTCCCGGCTGGCGGGATGGGTGGAAAATATATGAGCGCGGTCGCGCCGGTCGCCTTCTTCGTATACGCGCCTCCAGATGCGCGGCGCGGCGCGCGGGTCGTACCCCGCTCTGGCCATGTATAACAGGCCGAGCCGGTCCGCCTCGTACTCGTTCTGACGGCTGTATGATGGCATCCACAATACGGCGCCCACTACGGAAACGGTGCGTAAAATATCGCCCAGCTGCGTGTCTTCCCGTCGGCTTTCCACCCCGATCGCAATCAGTTCGGTCGCCAACTGCAGACCCATCAGCCGGCTCAACCGCTCCGTAACATGCCGCGCGTTGATGTGCGCAATCTCATGCGCCATGACGGCGGCCAGTTCGTCCTCGTCCCGGACCAACCCGATTTCGGGGTCATACAATCCCTCGAATACCATCATGGCTCCGCCGGGTGCCGCGGCGGCATTAACTATATTGGTATGGAATAAAGTGACCTCGTAAGGCAGATCGGGATAATCCGACACGTACGCAATACGTTCGGTGATTTCCCTCAATTGCGCCACGCGCACGGGGTCGTCATTGATCCGAACTCCCGCCTTCTTCATTTCCTCAATGTTGGCTTCGCTCACCTGGCGCCCTAATTCCACGTCGTCCTGCAGTGTATAGAGATTGTAGGTGCGCCGCGCGGTTATCGGGTCCATCGTGGCGCAGGACGCCAGGCTGATCGTCATGGCGCACAAAATGCCGGTCACCACCATATTCCTGGCCACCGATACGACCGTAAGGGCATTCATGGCTGATCACTTCCTGTTTTTAATGGACGATTCACTTTCCATACTATATCAACGTCCCGAATATAAGACGGCATGACCGAAGCGGTTATTCATCCGGAGGCTTTGTACAATACCCCAGGCGTCGCATAGCTCCACTCACAAAATATACTCATGACGACCATGTTTACCGATACATTTGAGAATCGGCATATCGGGCCAAGGACGCGGGATCGAGCCGCGATGCTGGAACGTATCGGTGTCGCCTCGACGGATGAGCTGATCGCCCAGATCATCCCGGAGTCCATACGTCTGCCCGATCCGCCGGGTCTCCCGCCGGCGGAAACCGAGCACGCCTACCTGTCGCGCCTGCGGTCGGTGGCGGAAAAAAACAAACCCCGGCGCTCCTTTATCGGTACGGGATACCACCCCTGCATCACGCCGGCCGTCGTTCTCCGCAATGTGCTGGAGAATCCGGGCTGGTACACCCCCTATACCCCATACCAGGCGGAAATCGCACAGGGCCGGCTGGAAGTCCTGTTTAACTTTCAAACGATGGTCACCGGCTTGACCGGCCTGGACATCGCCAACGCCTCCCTGCTCGACGAAGCCACCGCGGCGGCGGAAGCCATGACGCTGATGCACCGGATGCAGAACCGGCGCCGGAAGGGAACCCTCCGAAACGAACTCTTGGTCTCGGACCGGTGCTATCCGCAAACGCTCGACGTCCTGCGCACGCGAGCCGAGCCCCTCGGGATCGCTCTCCACATCGTCCCGCTCGAGGAAATGACGTTTTCCGAGTCCGTGTTTGGACTGCTGGTCCAGTCGCCCGACGATCACGGCGCCTTGCACGATCTCCGGGAACTCTTTACCCGGGCGCGTGAGGCAGACGTGTTGACCGCCGTGGGAACGGATTTGTTAAGTCTAACCCTTGCCGTGCCGCCCGGGGAAATGGGCGCCGATATGGCCTTCGGAAACTCCCAGCGTTTCGGGGTCCCAATGGGATATGGCGGGCCGCACGCCGCCTTTCTGGCGACCCGCGAGAAATTGGCGCGGGAGATTCCAGGGCGGATCATCGGGCGATCCGTGGATGCGCACGGACGCCCGGCCTACCGTATGGCCCTGCAGACGCGCGAACAGCATATACGACGGGAAAAAGCGACATCGAACATCTGCACGGCCCAGGCCCTGCTGGCCAATATGGCCGCGCTGTATGCCATGTATCACGGGCCCGAAGGCCTGTGCGCAATGGCCGAACGAATTCACCGGCTCGCGCGCTTGTTGGAGGACAAATTGGCAGGCCTCGGTTATGACCGGTCCGTCACGGCGCATTTCGATACGTTACACATCGACCCGGCACCGGCGGGAGACCGAAAAACGGCCGCTGAAAAAATCCGCGCCCTCGCACTCCAACAGAACATGAATTTCCGTTATTTCGACGACGGACACATCGGTATTTCGCTCGACGAAACAACCCGGCCGGAAGACGTGAACGATATCGCGGCCGTATTCGCCGAAGCGTCCGGATCGGTACCCGGCGGCAGCGACCGGGAGGAGGCGCTTCCGGATATCGGTTTTTCCAATGATCTGGTTCGGTCAAGCCGGTATCTCACGCAACCGGCTTTTCATGCGTACCGGTCCGAGACGGAAATGATGCGTTACTTGAGACGTATGCAGAACAGGGATCTCGGGCTTGATACCTCCATGATCCCGCTGGGTTCCTGTACAATGAAATTGAGCGCGGCCGCCGAAATGATCCCGGTAACGTGGCCGGAGTTTTCGAATCTTCATCCGTTTGCCCCGGCCGACCAGGCGGAGGGCTATCATCAGATTTTCCGCGAGCTGGAAAGCGCGCTCGCGGCAATCACCGGATTGCCGGGTGTGTCGCTGCAGCCGAATGCGGGGGCGCAGGGCGAATATGCGGGGTTGCTGGTCATCCGGGCCTGGCATCGGGATCGGGGCGAGGGCCACCGAAACGTGGTCCTGATTCCCGCCTCGGCGCATGGCACCAATCCGGCCTCGGCCGTGATGGCGGGAATGAAGGTCGAGGTGGTTGCGTGCGATGAACACGGATATGTGGACGTGGAGGACCTGAAGGCCCGGGCGGAGCAACACCAGAAAGCACTGGCGGCCCTGATGATCACCTATCCCTCCACCTACGGCATATTCGAGGAGCGCATCGGGGAGATTTGCGCGATCGCGCATGCCCACGGCGCGCAGGTGTACATGGACGGAGCCAACATGAACGCGCAGACGGGCCTGACGTCCCCGGGACGGATCGGGGCCGATGTCTGTCACTTGAATCTTCACAAGACCTTTGCCATCCCACACGGCGGGGGCGGGCCGGGGATGGGCCCGATTGCGGTGGCCGAACATTTGACGCCCTATCTTCCGCGCCATGTTGTCGCGTCCGTCGGCGGGGAAAAAGGCATCACGGCCGTATCCGCGGCGCCGTGGGGCAGCGCCGGCGTCCTGCTGATTTCTCATGCGTATATTTGCATGCTCGGCGCGGACGGACTGACCCGGGCGGCGGAAACCGCCATTCTCAACGCGAATTATGTAAAGGCTCGGCTGGAAGAACATTATCCCGGGCATTACACGGGCACGCGCAATCGGGTCGGCCACGAATTGATTTTCGATCTGCGCCCACTGACGGAACAATCGGATGTGAATGAACACGACGTTGCCAAGCGATTGATGGATTACGGTTTTCATGCTCCGACCGTGTCCTGGCCCGTGCCGGGAACCATGATGATCGAGCCAACGGAATCCGAATCAAAAGAGGAGTTGGACCGGTTCTGTGACGCCATGATCGCCATTCGGCACGAAATTCAGGCGGTGATCAACGGCGAAGTGGACCGGGGCGACAATGTCCTGAAACACGCGCCCCACACGGCCATGGAAATCACGTCGGACACATGGAATCATCCGTATTCGCGCGAACAGGCGGTCTTTCCGCTTCCGTTCGTGAAAGCCAACAAATTTTGGCCGGCCGTCTCGCGTATCGATAACGCTTATGGCGATCGGCATCTGGTCTGCGCGGAACCGCCAGAACATGGGGTGTGACGGACTAAATCAATCCACCCCGGCGGTCGCAGCGCGACCGCCCTACCTTTCCCGCGGTTGATTGGGACGGGTAGGGCGGAGCCGCCATGTCACGGCGTAGCTTCCGAGCAAAGCCGGACGGACCCGCCGGAATACGGAACACTGAATACTAAATACTGAATACCGCCCATGCCCACCGCCCTCATAACGGACGACATATTCCTGCAGCACGATACGGGTTGGGGACATCCCGAATCGCCCGCCCGGTACGATGCCGTCATGAAAGCATTGCGCCATGAGGGTCTCCTGGACCGGCTGTCCCGGATTCCGACGCGTCGGGCGACGGATGACGAGATTGCGTTGTGTCACACGCGTGAGTACATCCGGTTGGCGCGCGAAGAAATCGAGGCAGGTTACAGCCAACTCTCCACCGGGGACACGATGGTTTCGCGCCGCTCCCATGAGGCGGCGTGTTACGCCGCCGGCGCCGTGATGTGTGCCGTGGATGCCGTCATGGAAGGCCGGGCGCGCAACGCGTTCTGCCCGGTTCGTCCGCCCGGTCATCATGCCACGTCCGATCACGGCATGGGCTTCTGTATCTTCAACAACGCCGCTATTGGCGCACGACACGCACAGATCCGGCACGGCATCGAGCGCGTTCTAATCGTGGATTGGGATGTTCATCACGGGAACGGAACACAGGACATCTTTTATGAGGATCCTTCTGTATTCTATTTCAGCACGCACCAGTCGCCGTTGTATCCGGGTACCGGGGCGCCGGACGAAACCGGACGGGGCCACGGGGCAGGAACCACACTCAATTGCCCGTTTCCCGCCGGAGCGGGGCGGGATGATATTTTCGGCGCATTCGAGCGGCAACTGGCGCCGGCCATGCAGGCGTTCAAGCCCGGGCTTGTGATTATTTCCGCGGGATTTGATTCACGCGTGGAGGATCCCCTGGGTGCGTTCAAGCTGACTGATGACGATTTTGCCGATCTTACCCGGTTGATGATGAAGATCGCCGCGCGGTATGCGAAGGGCCGCGTGGTGTCGGTCCTGGAAGGCGGATACAACCTGCACGGTCTCGCCTCCGCCTGCGCCGCTCACGTTGGGGCATTGATGGTGGAAATGGATTGATCCGGATTGCGATACCGGCGGAACTGGCGAAGCGGCAGCACATGTAGGGGATTCGCTTGCGAAGCCCGTGCGCAAGCTATGGTAGCCCGCAAACTTTTCGGGTCGGCGTCGCATAGCTCCGCCCTCCACCCTTGCTCAGTTTCTCCTCATAAAGCTCACGCGCATCCCTCATAACGGCCGTTTCTTATTCCAACGCCGCCAGCACTTCGTCCGGGTGCGTTTCCGCGTTCTTCACGGATTTCCAGTGCTTCACAACCTTGCCGTCCGAACCGATCAGCACGGTGGACCGGATTGTCCCTTCCACTTCCTTCCCGTACATCATCTTCTTTCCAAACGCACCGTACTTCTTCATCACCTTGGCGTCCGGGTCGGATAACAGAATGAACGGCAATTTGTATTTCTTCCGGAACTCCTCATGAGACGCACGCCCGTCGCGGCTCACCCCTAAAACAACGGCGCCCTTTTTCTGAATGTCCCGGTTTCGATCGCGGAAACCGCAGGCCTCCTTTGTGCAACCCGGCGTATCATCCTTGGGATAGAAATAAAGCACCACGGTCTTTCCGGCATACTCCTTCAGGCTGTGTTTCTTTCCGTCGCTTCCCTCCAACGTGAACTCCGGGGCCTTCTGTCCTTCAAGTCTGCTCATGAATCTTTCTCCTTTTGTACAAAGTCGGACAATATGCCGGCGCCTTACAAGTGATTAAAAGCCGACGCGGGGATTGCATCGGCCGGAACCGCTTACGTTCGGACATTGACGGGCAAAATTGATTGACCCAGACTATTATTCGGAAAACGTCTCAACTTCGCCGCCCGTGGCGGGCGTCTGAACGATGAGCATGGCAAGGGTAGAGGATTGAGCACGACCTTGAACATACCAGACGAGCTGATCCAGGCGTTGCAACAGACCGCGCGTGTAACCGTGATGACCGGCGCGGGCATCTCGCAGGAGAGCGGAATCCCGACGTTTCGCGACGCGATGGAAGGGCTTTGGGCGAAATACGACCCTGCCGAATTGGCCACGCCCGAGGCGTTCGAGCGGGATCCGGAGCGGGTGACCCGATGGTACGATGAGCGGCGCATGAAATGTCTGTCGGCCCGTCCGAACGCGGGACACCACGCCTTGGCACGCATGGAGTCCGCGTTTCAAGATCGCGGCGACTATTTTGTGTTGATCACCCAGAACATCGATGGACTGCACCGGTCGGCGGGCAGCCGGGACGTCATCGAATTGCACGGGTCGATACGCCGATGGCGCTGTGTTGCGTGCAACCGCGCGCGTGATGAGGACGGCGGACTGTTTGAAACGTATCCGCCCCGTTGTGAATGCGGAGGCATGCGGCGCCCCGATGTCGTGTGGTTCGGAGAATTTCTTCCGGAAGCGGCTGTACGGCGCGCAACCGCGGCGTCGCTATCCTGCAATCTTTTTCTATCTGTGGGAACCAGCGGAGTTGTGTATCCGGCGGCGGATTTATTGAATACCGCGAAGGTTGCGGGCGCGAAAATTGTGGAAGTAAATCCCGAACCGACGCCCGCCTCCGCCTTTGCGGATTGGATGTTGCCCGGCCGCGCCGGGGATGTGCTCCCGAAACTGGCGGAGATAACGGAACGAAAGCGCATGTAGGGGCTTCGCTTGCGAAGCCCGGAAGCTATTTTTTGACTTGGGATGCCGTGCGTAATATCCTGTCGATCATGTTTCACTCACCGATACCCGCACTTCCCCGGCGCGCCTTGACAACAGGCGAGGAGATTGCCAACAGCGCCAGTCACGGCGTGGCCGCCTTGGCCATATCGATCGGCATCCCGTTTCTCATGGTACACGCGGTCCGGGTCCGGGACACGGGATACATTGTCGGCGCCGCTATTTTTTCGGCTACCGTATTCTTGTTGTTCCTCACATCTACGATCTACCACGGCCTGCCCCTCAACCGGGCCAAAAAGGTATTTCGGCTGTTGGATCACAGCGCCATTTACCTTCTGATCGCCGGCACGTATACGCCGTTCACGCTCGGTCTTCTGCGCGGGGCATGGGGCTGGTCGCTCTTTGGGGTCATCTGGGCCATGGCCTTTCTCGGCATCATGTTCAAGACCGGCGGGCGGCTGCATCACCCGGTCCTGTCCGCGTCTCTGTATCTGGCCATGGGTTGGCTGGTGCTTATCGCCATTTTCCCCCTTTGGCATCGGATGACCGGCATCGGCTTCATGTGGCTTTTGGCGGGCGGACTCTGCTACACCGTCGGGATCGTCTTTTATGCGGCGCGCTCGTGGCCTTATCATCATCTGGCATGGCATTTGTTCGTAATGGGAGGCGCCGCCTGTCATTACTTCGCCGTACTCTGGCACGGCGTGTGAATCGGAGCCTGTAATCAATTTATGAAGGATAATATCCACATACGCAAAGCGGTTGCATCGGACCTGGACAAGGTGCTGTCCGTCGAACGCGCGGCTTTCGAAACCGACGGTGAAGCAAAACTGACACACGATCTCCTGCAGGATCCCGAAGCGCAACCGGTCGTTTCACTTCTGGCCATGGAGGGGGACGAGGCAATCGGCCATATCCTGTTCACCCGGGCAGGCGTGGAATCCGATCCATCCCCGTCGGCGTATATTCTTGCGCCGCTGGCCGTGATTCCCCCGCGCCAGAAACAGGGTGTCGGCGGAAAACTCATCCGGCACGGCCTGCGGATGCTTTCGGATTCCGGCGTGGATCTCGTTTTCGTGCTCGGTCATACCGACTATTACCCGCGTTTCGGATTCAAACCGGCTCTACCACTGGGGTTCGAGCCCCCTCAGCCGGTCGAGGAACGACATGCCGACGCCTGGATGGTCTTGGAGCTTACGCCCGGGACCATCGAGCAATCCGGCGGACGGGTGCACTGTGCGCCCGCCATGAACACACCGTCATGCTGGCGTGAATAGACGTGGGCCGGCTATACCGGAGGTTACGCGTTTCGTCTTCTCAACCGCATGGCCAAACGGCCAAAGGTGAAATAGCCGAACACAAGCCAGAACAGGGTAATGCCGCCGGTCAGCATCAGGACAAAACGCGGGCCGAATTCGACAATGAGCGGCAGGGATGCCGCGGTGAACAGGCCCCCGCCCACGACCGGCTCGAAAAGGAGCTGTTTGTAGCCGAAACTCTCCAGCGAACCGGACCGGTTCGGCGGATCGGCCATGCGCATGAGCAGTAGACCGGTTACGGTGACCCCCATCGATTGCCCGAAATCGCCGATTCCGCGCTCGAACCAGTCGTACGGGATAAGCCGGGGCGCCAACACGATCACGGCCGTCACGTTCCACAATATCCCCGCCGCGGCAAGGGACAGGAACGGAACCAGGTGCTCGCCGAGCGCCATAATGGACAGTGTGCCCAACGCCGAAACAATCGTAAAATCAAGTGCCATGCCGGAAATGCGGTTCATCAGACGTCGACTCAGATGATGCCCCATGCCCGTGCGATCCAGAAAGATCTGGATGATGACACCGCCAATCATGGCGAGGGGAAACAAGGGTATGTGACGAATCAGTTCGGGGCCGTCGTTACGCGCCCAGGTGGCCTGCTCAAGCCCGATCAACCCTTCCTTGATCAGCCAGCCGATTCCGATGGCGAGCGCAACCACGCCGAGATGAATGGACAGTGGATCCGTGGATTGCTCTTCCTGTGTCCGGTTTCGTTCCAGTTCTTGAATCTGTTCGCGCGTCAGATCTTTGGGGTCGACCGAACACGTAACGTCGGGCTCGGATTCGACCTCGATATATTTCCGCCGCGCGGCCCAGTTGATCAGGATGGTCCCGATGACCACGCCTGAAACAAGGCCGATGGTGGCGAGACCAAGGGCCAGGTCCGCGCCTTCCGCAAAACCGAGTTCGCGGAAGGATGCCGCCATTCCGGCGGCGGTGCCGTGCCCGCCCTCAAAGCCGATTTCGATCAGCGCTCCCGCCATTGGATGGATCCCGAATACCGGGGTCAGCACCAGCAGGCACAGGGAAATACCGACCACGTATTGTCCCCAAGCCAGCGTTTGTCCGAACACGACCTGCGGTCCCGCGCGCACCCAGATTTCCCGGATGCCGGGAATGGCCTTGCCCAGGAACAGCGCGGCAAACACCACGTTGATCAACAGACCGGGCAAACCGCGCCACGCGGTCAGGATGGATTCCGGAAACAGGCCGTTTGCCAGCAGGGCTTCCTCCCCGGCCGCCGACGTGACGGCCACACCCAACACCTGCGGGCCCAGAACCAGTACGAGAAATCCGGCGATGATGGAGCTTGGCAGAAAAAGCGCTTGTATCCAGCGGGTTCGCGCACGCAGCACGTTTGAGACGAGCAGAAACAGCCCGATCAGAACGATCGCCCAAAATACGTTCGGCAAGGAAACCATCGCTTCTCCGGCCGGCTTATTCTTCCTCCGGCATCTCTACCATGATGCGGAAATACGCTCTCGCGGCCTTATCATCGTCAAAGATGAAAGAATCTTCGTCGCCCGCCCCGGGGCGCCGATCGACGCCGGGAACATTGCTCCAGATACCGTCCACCAGGTCTTCCACAAACTGGAACGAATACACCCGCCCCGTCGAACCCGGCTCGAAATAGACGGTCATCGGCGGACCGGGCTCCACATCCAGTATCCGGAATATCGAAGCGGGATTGGTCGGATTCAGGTCGGCGATGAATTGCTGCGTAAGGGTCATGCGTTTGTCGGGATCGTAACGCTGATCCACATCGCTCCAGTCTTCTTCTACCTCAGGCTCAATCTCATGCACGGTATACCAGTCAATGGCTACGCCGCCCACGCTTTGGAAGAAGGCCGTATAGGTTCCGGACTCTTGCACCCCTTGTTCCGTACGCGCCGGAGCCATATGGCCATCGTCCCAATGCCGGAACTCCGCCCCGGCCTCGGGGTCCGCGATAACTTCCTCGCCGTCCTCGCCGTCGCGCACCACTTGGGTTGTCGGACCCGCCAGTTCCCCGCCTGCACCCGCGATATAGGTCAGGGCATGACCGACCGTGTAGGCATGGAGTGTGGCCCGGAATTTGGCAACGCCGAATGCAATCCCGTCGTCGTTATCTATCTCACCCAGGGCATGCGCGAAAATAATCCCGCCCAAATGGTCGCCGACCTCTTTCTCGATCGGGCCGTAAGTGGTTTGCTCCAGATTGTCCAGCAGGACCGTATCCTCGTCATCCGCGGGGATCACGGCAATGGTGTTGACGTCGGGGTCGGTCAACGCCTCCCAGGTGATCAGAACAGGGCTTGCCAACAGATCCTCTTGAAGGGGTTGTGTGATGACCGGTTGCTGCGCGGGCATCGGCAACGGACTCACGCGGTCCGCGGCGCCGAACCAGAAAGGCGTGCATATCGCCGTTTCGGAGTCCGGGCGCAGGACCAGCACATGCCAGCCATCCCCCGGCAGGTCGTCCGGATCGTCGGCGTCAATTTCGAACAGGATTTCGTTGTCATGTACCGGCGACAGGTCGGCATGGTGCAAATAATGTGCGTCGCCGTCTTGCGATCGCAGTATGACCTCGTAAAACAGGGAGGCAACCGAATCGGTGAAATAAGTTTCGAAGGAAAAAACGTGAACCGGATCGTCCCCGTTCGCCTCCAAGACAAATCGGCCGAAGTCAACGCGCTCGATTGAATCAAACCGGTCCGGATCGGTATTCGTCGAAAATATGGATTCCGTCACATTCGCGCGCAGGAGCAAATAGATCGTCTCCACTTCGCCGCTCGTGTCGTCCTCTTCCGCATTGATGAAGAGGACTTCACATCCGTACACGCGATCCGGTGTCAGCGCCTCCATTGTAATGTTTGTCGGGAAGGGATCGCCGGGCTCGATTTCGATGAATTCTTCGTACTCCTCATCCTCGGCGAATTCCTCCCAGTAAAACGCCAAAATGACCCCGAAGTTGGGATCCGGCACGAAAGCCCACTCGAGGTTGGCTTCCGGTGCGGCAACATCCGACTGACCCATGGCGGGTGATACGATTTGCGGCATGGCGTTGGGCATCTCCGGCGTCTCGGCAAAATCCACAATGGCGGTGGACACACCGTTGTAATGCGTGATCTCCACCAGATATTCGCCCGCCTCGAATTTGGCATCCAGTGCTGCGATGCTTTCGCCCTGCTCTCCATACTCCCACCACTCAAGTTCCCAGTCGTCAGGCTCCAATTCATACCATTGGTCCGACGGCGCCTTAAAGCGGGCGCCCAGGATGCCTTCCCCTAAAACTTCCAGCAAAAAGAAGTGAAACCGGTCGTCCCATGTCACCCAAATCAACGCAATCTCTTCAACGTCCAGTGTGGCGTAGCGCCAGAAAATATACGTGGAATGATCGTGTTCATCGTAAAAGTACACGTACCCTTCTGTACCCTCCTGGATATTGATTCCTTCCGCACCCAAGTTGGCCGTCCACTCCCCGTCGTTGTTCGCCTGGGCTTCAACCGTAACTTCGCCGACACGCACCAGCACCCAGACATTTGAGGGGCCGACGCCGCTGAGCGTGTCGGCGTCCATGTCCGCGCCGATGACGGACAGGCCAACCACTGTCATGGAGCGCAGATATGTCCCGTCGTCCGCCGTGATCACGTCGCCGGCCCGAATGCGGTAATCCTCACCGGGATCAAACCACCAGTATCCATGGTAATCGGCGTATACGGTGGCGAACACATCCGGATCGCCGGGATCGCCGATGGTAATTTCGATGACGGCCCCGGCCGGCCATCCTTCACCCCTGATATAGTTGCGAAAAGGATTAACCCGAATGACGGGATCCGGCAGGCGCCAGTAGATGTGCGTTTCATCCCCGTCCTCATCAAACTGGGCGGCGGCGCCCCCCATACCCGGTTCAAGGTCGAACGCCCGTTCCCAATACTCTCCACCCGCAGGTTCATTGAAATCCACCAGCCACTCGCCATGTTCATCCACTTCTACATCGCGACTGATATCTTCGTCCCAAACATTCACATTTACCCACGTTCCCGTCTGCGCCGTTCCCTGTATAGTGTTGTTCGAATAATTGACTTCCGTGATCTGCAGATCGGTCACCACATGCTCTCTCAATACGCTGTCGGATTCGGCCCGGATCAGGTCATGCGCCTGGATGTCGAGAGGGCTGTCCACCCACCAATCCCCCCATTCATTGACCACGGTGGTGCCCAGCGTTTCATCCGGCGATCCCACCCGCGTCACGGTCACCGTTTCATCGACCGGCCATTCGTGTCCCCACACATGATCCGCCATGGGATCCACCATGAAACGGGGGTCTTCATCGGCTTGCGCGGGTATGGCCCATGCCGTACCGATCAATGCAAGAGTTACCAAACGGAATGAAAACATGATCCTCTTCATCATCATTCGTTCCCCCTTGGAAGTAGGCATGGCTTGCGACTCCGGGCCTTTAGCGATGTAACGGATGCCCTTGCCAATTTCTTTCCTGATTACCTGCATTCTGTCAATAATGTCAACAATAATATTCCCGATAAGCACCCGGGAAAGTACAAAAGTACCTGTCCCTCAGGACCAAAGTACCTGTCCCTGGTTTTCTTCCAACGATTGGAAATGTGGATGCAAAAAGGTTCCAATGATTGGAAAATCGGGTCGGAAACGGCTCAATTCCGGCGGCGCTTGCGCCCGGTGGGGTCCGGCGGTACGATGACGGTTCGATCCTCATCAACGGTGATGTTCGTACCGTTCAATAACAGGTGGATGAATCATGAAAGAACGACAGGTTGAAGTGGCCGTCATCGGCGCCGGGACGGCCGGCCTGGTGGCATTGCGCGAAGTGCGCAATGTGACCAATGACTTTGTGCTGATCAATAAGGGGCCCTATGGAACCACTTGCGCGCGTGTGGGGTGTATGCCCTCCAAGGCCTTGATCCAGGTGGCGCACGATTTTCATCGCCGGCGCCAGTTTGGACGGGAAGGCATCCTCGGTTCGGACGGGCTGGCCGTGGATGCGGCACAGGCGATGCGGCATGTGCGTGCCCTCCGGGATCATTTCGCGGGCGGCATGGTCAAGCGCACGGAACGGTTCGGCGACCGGAACATCCGGGGACACGCGCGGTTCGTGGAACCCGGCGTGCTGGACGTGGACGGACAGATCGTGCGCGCCCGACGCGTGATCATCGCCGCCGGATCGCATCCAGCCGTGCCGGACGCCTGGCAGGCGCTGGGCGAACGTATCCTGACGAGCGACACGATTTTCGAGGAAGAGACCCTGCCGGCCTCCGTCGCGGTAATCGGTCTGGGCGTAATCGGCGTGGAGTTGGGCCAGGCGCTCGCGCGGCTGGGCGTGGAGACGGTCGGCGTCAGTCATTCCCACAGCCTGGCCGGCCTGACGGATCCCGATATCCGGAATGCGGCGGGGGAATTGATGAAAGAGGACTTGGAGCTTTGGCAGGGGGAACCCGCGGAGTTGACGGAAGAAGGCCATGGCGTTCGGGTAACCGCCGGGCCGAATTCCCGCAACGTGGACAAGGTGCTTGTCAGCATAGGGCGAAATCCAAACACGGAGGGATTGGGACTTGAGAATCTCGGTGTTGAGATTCGGGAAGACGGCTTGCCGGTATTCGATCCGGACACCTTGCAGGTCGGTGGCTTGCCCGTCTTCATCGCGGGCGATGTGAACAACGAGTATCCTATTCTGCACGAGGCGTGGGACGACGGTCGGATCGCAGGGTACAACGCGATGCAGGACCGGCCCGTCTGTTTCAGAAGGCGGACGCCGCTGGCCATAACCTTTTCCGATCCGAACATCGCGATGGCCGGACGTTCGTATGCGTCATTGAAACCGGATACCTTCGTGGCCGGAGACGAGGATTTTGCCCGACAAGGCCGGGCGCTCATCAAGGGCGAGGCGCGCGGCCGATTGCGCATCTACGGCGATCCTGAGTCGGGTCGTCTTCTGGGCGCGGAGATCGTCGCGCCGGACGGCGAACATCTCGCGCATCTGCTGGCATGGGCCATACAGAAGAACATGACCGTATTCGAGGCGTTGCGCATGCCGTTTTATCATCCGGTCACCGAAGAAGGCGTGCGCATGGCCCTGCAGAGCCTGGCGACGAAGATGCCGCACAAGCCGGCCCCGATGGACATGGCCTTTTGTGAAGAAACGCCTCCGGACGCGTTGTCCTAGTGGAGGGTCACGTTTCCGCGTGACCCGGACGCGCGGAAGCGCGTCCCTCCAACCCGCGCCGGGGTCATGTGAAACAACGACCCCACTCTAGCCCGTGATTTCCAGCAGGGCGTTGGCGATGGAGAGGTAGATCAGCACACCCCCCACATCCGCGACGGAGGTTACCAGCGGGGCGCTGGCCGTCGCGGGATCCATCTTGAATCGGCCCAGGATGAACGGCAGGGACATGCCGAGCAGGCTTCCGAAGATCACAATGCTGACCATGGAAGTCGAAACAACCAGGGCCACCCGCATATCGGTTCGGTACAGGGCCAGGAAGAACACCGCGACCGCCATGGAAATACCCAGCGTCAGCGAGACGGCGATTTCGCGGAATAACAGGCGAAGATAATCGCCGGTTCGCACGTCACCCGTGGCCAGACTGCGCACAATCAGTGTGGCCGCCTGCGCCCCCGAATTGCCCCCGCTGTCGATCAGCAACGGTAGAAAGAATACAAGCGCCACTACGGATTCGATCAACTCCTCAAAATGCGCGATGCCCGCCCCGGAGAAAATGTTTACGAAGACCAGCAGGACCAACCAGCCGACCCGCCGCAGATAAAGGGTGGCATACGGAGCGTTCAACACGCTGGTGTGCAGGGGAAGCACCGACCCGATTTTCTGCATGTCCTCCGTGGCTTCCTCTTCGATGACGTCGATAATGTCGTCGGTCTTGATTCGACCGATCAAGACACCGCCGTGTCCGACAACCGGAATGGCGCGAAAATCGTATTTCTCGATCAGGTGCGCCACTTCCTCCTGGTCGGCATCCGCGCGCACGCTGATGACATCGCGCGTAGCGATGTCACCCAGCCGCATGCGTTCATCATCGGCCGTTATGAGCCGCTTCAACGGCATCACGCCGGTCAGGCGCCGTTCCCGGTCGGTGACATACAGATAGGAAATGCCTTCGACCTCTTCCAATGCGCGGAGCGCCTGGATGGCCCCGGCCACGGTGGTGTCTTCGTCCAGCGCGAAAACGTCCGGCGACATGATGCCGCCCGCGCTTTCCGGGCTGTAGGCCATCAGTTCCTGAATTTCGGCGGATTCCTCCAGCGTCATGTGGCCAAGCACGGAATCCACAACGTCTTCGGGCAACCCGCCCAGAATATCCGCAACCTCTTCGGGGGGCAGGGTGCGCAGCGCGTCAGACGTCGTTCGCGGATCAAGCAATTCGGCGATTTCGCCGCGCACCACGGGATCCAGTTGATACAACACGCGGCCGGCGACGTCCGGCGGGAGAAGATCAAGAATGCGCCGGCACTCATCCGCGTGCAGGGTATGGCAAGCGTCCGCAATGTCTTCCGGACGCTCTTTGCGAAGAAGGAAACGCAGTTGTTCGACGTTATTTTCCTCCAACGCGGCCTTGATTTGTTCGGCCAGTCTGTTGTCTGTCGGTTCGGTCATGTTGTCCCGAAATGATACGACATTACACTATATGAAAATCCATGGCACACACACCGCCCGCGCTTCTTCGATGACGGCCGCGGGGTCCATGATGTCCAGCAAAGCCGTCGCAATGCCCAGATAGATCAGCACGCCCGCGATATCCGCGATCGATGTCACCAACGGCGCGCTGGCGGTGGCCGGATCCATATTGAATTTCTTCAACAGGAACGGAAGGGATATGCCGATCAAACTTCCGATCACCACAATCGTGATCATGGATATGAAGACCACCAGGGCGACTTCGGGGCCGGCGCGGTACCAGGCGATCATGTACACGCACACGGCCATGGTGGCGCCCAGCGCCAGGGACACACCGACTTCGCGCAGCAGCAGGCGCGCGTAATCGCCCGCGTTGACATCCCCCGTGGCCATACTCCGCACGATGAGGGTTGAGGCCTGCGCGCCGGAATTGCCCCCGCTGGCAATGAGCAGGGGCAGGAAAAATACCAGGGCCACCACGGATTCGATGAGATGCTCATGATAGGCAATGCCCGCGCCGGAAAAGATGTTAACGAAGACCAGCAGGATTAACCAGACGACCCGCCGCGCGTATAAGGCCGTGAAGCGCGTCTTCAATACGCTGGTTTCGAAGGGCATGACCGATCCGATCTTCAGCATGTCCTCGGTGGCTTCTTCCTCGATGACGTCCATCACGTCATCGGCCGTGACCCGGCCTACCAGTGTGCCGTTCAGGTCGACGATGGGCAGGGTTCGAAAATCGTATTTCTGGACCAGGTGAGCCACCTTTTCCTGGTCGTCGTCCACGCGGGCGCTGATCACGCCGCGGGTCATGATCTCGGAAAGCGCCTGATCGTCCCGGGCGGCAATTAACCGCTTTAGGGGCATCACCCCGATCAATCGGCGATTCCGATCCGTGACATAGAGATAAGAAACCTGTTCGAGGGTTTTATCTTCGCGGAGCGCCCGGATCGCCTCGGCCACTGTGATATGGCCTTCGAGGTTGTAAACGTCCGGCGTCATGATGCCGCCGGCCGTGTCCGGCGGATAGGTCATCAATTGTTCGACGTCTTCGGCGGCTTCCGACTCCATGCGCTCGATGGTGGCCTCGGCCAATTCTTCGGGGATATTTTCGAGAATGTCGGCGGCTTCGTCGGACGGAATGGTATCCAGCGCATCGGCCACGACTTGCGGGTCCATCATTTCGATCACTTCGCCGTGAATGACCGGATCGAGATCGGCCATCACCGCGCCAATGGCTTCGGGTTCGAGCAGGCCGAGGACGTGCTTGATTTCTTCGGCATGAAGGTTGCGGCAGAGTTCGGCAATGTCTTCGGGGCGTTTCTTGTGCAACAGGAACCGGACGCGCACGTCGTCGTTCATTTCCAGCGCGGTTCGGATTTGGGGGACCAACCGGTTATTGGATTTTGCCATAAGGAATCTCCGCGTTGAAGAGCAGTCCCTGGTTCAACATGCTGAAAGGCTAAGGAATTAACATGATGCGGTCAAACTTCAAGCGCCCCTGAATGGTCTTTCTGTTCTTATGGAGGGCGAGGCTCCCGCCGAGCCGGGAAATCACCGACACACCCGGTGCTCCACGGCTCGGCGGGAGCCTTGCCCTCCAGTATCGATCACATTGTTCACCCGTGGAGTTGAGTAAGACGCTGCGCTGAGCCGCGCATCAACGGATGGTCTGTCCGGAAATATTCCGGGGAGGAGACATTGAGCGTGTTCCCGGGAGCGCCCCCCCCCGAAAGCACGGGCCGGATGGGCCGAACCCCTCCCCCTCGCAGGGAGGGAGGGGAGGCCACCGCGGATTACGCCTTGGCTTGGGCGTACAATTGGCCGACTTTCTTCCAGTTCACCACATTCCAGAATGCGTCGATATAGTCCGGGCGACGATTCTGGTATTTGAGGTAGTACGCGTGTTCCCACACGTCCAGTCCCAGGATGGGTGTGCCCGAACACTCGGCCACGCCCTTCATGATGGGATTATCCTGGTTCGGAGTCGAACAGATGCACAGCTTGCCGTCGTTGTTCACGCACAGCCAGGCCCAGCCCGAACCGAAACGGGCGACGGCCGCCTCCTTGAACTTTTCCTTCAAGGCGTCCAACCCACCCAGTTCGGCGTCGATGGCTTTCGCCAGATCGCCGTCCGGCTCGCCCCCTCCTTCGGGTGAAAGGAGCTGCCAGAAGAAGGTATGGTTTACGTGTCCGCCGCCGTTGTTGCGAACCGCCGTCCGGATGTCCTCGGGAACACCGGACAGGTCCGCGATCAGCTCTTCGGCGGATTTCGACGCCAGGTCGGCGTGTTTTTCCAGCGCCGCGTTCAGCTTGCTCACATAGGCGCCGTGATGTTTTCCATGATGGATCTCCATCGTCTTCGCATCGATATGGGGTTCCAACGCGCTGACGTCATACGGCAACGTGGGTAGTTCGTGTGCCATGGGTTATCCTCCTTTTCTATGGTTTGATCTATGTACTCCGCCCAATATAATCAGGCCATTCGAAATATCAAGGGTAGCCCCCGATATTTGTCCGGCCACCCGTTCCGTGTACAATCGACAAGCGTGCGGTCCTGGGGTAATCTGTGGATTGATTGGAAAATGGGTATGGATTTCTTCACCAACATAACAATCTGGTGCGCCTTTCTCGCGTGGCTGGTGGCCCAGTTCTTGAAATTTATTTTTCATTATATCAACACCCGCGAGATAGACTTCTACGTCTTTGTCAGCACGGGGGGCATGCCGAGTTCGCACTCGGCCGCGGTAAGCGCTCTGGCGATGTCCGTCGGGCTGGTGGTCGGTTTCGGAAGCCCGGTCTTTGCGGTGGCGCTTCTCTTTGCGGTCGTCGTGATGTTCGACGCGCAGAGCGTGCGGCGGGCCGCCGGGATGCAGGCGCGCCTGCTCAACCAGATCGTGGATGAACTGGTGAAGGAACATCATTTACCCGAAGAGAAACTCGTGGAGTTGCTCGGCCACACGCCCTATGAAGTTCTGTTCGGCATGGTGTTGGGCATTCTGATGACCCTGCTGATTCATGCAATATAGTATTGCCTTTTTCTGCGCGGCCGCTATCTTCCTGCACAATTTGACACCGAACGGGGCCATGACGGCGCCGTCACAAGGTTCAATCAAACCCCTCAAACAAGGAGAGGAAGTATATGGCAAAACCTAAAACGAAGTCGCAGATCATCGGCCAGGTAGCGGAGGATGCGGAAATCACAAAGGCGCAAGCCAAGGCCGCCATCGAGTCGCTTGTGGCGCAGGCATACAAGGGCGCCAAGGACGGATTTACCATCCCGGGACTCGGCAAGATCGTCGTGGTCAAACGTAAAGCGCGTATGGGCCGAAACCCGGCCACCGGGGAATCCATCAAGATCCCCGCGAAGCGCGTTTTGAAATTCCGTATTGCCAAGGCGGCGAAGGACGCGATTCTTTAAGCGATTCCATCGGAATGACTCTGCATCGCGCCCTCTTCGGAGGGCGCGATTCTTTTTTAGGGGATCCTGTTTCAATCATCGCCCGCGGATCGGGACAAGCCCGCTTGCGGGCACCCTCCATATGCGGTATAAGCCAACCCATGACAATGACATCGCCCCTGATCAGCGAGATTCTGGCGGCCGCGCGACGCCCGGTTTTGTCGTATGAGTTTTTCCCCCCGAAAACCAAGGATCGGTTGGATCAATTGAAACGGGTGGCGGAGGAACTGAAACCGACCCGACCGGATTTTGTTACCGTGACCCATGGCGCGGGGGGATCTTCTCAAGGCCGCACGCTGGAGGCGTGTGCCCATCTTCGATCCGCCGGGTTCGCCGTGGTGATGCCCCATCTGACCTGTATCGGCGCAAGCCGGGAGGAACTGTGCGAGACCATTGACGCGTATTACGAGGAGGGATATCGCAACATCATGTGTTTACGGGGCGATCCGCCGCGAGGGGAGTCGCATTTTCAAAAGCATCCCGACGGACTGGCACACGCGAACGAGTTGATCGCGCTGGTGAAGAAACGGCATCCCGACATATGTTGCGGAGCCGCGGGTTATCCCGAGGTGCACCAGGAAGCCCTGTCTCCGGAATCGGACCTGTTGTATTTGAAAAGCAAGGTGGAAGCCGGCGCTTCGTTTATCACCACCCAGTTGTTTTTCGATAATCGCGCCTATGCCGGCTTTGTAAAGAAGTGTCGCGAGTGGGGAATCGCGGCGCCCGTCGTTCCCGGATTGCTTCCCCCCACCTCGTTGAAGCAAATTCAGCGTATGGCGGGCATGTGCGGAGCGTCTCTCCCTCCGCCACTGGTGACGCACTTGATGGAGGCCGGAGAAGACAGGACAAAGGCAAAGTCCGTTGGTATTGAATGGACCGTGAAACAGGTCCGCGGGCTTCTTGAGCGCGGCGTTTCCGGGATCCATTTATATGTTCTCAACCAATCGGGGGTAGCGCTGGCCCCCGCCCTCACGGCATGTTTCAAGGAATATACATAGTGCCGCCATGAACCGGAAAATCATCTTGGGAGCCTTCGCACTCTACCTGATGGGGGCCTTTCTTCACCTCGAATTGTTTCGACAGCCACCCGGAACGATCTGGGGCGATGCCGGGGACGGTTTTTTCAACCTGTGGGTGCTTCATCATGTCACCGAATCTGTTGCCCGTGGCGATTGGAACGTCGCCGATGGCCGAATCTTCTGGCCGGAGACAAACCATACGCTCTTTTTGTCCGATAACCTGTTTGCCATAGCGCCCTTGTTTGCCGTGGGCCGGTTTCTTACCGCCGACCTGTTTGACGCTTTCCGGCTTACGGGAATATTCCTGTCCATGCTGCATTTCAGCGCACTGTTATTTCTATGGCATCAAGCGTTCGCGCTGGTGCGCGATCAATATCCCGGCCTTTCTCCGCGTGCCGCCTGGCTGATCCCGGTCTTTGCCTATCTGGCCCATTTCTCACCCGCCGTTCTGATCAATCACTTTCTTCATATTCAGAACCTGAGCTCTTTGGGCATATTCGTCCTTTTGGGGGCGATCCTGGCCTATATCCGAAATCCGGCGGAGCGATGGATCGGTGTGATGGCCGCATCACTGGTCTTCATGTTGTATTCCACGCCGTACTTTGCCGTGGCCGGGTTCATTCTTCTGTCGGTCGGGCTGGGTTTTCAGGCGGCGCGAAACCCCGGTCGTGTATTTCAAACGCTATGGGGGGCACGATGGCTCCTGGCGGCCTTCTTTGTTCCCGCTTTGTTTCTGGCTGTTATGTATCTCCGGGTGGAAGGTCCGGCATACCGGCCTTCGGATATAAGAACATTCTCCATACAATGGAGTCATCTGGTAACCCCGGCGTACAGCCTGACCCAGCAAATGATTTCCGGATGGATCAATAATTATCCCCGGCCGCATAATGAGAAGATTGCCTGGCTGGGCCCCGGCCTTCTGATCGGCCTGATTGTCATCCTGGGCGACACCGCAAGGCGCGCACAACTGCTTCGTTCTTTGTGGATTCGATCGCCCCTGTTCTGGATCGTTATTCTGACCATCATTCTCCTGCATGCAAAAATTCGTGAATTGCGGCCGTTTCTTACCGTGTGGACCGTGCTCCTGATCGGCGTCGCGGGTGTGGCATACATCCGCTTCTTCTCCCGTCAATACCGGGATGACACCATAATCTCGGCGGCCGCATATCTGGTTATGGCCGCGGCGCTCATGTACGGCATTGCGTTCGGACCGCTCACGTATTACCTGTACGAACCCGTCAATCCATCGCTCTGGGGTTTCCTCACGTTGTGGGTTCCGGGCATGGTCAGTATCCGCGCGGTCGGCCGCATGGCATTCATCGGCCAGGTCCTGCTCTATGCTCTCGCCGCTTTGTGGATCTGGGTCACCCTGGCCCGTTCGGGCCGGACCCAAAAGCGAATGGTATGGACAGTGGTGGTGTTGCTGTGCGTTCTACAGGGGCTGGATGTATTCACCGTGCGTGCGCGCCAAGGGCGGTATGACGAATCGATCATTCGCCCGACACAAGAGGAGCACGCGTTTTTTGAGACGATTCATGGATCCCTGGTGTCCATACCGGCGCATCCTTTTTCCCGGAACACGGTGCCGATGTTGTACTTTGTCGGCTATCCTGAATTGCGCCTTATGAACGGTTATTCGGCCGTGTCCACGCCGGTATGGGATGAAGTGATGAGGTTGGAGCGTCAACACGGCGCATGCAGTCCGGAACAAGTCCAGTACGTGGTGAGCCAGGGCGTGGATTATATCGCGGTGCGCCTGGATTTCATACGCGCGTCTCGGGTCGCATGGCTAACGGAGTGGGCGGGGGCGCCCGTGTTTGAGAATCATCGATGGGCGGTGTATGCCACCGCAAACAGATAAAGGGTCGTTATTCCGCCGGCTTGGGCGGTAACTTCGCGAGAAAGCGCATGGACGCATACACATACAGGCCACACAGGATGGCCATAATGGAGCGCGTCACCACGGCGCCCGGTTGCGGCACATGTTCGGGTCCCACCGACATCATGTAGAGCAAGAAACGCATCTGTCCAACGGTTGCCAGAAGAGCTATGGCGGCCAGCGCTGTTGCGGCATACAGGGGGCGTTTCTGCACTTGCTCATGCATTGACGCCATCACGCCGCACACCAGAATGAAAACTCCGAAGAAAGCGCCCATCAGCAGCGTGGCCGGTCCGGCGCCCGTTAAGAAATATCCGCCCGCGCCCGTCAGAACCAGCGCCACGCCCAGCCCTATCGTGTATTTCGGCACAACAAAATCCTCCGCAGAATCTCCGTTTGCCTGAAGCATAACCGACGTTCATAATAGCGCAATGAAGTTCTTAAGCGATTATCCCCAAAAAACTCAAGAGTTTCTCCCGCCCGGAAGCCGATGGCAACCTGCCGGATTAACCGATTTCAACAAGACAGACCATCTTTTGTGGCAGGCGCTTGGTCGCGGGGGACAGGTACAGGTATGCGATGTTGCCGACCCGGCGGGATTCGTATCCACGGATCCGAGAATCGTACTGATTTCCCATGCTCCGGAATCACAGTTCATGGCCGCTACCCGCATCCTTCGGCAGGGGATCTCCCTGCCGGATTCCGTGTTCTGCCTCGCCTTGGAGGGAAAAGGCTTCCGGGGACAGAGAAACCGGACATGGGAAGCCCTGGCCGGAAATCTACATTTAACCGTTGTGTACCAGGCCGACATCCCCGCACGAAACGCCGGCGCGGAGCTAACCATGCTACCCGCCGTGGCCGCTGCCGAAACCACCCGTACCGCCTTGGAGGGACAGGTACCGGAGGGACAGGTACCTGTCACCATCAAATGGATTAACGACATCCTTATTGACGGCCAGAAGGCGGCTGGCGTGCTGACATCCACACAGATTCGCGGGGATCGGATAACCGGGGTTGTGTTTGGGGTGGGTATAAATGTCGCGCAGGCGCCTTGTATCGACCCCACCCCGTTTGCACCCTCGGCCACGGCCATTTCCCGTCATGCCCCGTCGCGCGCCCATCAATTACCCGATATTTTCCGGGATATAGCCGTCCGAATAGACCGGTATTACAGGAATCTTCAGACTGGCGGACCCTCGACTCTATTTGGGCGATATCGCAAATATACCGATATTGTGGGCCACCGCGTGTGTATCTGGCCTGAAAATATCTCGGATTGGAAGAAATCCGAGCCATTTGCCTCAGGCACGGTTACCGAACTGAAACCTGATCTTTCACTCATATTGGATCACCACCCCGAACCCATCACAAAAGGGCGCCTCGCCTATGAGTCCGCTTGAAGGGACAGGTACTGCCACATACGTACCCGTTCCCTCGAATCCAACAAAACCACAAATTCGTGGTTGACACTTAACTATATATGGTATAATTTCTACCACAGTTGGGTTTTTTTATATGAATTTTCCGGAAATTATAAAGGGGCTACGGGTTAAGCGGGGGCTCACATTGCGCAAGTTTTGTTTAGGAAACGGGCTTGATCCAAGCAACTGGAGCAAGCTCGAGCGCGGTCTTCTGGCCCCGCCCCGGGATTCGGAGACATTGGATAAATGGGCGTTATTACTTGGCCTGGAAAGGGATACAGAGGAGTGGCAGGAGTTCATGGATGCCGCAGATCTGGAGCGGGGACAGGTACCGCATGATCTTCTCGCCAGCCCGGATCTTCGGGACCGGATCATGTCTTTCCTTAAGGCCATCCGCGCGGAACAACAAGCGGGGCGGGAAATCCGCGACAGGGAACCTGTGCCCCGCTTTTATGCGCCCAGCTCCAATGACGACTTCATTGATTGACCCAGAATATGTTCTTCATGTCCGATTCACTACACCGCTTTGAGAATGTTTAGCAACCCGGCGCGGAAAATATCGGACGGTGTGATCAATGAAACCGCGATATGCGGAGCGGGTGTAACGGCTTGCATATCGAAAAAATAGCCCGGTTGGACCAACACGCCCTCCTGTTTCAGAAAGCGCTCCGCCCATTCCTGGTCGTCTTGAGTGGCGGGCAGTTTCAGCAATAGAGTCCATCCCCCCTCGACATCCAGAACGGTTGCGGACGTATCGCGTGTTGCGTGCCGGGCGAATTGCGCATTGTCCATGCACCGTTCACGGATGCGGTCCTGCATGGCCGGTGCGGCCTTCAGCAAGGCGGGCAAGGCCTGTTGCGCGACGGTGGACGCATTGAGAAAGGTGTCGGAAATCAGTTCCGCGCGGGCCAAAGCCTCGTGACGCATGGCGTTCGGGCCGGAAATGACGGCCCAGGAGAGTTTAATCTGCGGGAGTGCGGCGGCCTTGGACAATCCGGACAGCAGGAAGGACAGCATAGGGGGTTCGCCGGCTGTGTTGCCCGCATGTTCGGGATCCCGGCGAAGCACAAAATCGGAAAATACTTCATCGACAATCAGCGCCCAACCATTCTCAACACATACCCGTTCCATGCGTTTTATGTCGTCATATTTCAGACAATGTCCGGTTGGATTACCCGGTGACACGGCGATCAAGGCGCGGATTTTCCGCGCCGCTTCGCGGTTTTGTTCAACGGTATCAAAATCGATTCTCCATTGATCGTCATAGACCAGGTTGTATGTCTCAAGACGCACCCCGCACAGTTCGGCTAAATAGGAGAAAAGGGGGTAGCCCGGTTGCGGCACCAGTACCGTGTCGCCTGGATCACACAACAACCAAAGTATTTGCGCATATAACTCGCTTGTCCCCGCCCCGATCCAGATATGATCCGGCGCAATACGTATCCCCCGTCCGGCATAATATGCGGCTACGGCGGCCCGCGCTTCGGGCAAGCCCAACGGGCCGGGATCGTAACAAGCGGCGTTAGGTGTGATGAGCGAAGCATAGACCTCGGGTCCGTGAGTGAAACCGACCTGCGCGGGATTCGAACAGGTCAAATCCATGAGCGTTCGCCCGGACCTCCCGAATTCGCCTCGCAACGCTGCAAGGTTGTTGATCTTTCGTTCCCAGGCTGTCCGTTTGGAAAACATGTTCCGAGTGTAACCGATAGGCCGGAATACATCCACTGCGGGGAAGCGTCCGAGGTCACGCGGGAGTCTGCTTCACGGCTCGGCGGGAGCCTCGCCCTCCATGCAAATAAAGCGGTTATTGCCCTATTCTCGCGCTCATTCCATGTCATGGAAACGCACACGATAGAAACGGCGCGGGGCGTCGCCGTTATCCATAATGTCCTCGCCGACGGAGATTATGTGCAGATTCGACCATACCGGATGCATCAAGTCGTCCTTGTATTGCACCTCATACACACGGCCCGTAGGCGCTTCAAAGGTGAATTTCCTGTCGCCGTTCATGAGCATCCGGAACGGGGGAATCGTATCGTCATCCGGATCCAGGTTCATGAAGTAGGAATCGCGATACGTGTATCCGTTTGGCGCCATGGTCTGTCCCACGTCCGGGTCCGTGTGATCCAGACCGTGCCCGATATAGAAGGAATCCGGCACCCCGTCGTCGTTGCTGTCGGGATCGTCATCCGTCTCGCGCGTGATCGTTACCGTCACACTCGTCCATACCCCTTCACCCGTGCCCGGCTTCACGATGGACAGGTTGTTGAAATATAGATTTCTTTCGTCGTCCGAACCGGGGGCATTGCCCGTATAGAGCCGGAAACCACCGAGTTCCTCACCCGTGACGGTGGTGCTCCACGTGTCCGACCATGCCTCGCCCGCACTTGAGCCGCTTACCAGAATATCCAAATCTCCCCCGTCCTGCGTGATCTGGAAGTTCAGCACCATGTCGGAATAATAGTCAAAAGGCGATCCTCCATAACCGTCCCCGGTGATGTCGAAGTTCCAGATTTCATTCTCATTCGCGAACCCGTCAGGATCAAAGAGGCTCACTCCACGAGCGCCTTCACGCCATTGTACGGCCAGGCTGATGGAAAACGTGTGCCCATCGCCCCACTCCGTTATACTGCGTTGGGCGTTGGCCCACTGTCCGGAATGCCCAAACAGGCCAAAGGCCACGCCGACCGAATTAATATCTCCATGTCCATCCGCCGTGCTGTCACCGATAAAGAAACCGGAATCCGCTCCGTCATCCCACATGTTCCACGCACCGAAGCCGGATCCCTGATTGGCGTCGGTTTCCCATGCGGGGGGATCGTAGTTATCCGCCCGGTCTTCGCCCACAACTTCTTCCCCGCTGCCCGGAATTTCGCCGGATACGGTAATAACGTTCTGGCCCACATCCAATGCGATCTCCGGAATGCTCCACGGCGTCGCGACCGGGAGGCTGCCCGACGCCCCGGTCAGGGCGTTGGTCCAGTACAGGTCGCCCTCGACATCCTCGGCGATGCCCTGCAGCGTGTAGTTGTCCACTGCGTGCCCCACCACGATATCCGACGGCGGATTCGTGATGACCAGTCCGCTGGGGGGTGGGGGTTCGTCTTCACAATTTGTCACAGTTACATTCCAGTTGTTTCCGTCGTTGTTGTCCCAACCCTCCGCGCCGTCGTTGAACACAAAGTTGATTTCCTCGGTTCCCGGCGGGGGGTGGTATGTATACGACCAAACTCCTCCGTCCAGCGTCATGGCCGGGTCAGGAGATAAGACATCCTGCCAATCGTTGCGGCCCACATGGATGTACACCTGGGCGGCGCCCGAGATCGGGCGGCCTGACGGATCATAGTAGATGGTGATCGGGTCGCATCCATCCGGGGCCGGCGGATCGGTCCAGACGGGGCCGTCCGGCGCGCTACAGTCGCGTAGCGTTGTGGACCAGTTGTTGTCGTTGTTGCTGTCCACGATCGACCCGTCCGTGTTTTCAAACCAGACGATCGCGCTCGGCGCGCCTTCGGGGGGCATGACCGTATAGGACCAGACATTGGCAACCGTCTGCGTCATTTCATACCTAGTCCATGTAATATCCTCGTCAAAACTGATCTGCATGAATGCCGGATCAATTCCCTCCAGATCCCCTCCCGTTGCGGAGTAGGTGATGGTCAACGGGGAGCAATCGTTGGGGTCGGGAGAGAAATTGACGGTCGGCACGGTTACGCCCTCGCCGTCGTCTTCGACATAGACATGCTGAATGTCCGTCCGGTTGGTATTGCCGCGGGTATCCACGGCTTCGACATAGTAATCAAAGAGATTATCGCGGAAGTTCGGCAGGACGGAATCATCAATCCGGACGTAGTACTGATCGGCAATCTGTGGATCAGACCAAAACGCCGGGTCCATCGGCCAATAGTCAATCTGAGGATTATTAGCGCGCGCATTCAGTTCCGCCCTTGTGCTGGGCAGTACGCGCCTTGTCATCGGGATCCGCACCCAGTCCTCCACAGTCGGGCCGCCGGCATAGGTTTCGTTGTCCGTATTGTCCAATGACCGATAACCCGTCTTGGAGCGACGGATCATCAGGTCCGCGCTTTCGATGCCCGAAATATCGTAGGCCAACGTCCAGATATAGAATTCGGAGGGCATTTGCTTGAGGTAATTGCCGTTTTCGGGTGTCGGATTGAACCAGCCGAAGGTGTAGCCGCCCGGATTATACGGGAAGCGCTGCGGCACCAGCACGGTCGGAGGCGTACGATCCTCTTCAATGCGCGGTATGACATAACCCTCAAGAGTTTGAACCGTGCGCTTGGCGGCCAGCGGGGGTTTGACTTCATCGTCGTTCCCCAATCCCCCATAGTATTGGAACCCGGAATCAAGACCGGTCAGGTAGATGTGCCAGCCCAACTCCGCCACGTTGGGCGCCCCATCACCCCAGTTCCCCTGCCCGTCCCAGTCGTTCGGATCTTGAATCACCCACGGGCGGACTACGCCGCCGTCATCCACCCATATCTGTTCGGCGGTCTCCACCCAGTTCGCGCCCGCCATTTTCGGCGCATATGCGAAGAATTTCAGCGCCCACCCATTCTCAATGTCCACTTGCGTGTTCGGATACATCGTCGGACTGCCCGGCTCGCCGACCGGCGGCTCAATCCATTTCAGGAAGTACGGCGATCCGTAGCACATCTCCGGGAAGATCCAGGCGCCGTCTTCAATATGCGAAAGCGGCGCGTTGCCGCCGTGTGCATTGACAAAGTCCTGGATCGCGGTGATTTGATAGCCGGAATTCTCCGCATCGCCAAACATTTGCGGTGTCGCATTTATCCAGGAATCAAACCCGCCGCCCCATGCATTGTCGCCGTCGGAGGACGGCATCACGATGACAGGCCGACCGGGGTCATTGGCGTGCGGGGAAATTTGACTGTGAATATGGCCTATGCCCGCATTGGCATAACCGTATTCGTAACTCAGTACATCATCCGACGGGACGGCGATGATGCTGTATTCTTGTCCGGTTTCGGGATTGACGTGTCGTACGCGATGCAACTGATAGGCGTACGGCGCCACGTTCCATGCTCCCATGCCGGGATTCGGTTCTCCGTACCACCACTGGTCCGCATTATTGAATTCCGGGCCGATCTGATCGGCGCGATTCGGCGGGCTGGAGGCAATCCCAAAACTGTCGGGATTGACGAAGTTGTTATAGGAAGGACTGGTGCGGCTCAAATGGTGACTGGCCACGATGACCCACTCGTATCCCTCTTCGACCAACACATCAATAATACGTGAGGAGAAGGCCATTTCCGTCGGGAAAAATCCCTTGGAGTGATCGCTCAGATCCATATTGCCGCCCCACGCTTTCCACCAAGCCTGTTTGAATAGCTGGATCTCCTTGCGCAAGACCGAGCGCGGAAGCAATGGGGTCAGCGAGTGATGATAGGAAAAGCCCACGAGATCCAGGCGCGGGCTACCGGAAGGCGTGGTCCAACCGCGCGCCTGGGTGTTGCCGGAATTCCAGTCTCCGCTGTACCAGGCACCGTTGGCCGCCAGGTTACGGATATTGTCAATCAGCGAACCGGTATAGCTCATGGCAAAGCCGCCGGCCTCTCCGATATTCTGCAATGCATCCCGCGGACGGCCCTGATAGGCCGCAATACGATCATCCAGGCTGAAAATCTGGACGAGGTCATTATCCGGATGGCCGCCACTATAGGATGTGAGGCCGCCATACGTTTGCCCCGGCTTCCGCTGTATGGAATCGTGGGCATATTGGACACGCAGATACGGACCGGCGCCATCTTCCCAGTCCGGCCAGTAGATCGGCTGGTGGTTATGCCAGAACCGGGTTACGTGGACATTGCTGTTTGCCGCTGAAATCAAGGGAAAAAAGAGAAACAGGCCTATCAGAAAGAGTCGGCCCGGCAGGGACGGGAAGCAGAGGGATATCCTTTTCATATTCTAATCTTTCATAGGTTTTGACACCATAGAATACACGGCACCCGAAACAAGGTAAAGCGTTTTTTCTCTATATTTTATTCGTTTTTCTTCTTATTCCTCACCGGAATAAACATTATGGGGACAGGTACACTGGCCCACTGGCCGGGCGATGGGGACAGGTACCCGGGTGGGTTATCCGGGGGACAGGTACCCGGCCGGCCGTTATGGGTTCCGGGGCGGGGACAGGTACACATTTTAGGGGCAGGCTATCCGAAACTTGACAGGCGGTGTATTTATACGACGTTAGCGAGGAGAGTGCAACGAGCGCGGCATGCGTACCGGTTCGGGTGACGTGGGCATGATTACCATATAGGGAGGTGGGGGTAGATGGACAAGGAACTGGCAAGTGAAAAGATTCAGGTTGAACGCAAACAGTTTTTCTTTGATCTGAAAGAAAACCCGCGTGGGCGGTTTCTTCGAATTACGGAAGATGTTGGAGGGCGGCGGGATGCCATCATCATTCCTGCTCCGGGACTGAAGTTATTTCGGGATTCGCTGGACCGCGTAATTGCGGCCAACACAAACGGGGACGAAGACAGCGCGTAACGGTTCAGTTCCCCAGCAATATCCCAAGGGATAAGTCATTCAGGATTCCGTGACCTGTTTCAGGGTTCCATTCCGTTTGCGTGGTTTGCGCAACGGCTTTCTTTAAATCGTTCAGGGCTTGTTCGATAGAGGCTCCCGGGTTTTGCATGAAGTATAAGCCAAGCGCCCTTGTTACATACGCGCTGGAGATTGAAGTGCCCGCGTATTGACCGGGCGGCCCTTGGTGCCCCACCGAAAACTGCGCCACTCCGGGGGCGGCCAAGTAAATATGTGCCCCCCGATTGGATTGCGCCCAGGGGGTCCCGTCCGGGTTGGTTGCGCCGATACCGATTACGCCGGGATACGCGGCGGGATACATGGGCTGTTCGACCCCGTCGTTTCCGGCCGCGGCCACGGGCAACACCTCATTCGCGCGCGCATAGCTCAGCGTATCCGCGAGAAACCGGCTTCGGGTTTCCGACCCCCAACTTAAATTGATGACGCGCGAACCCTGTTCGATGGCATACACAATACTGCGCATGAGGTGATAATTAGACGTGGCTCCGCGGTCATCAAATATACGAACGGCCACAATAGGCAATCCTTGAACTTCTTCCGTCTCGAACCCACCGAACGGCAAAACTGCGCCCGCGGCAATCAGCGCCATTTGTGTTCCGTGCCCGGCCGGATCCGTCAATGCGCGCCCGGGATCCAACGCATCCAACCCGCCCGCAATCAAGCCTGCGAGTTCCGGCCGAGCGGTCAAACCGGAATCCAATATGGCTACCGGACCGACGCCTTCGACCGGAGCCGGCATGCGCCGCGTCTCGGATGCCGCGGGGCTTCCAGGCCGGAAGACATGCGGCGCCGGATCCGGCGCCCTGTATACATAATTGGGCTCGGCAACGGCAACCAGCGGATTTCGACCGAGCTGTTCAACCACATCCGGGATATTCGCGCCGGCCGGGAGCCGAATGCGATAGATACCCAATTCCGGAATCCCGCCCAGCACCGTACCCCCCAGTTGGGACAGAAGGCGTTTCAGATCTTCCAGGCTCGCGTCCGGAGAAAAGCCGATCAGGATCTCGTCCGGTACATACAGGGGTCCTATTCCGTCCGGCCAACGGGCGATCCGCACGTTTCCATCGGCAGGGCCGACATGGCGGACCTTGCCCTGCCGGCCGGGTTTAAACACATGAAGTTCGGAAAGTTTTGGATAGGCTCCCAGCGGCCCGTTCAATACGTCCCATATCAGTACGTATCCCAAAGGATCCAACAGGATATCGAGTGCCTGTTCGATATTCGCGTTCTGTACGGTTCCGTTTACCATTCCCGATAATTCCGGATCCGCCTTCACCCGCACCCCGGCCCGAACAAACGATTCGAGGACGTTCCGTACGGACGCCCCATCGGCATTCAGCCAAAGCCGATCACCGTCGAGCCGAAGCTCCACGGCTGTTTCCCCATACAGCGGCCCGGTCCAGAGAGAAACCAGGCACAGAACCAGCGCGCAGATTCCCACCGGACATGACCCGCCCGGCTGGGCGCGCAACCCGAAAAAAGAACTCCAACCGCTTTGTTTCATTCCGTAAACCTACAGCGGAACAATTCTCGCTTCAACGGGTTTGACGCAGATTGATACCGAAGGTAAACTGGGGCATAGATTCCAGTAGTATTTGTATCCTTTTTTTCATTCAGGCGACTGATGAAAACCCGCTTTATAACGGCAAGCGCATGGCTTTGGGTTGCCGTGTTGCCTCTTGAGATTCCGGCCGATAACGCTGATTCGGCCGCCGGTCGTTCCACCCGGCATCAGACAAGGCCGGCGGAAATGCATGAGATCCACATCCATAGCTTTCCGGCCGCCCCCGGGGAAGAACGGGAACCGCGAACACGCATACGCACAGATCGGGGTCATACCGACGACATGCCGGCATTGCCGTCTTTTCGACATGGCCATTTCATGCCTCCTTCGGCCCGGCCGCCCGGGGAACGCCCCAGGAGAAATTGGATCCTTCCCCCGCCGCTTGACGACGTGGAGGAGCGCGAGGAAAGCATACCCAGCGGATGGGGCTGGCTGGCCGACGAGATGGCACACCGCCGTGAACTGGAGGATGCCGAACGACTCGAAGAGGAGGCGCGTGAAGAAAGCGAATTCTGGGAATCGCAATTCATGCCGGAGCAAGGCGAACAACCTCCGGACAGCTTGATTTTTGAATGGCCCCTTTGGATTACCGATATCGAGCAGGCTGGAACAGGACAGGATGACCGCGTAATCGACGTATTCGACATGGACGCCGACTTGGCGGATGACGATGAACGAGATGTGGAACGGGCGTCCTTTCTGGAAATGAACTCCTTTTTCGACCCGGCGCTTCAAGAGGCCATTACGCGCGATGGAGGGCGAGAGCAGGATTCGCACGATAATCGCTGGGGAATGGATCGCATCTGGGGTGTTTCCGATGATATGGCCCGCAGGCCCTTCCTGTCCGAGGCACCCGTACAATCACGCATTCCAATGGTTCCGGAAAACATCCCCAGTCCCTTCGGATTGCCGGACGGTCCGGCCGCCCGAGGCGAGACCGCCGCAACCCGTGAATCCGTTCCGGGTGAAGCGGACGTCTCCAGCGGCGATGCGTTTCAGGAGGGGTGGGGATCGCCCGGTTCGTTCGATCCGGGCGGCATGGTCTTCGAGTATCGCCCCTTCTATCCGGAGTCATCCGGCATCTCTGCGCGCCACACAGAGGACACACCGCGTACCGGCGGCTCTTTGGAGGAGCGATCCTCATTTCAGCCCGTATCCGAACGCACTCCGTCCATTTTCCGGAACGATGGATGGGCGGAAGACTGGTAAGCATCCAACGCGTCCGGCTCTCTCCCGTATCTACTTTTCTGTTTCCGGAAACACGGTCTTTTGATATCGTCTGCACGAGCCTGCAAAACATCCATTACCAAGGCGAGAACGTGCCATGATACCGCGATACACCCGCCCCGAAATGGGGGCCATCTGGTCCGATGAGAACAAATACCAAAACTGGCTGGCCATCGAGGTGCTGGCTTGTGAGGCCATGCATCGACGGGGTCAGATCCCCGGACCGGATCTGAAGCGGATACAAAAGAAAGCACGTTTCGACATTCAACGAATCGAGGAAATCGAGCAGAAAGTCGATCATGATGTAATCGCCTTTCTGACCTGTGTGGCCGAACATGTGGGTCCTTCGGCCCGGTATATACACAAGGGGTTGACCAGTTCCGACGTGTTGGACACAGCGCTTGCGGTTCAGATGGTCCAAGCGTCCGACCTGCTCATTCAAGGGGTGAAAACCGTGCGACGGGCCGCCGCTCAAAAAGCGCGGAAATACCAATACACCCCCATGATCGGACGCTCGCACGGCGTACATGCCGAACCCACGACGTTTGGGCTAAAAATGGCTCTGCTGTACGACGAATTCGGCCGCGCCCTGAAGCGCCTGGAGGCTGCGCGTGAAACCGTGCGCGTCGGGCAGCTTTCCGGCGCGGTCGGCACCCATGCGCACCTGGATCCCGCCATAGAAAAATACGTGTGTACGCGGCTTAAATTAAAACCCGCCACGCTTTCCACCCAAATCCTCCAAAGGGATCGTCATGCGGAATTTGTATCCACCCTGGCACTCGTCGCCTCGTCCGTGGAGCGGTGGGCCCAGGAATTCCGCCATCTTCAGCGTACCGAGGTGCTCGAGGTGGAAGAACATTTCGGAAAAGATCAGAAGGGTTCCTCCGCCATGCCGCACAAAAAGAATCCCATCATTGGAGAACGGCTTTGCGGCATGGCGCGCCTGGTGCGGGGTTACGCGTTAACCGCCATGGAGAATGTGGCCTTGTGGCACGAACGCGATATCTCCCACTCCTCCGCCGAGCGCGTGATCCTGCCGGACGCCTGTATCGCCCTCGATTACATGCTGGCCAAACTCGAACACCTGGTGCGCACGTTGAAGGTGTATCCGAAGCGTATGGAACAGAACCTGAACGCCACACACGGACTCGTGCACTCGCAGTCCGTGTTGCTGATGTTAACCGAACAGGGCGTGTCCCGGGAGATGGCCTACCGATGGGTTCAACGTAACGCGATGAAGGCCTGGGAGGACGGAAACGATTTCAAGACCCTGCTCGAAAACGATCCCGATATCAAGCGGCGGATCAAGCCGGAGGCTCTGGAAGCGGCGTTCGACCTGAAGAAACATTTCCGGCACGTGGACCGGGCCTTCCGGGCCTTGGGACTGGGCAAGAGAGCGGGCCGATCTTCAACATAATCAACAACCACCGCTTAAATGGTTAAGGAACCGGTATGAACAAAATCCAACGAGCCATCATTAGTGTCAGCGACAAAACAAACATGGTGGAGTTTGCCTCCGCATTGGCGGAAATGGGCGTTGAAATACTGTCCACCGGGGGAACGGCCGGCGCGTTGCGCGATGCCGGCATCGCCGTCACCGATGTGTCTGAATTCACCGGGTTTCCCGAGATGCTCGACGGGCGCGTCAAGACACTTCACCCGCACGTGCACGCCGGCATCCTTTTTCGCCGGGACCGGGCGGAGCATGTGCAAACCATGAAGGAACACCGATTGGCGCCGGTTGACCTGGTTTGTGTCAATCTGTATCCCTTTGAAGACACGATCGCCGATAAAACCGCCTCGTTTGAGGACGCGATCGAGAACATCGACATCGGCGGCCCTGCCATGCTTCGGTCCGCCGCCAAGAATTTCAGTGCCGTCACCGTCGTCGTCGATCCGGCCGATTATACCCGCGTACTGGAGGACATGAAGACCCACCAGGGGCAAACCACGGAAGCCCTTCGGATGGAACTGGCGCAAAAAGTGTTCGCACGGCTGGCGGCGTACAATGCCGCCATCGCGCACTATCTCTGCGAACACATCCCGGCGGAGAAGCAGGCGCCGCCCTTTGTGTTGGCCTATGGCGCGGGAACCACCCTGCGGTACGGGGAGAACCCACACCAGGAAGCGGCGCTCTACCGGGATGCGCACACCTCCGGCGCAACGCTGGCCCACGCGGAGCAATGGCACGGGAAGGAGCTTTCCTACAACAATTATCTCGATGGCGACGCCGCCCTGGAAGCGGCCCGGGAGCTGGCCGATCAAACCGGTGTGGCCATCATCAAGCATTCCAATCCCTGTGGCTACGCCACGGGAAAGAATCTTTCCGAAGCGTTTGAAGCGGCCTGGGCCGGCGATCCGGTTTCGGCGTTCGGCAGCGTGATCGCGGTTACACGGCGGGTAACGCTCGACATGGCCGAGCAGTTGAAAGGGCGTTTCGTCGAGGTACTGATCGCGCCGGACTTTGACAAAGACGCGCTGGAATACCTCAAGCAAAAGAGCGCCAGCCTGCGCCTCCTCAAGCTCACGCGCCCCCTGGCCCCGCTTCCGCCGGGAAATACGGTTCGCCCGATTTCCGGCGGATTGCTTGTCCAGAGCCGCGATATCGGGCTGATGGATAACTGGTTTGTGCCGACGGAAACACCGTTTCCGGAAGAACGCCGCGCATTGGCTGAATTCGGCATCGCCGCCTGTAAACACGTCAAATCCAACGCTATTGTCATCGTACGCGAGTACGCGCCGGGCCAATTCATGCAACTGGGCATGGGGGCCGGCCAACCGAACCGGGTGGACGCCCTGCGCAAACTGGCGCTGGCACGTTGTACCGAAAACATGGAAAAATTATTCGCGACCGAGAAGGTATATGGAAAAACCCTTCCGGAATATCAAATGGAGATTCTGCACGATTGCGTGTTGGTGTCCGACGCCTTCTTCCCGTTCGCCGACAGCATTGAATACGCGGCGGAGGCCGGCATCCGCAATATCGTTCAACCCGGCGGATCAAAACGGGACGAAGAAGTAATCTCCAAGTGCGATCAATACGGCATTGCCATGGCCTTCACCGGGATGCGCCATTTCCGGCATTAAGACCGAAGAGGGTCGTGCGGCGCTTCGCATACGCTCGTCCCTTTGTTCCGGCATCCTTGCGCACGGACCGAAACCTCCGTGGCTCCGGGTCACCGCTTCCGCCGAGTTCGGGCAACATCTCGCGACAGGGTGATGATCGTCTTGGGAAGAAAAGGCGCCGCTTCCTTGGGAATGACGATATGGAGCCGGTGCATGGCCCCCGACAAATACGGCAAGTCCGGCGTGTGGCCGGCATCAAAAATAGATTGCAGGTCGTCCATGTCCTTGGCTCGCAGGCGCGTCGAGGATAAGGCATGCAGCTTGGAGAGAATGACATCTTCGAGCGTGAGCACCGGCACCGGGCCAAAACCGAAATTCACCTGGTTGAATTGCGCGCGTGTTACGGCCTCCCCAGCCCAGGGAATGGCCGGTAGAAGGATATCAACGCCTTCTCCGGACGTGTCGTCCTTGGCGCGCCCAAACACCATGAGCGGTTTCGTGCTCTTGCGACGGATAGCGAAGAGCGGGCCGCCCGCCAGATCGGCCTCGCGGGCTATGCCCGCGTGCAAACCCAATGAACGGATGATTTCCGCGGCCGTTCGAAGTCCCTTCGTCCCGGTTGCTATGACCAAGTCCACATCCATGGTCAGCCGGGGCTCGCGCCGGTACAGGTCGGCGGCAAACCCGCCGGCCACGGCGAAGGGGACCTTTCTCCTGCGTAGTTCAGCCACGGCCGATTGGAACAGCTTATCGAGCTTCATCCTTCGATCTCCTTGCGTGCGCGCGGATTTTGTTCGCCCGGTTCAACAACGGTAGAATACGACGCGCCGTGCGATTCAAGGAACGGCTCCGCATTTTGATGAAGCCGCGTTCCGAAGCCTCAAATACCGGCATGAGCACCTCGGCATGCGGATGGTTCCGGTTCAGATGGTATAATGCGCGGGAGCCCCTTCGTTTCCTCTTCACCATTCCCGCTTCGACCAGTGAGGACAACGCCAATTCCGCTGAATGCGGGTGTACGTCTGCGAGTCTCGCCGCCTGCCGCAAACCGATGGGATCCGCATGATGCGACAAGGCCCTCAGGATCTCCGCCTGGCTTACCGTACTAAATAATGTTCCCCAATTAGCCATAATTATATGTACAACTATTTAGACACTTATTGCAACCGAAAAATGCCCGCACCGGATCCTGTGCGGGCTGTGTCAAGAAACCGCTCATACCGCAACCGCGGGATTCGCCCCCCCCATATCAACGAATAACCGTTAATTTTAGGTGGAGGGCGAGGCTCTCGCCGAGCCGGGATCGCTCCGCACGCATCGCCTGTCTCCCGGCTCAGCAGGAGCTTCGCCCTCCATACCAACGAATAACTGTTGCTTTGTTGTTAAGGGCTGGGGCGAGGCTCTCGCCGAGCCGGGATCGCTCCGCACGCATCGCCTGTCTCACGGCTCAGCAGGAGCTTCGCCCTCCATCACCAACGAATAACAGTTGCTCTGTTGTTAAGGGCTGGGGCGAGGGTCTTGACGAGCCAGAAATCGGTTTTGATACAGCCCCAGGACGGCGCTTTGTTGAACTACAGACGTGTTCAAGACGAGCTTATCACTCACGGCGATATTGCACGACAAGTTGTGTAATATCCGGGCTAAAAAACCCCTACAACGCGCGATTCAAGATCGCACGTAATTCCTCATCGGTCAGTTCGATGGGATTGCCTTTCATGCTGCTCGATCGGCGGGATTTGGGGATGATGTCGGCAAAATCCGTTTCGGCGATGCCGTATGCCGCCAACGGCGGAACATCAAGGGTTTCGCACAGGTCCCGCACCCAGGCAAGCCCGTCTTCGGTTCCGGCGCCGGGCCGTCCGGTCAGCATTTTCGCGATTTCTTCATAACGACACAACGACGTGTGATCCGGATCGCGCGCCTGCAGGGCCGTGATATTGGCTTCCATGACAAACGGCAACAGCCGAGCGCACACCGCGCCGTGCGGCGCCGGGTACATGCCGCCGAGCGGTCCGGCCAAGCCGTGTACGGCGCCCAGCCGCGCGTTGGCCAGCGCCATCCCGCTGAAGAGTGCCGCAAGGCACATGTCTGAACGCGCCTTCGCGTCCCGCCCGTCTTCCCACGCCGTGCGCAAACTCCCCGCACGTCGCAAACCCTCGCGGCACACCGCGTCGGTGACCGGGTTCGCATTATCGCTCACGAAAACCTCCATAAGCTGGGTCAACGCGTCCAATCCCGACGCGGCCGTCGCCGCGCGCGGAAGATCGTACGTGAGTTCGGGATCCACCACGGCATATCGCGGCAGCATAAGATGACTTCGCATGCTGACCTTGACCCGGTGTTCCGGGGACCCCACCACGGCGTTACGGGTCACCTCGGCGCCGGTCCCGGCCGTGGTCGGAACGGCGATGAACGGCGCGGCGGGGCGCGCCAGCGGTTTGCCCCGGCCGATGATCTCAAGATAATCCGGCACATCGCCCTCGTTCGTCATCAGCGCGGAAATCATTTTGGCCGTATCCATTACGCTTCCGCCGCCGATGCCGACGACCACATCGCAACCGGCTTCGCGCGCCCGATTCAAACCCTCCGCGATCGTTTCCGTGGTGGGTTCGCCGGAAACGCTGAACTCGGTTGCGCGGGTATTCTGATCCTTAAGCCGACCGAGAAGCGCGGACGCGTATCGACGGGAACGGCCGGTTACGAGTAACACGTGTTTTCCCGATTCGGCCGCCAGGGCCGGCACGGTTCCGACGGTCCCTTCCCCGAAGATGATTCTTCCGGCTGTGGCAAATTCAAAGTTCATGCTTTTTCCCAGTCGTTGGAACTATTTCGCGCCTTTGCTTCCAATCATTGGAAATCGCGTGGCGGGTCACCACCCCTGATCATCCGGAAAGAGGTTGACGTATTTCACGCTGTACCGCGGTTCGGCCATCATGTCCGCGACGGCATCCCGCCATTGGGCGTAGTGCGCGGTTTCCTTGTGCGCGGCGGGGGCGTCGGGTGTTTTGTAGGCCTCGACCAATACAAAGCGGCGGGGATCATCTTGTTGTTGGACCACGTCAAAACGGGCCACCCCCGGCTCCTCAAGACTGCAACGTGCATTTGCGAGCGAGGCGGCTTTGAAGGCCTCCACGCATTCCGGCTTCACATGAACATGCACGTGCACCACCAATAAAGACATCTGGATCACCTCCCGGAACTACTTCTTTCTCCTGTATACCGTCCCCGGGGAAATATGACAATGAAGACCCGTTCCCAGCCCCCTGAGAGGAGAAAAAAATGACCGGATTATCCAATATTCCTTTGAAATACGGAGTCCTTCGAAAAAAATTTATCCCCCGTGTAAGGTTGGTCTGGGATATACGACTCCAGTGATGGGAGGTCGGTCCGCGGCATTAACCCTGTGCCCCTGTCACCCGCCGGACACGGCCTCCCCCTTTTTTGTGCCGGCACCGCGATATGGCGGTATTCCCGCCGCGATTCCTGCTGTGAAGGAGATGCCCCCCCCAAGCAGGCCCAAGCGGGCCGTGTGGCAGGGTTAGGCTATGCTTTGTTGGAAACCGAAAACCCGCGCATCAGGCTTTTTTCAGTCGTTCTTCAAGCTTCTCAAGCTCTTCCCGAAGCTCGTTCGGCAATTTTTCTCCGAATTGGTCGTAGTGCTTGGCCATGTCGGGTAATTCCTTGAGCCATTCTTCGGTGTTGACCTTGAGCAATTCGTCCAGTTCCTGTCCGGATAGATCGAGTCCTTCTACATCGATGGCTTCCGGCGTGGGAAGGTAACCAACGGGGGTCTCCTGGGCTTCCGCCTTTCCGGCGCAGCGTTCGCAGATCCATTTCAGAACCCGGCTGTTTTCGCCGAATCCGGGCCAGAGCCACTTTCCGTCGTCGCTCTTGCGGAACCAGTTCACGTAGTAGATTTTCGGAAGCTTCGTTTCGTCGGCGGATCGGCCGATCCGGATCCAGTGCGCGAGGTAGTCGCCCATGTGGTATCCGCAGAACGGCAGCATGGCCATGGGATCGCGGCGGACTTCACCGACCTTGCCCGCGGCGGCGGCCGTCTTTTCAGAAGACATCACGGAGGCCAGAAACGTTCCTTGCTGCCAATCGAAGGCCTCGTTGACCAACGGGATCGTGGTGGCGCGCCGGCCGCCGAAGAGGAAGGCGTCGATGGGCACGCCCTTCGGGTCTTCCCATTCGTCCGCAATCACGGGGCACTGGCGGGCCGGGGTGGTAAACCGGGAGTTGGGATGCGCGGCTTTTCGTCCGCACTTCGGCGTCCAAGGTCTCCGCAGCCAGTCGAACAGTTGTTCCGGCTGTTCGTCGGTCATTTCCTCCCACCAGATATCGCCGTCCGGCGTGATGGCGCAGTTGGTGAAGATGCTGTTGGCGTGCAGGGTGCGCACGGCATTCGGATTGGAAGCCATACTGGTACCCGGCGCCACGCCGAAGAATCCGGCTTCCGGATTGATGGCATACAAACGGCCGTCCTCACCGAATTTCATCCATGCGATATCGTCGCCTATGGTTTCCACCTTCCAACCCGGAATGGTGGGCTCCATCATGGCCAGGTTGGTCTTGCCGCAGGCGCTGGGAAACGCGGCGGCCACATATTTCACATCACCCTCGGGCGAGGTGATCTTCAAGATCAACATATGCTCAGCCATCCAGCCCTCATCGCGGGCCTGGACGGAGGCGATGCGCAGGGCATGGCATTTCTTACCGAGCAGGGCGTTTCCGCCGTAGCCGGAACCGTAGGACCAGATCTCCCGTGTTTCCGGATAATGGGTAATATACTTGTTTTCGGCGTTGCAAGGCCACGGGACATCCGGGGTTTTGGGTTCCGGAAGCGGCGCGCCGATGGAATGGATACCGCGCACGAAGTCTTCGCTGTCGCCCAGCACTTCGAGGACCTTGGTTCCTACGCGGGCCATGATATGCATGTTGACCACCACATAGGCTGAGTCGGTCAATTCGATCCCGACCTTGGCAATGGGGCTTCCAATAGGACCCATGGAATAGGGGATCACATACATGGTGCGGCCCTTCATGCATCCGTCATAGAACTTACGGAGGGTCGTCTTCATTTCCTTGGGGTCGGCCCAATTGTTGGTCGGCCCGGCGTCTTCTTCCTTTTCCGAGCAAATGAAGGTAAATTCCTCGACCCGGGCTACGTCGGCCGGATCGGAACGGCAGAAAAAGCTGTTGGGGCGAATTTCGTCATTCAAGCGGATAAACGTGCCGCCCTTGACCAAGGCATTGGTGCACCGATCGTATTCCTCTTTGGATCCATCGCACCAGACCACCTCGTCCGGCTGGCACATGGCGGCGACTTCATCCACCCAATCCAGTAATTTTTTATTCTTTGTAGCCGTCATTCCGACCTCCTCGGTTTGTTTGCATGAAAGTTGATTGCCGAATATACCGATGACGTTCCGGATGTAAATAGGAATTGAATTATTTCCCCAGAATTTTCCGCGTGCGGGCGATGGTTTCCTCGGGATTTGTGTATAAAATCGAACGAATTCCAAAAAGTTCCGCGCTTTCCACGTTTTCGGGCCGATCATCGATGAACAGGCACGTATTGGCCGTGACGCCGAATTGTTTCAGGGTCCGTTCATAGAAAGCGGGTTCGGGCTTGGTGGCACGGAGCCGGTACGAAAAAGCCGCATCCTTGTAGAAGCAGAGGGACGGAAAGGCTTCCAGCACATACGGAATATGCAAATCGCTGGCGTTGCTGGCCAGATAGACGTCATATTTCCTCGAAAGTTCCCGGGCGAACCGGATCATCGGTTCGTTTTCGATAAAAATATCCCGCCAGATTCCTACAAATTCGTCGTGCGTTCCCCGAAAACCCGTTTTCTTTACAAAATGTTGAAAGAATTCTTTCCCCGTGATGTCTCCTCGTTCGTACCGATCAATGGAGGGATCCCGCCCGATCAGCGTGAAGAATTCCTCCGGAGAGGAGCCGACGGCCCCATCGAAATATGGCATCGCGCGCTTGAAGGCCGGGCCGTAATCGATATGCAACAGCACCATTCCGAGATCAAACAAGATGTTGCCATACGGTTTCGTCATGTTTTTGCAAGATTCCTTCGATTGACGTACTCCGACAAGCTATCCTGTTGCGACCGGTTTCATCAATCCCGGAAATGCCCGAACGGGGCCCGATCCCCGTCTGTGCCGCCCCCTGCTTCGGGAGGACGCGGAATCCGGCCACATACCGTATCGATGGGACAGAAGAAGGCTCTGCTGGAGCAGGGGCCGAAAAGACGCGGGGGGAATCCCGGCGGGGAATTACGGCCTTAAACGCACGGGTGACAGGCAGGAATGCCTGTCTTACTGTAGTAAGTCGGTCATTCTTGGCCGACTTGATCATGGTCACGGCACCATCATTAGAATTGCTGGACTCCGGCGGGCGGAGCTTGACTCATCCCGGCGGCTACGACATAAAGTATAAATCCTCAAGTCCAGTTTATCGGGAGTCATCATGGCGAAACATATCGGTCTGGGACGCGGTCTGAACGCGTTGATCAAGGACGCCCCCGCGGCGGAAACCGGCAAAGCGGCCGGCCAGGGCGTCACGCGAATCCCGCTCAACACCATCCACAAGAGTCCGTGGCAACCGCGCCGCCGATTCGACGCGGGGGCACTGGCGGACCTGGTGCAATCCGTCCGCGAGCGCGGCCTGTTGCAACCCCTGCTGGTTCGAGAAGTGGAAAACGGATATCAACTCATTGCCGGGGAGCGCCGGTTCCGCGCCGCACAGGAAGCCGAACTCACGGATGTGCCGGTAATTGTGCTGGAGGCATCGGACCGGGACGCACTGGAGCTGGCCCTGATCGAGAACCTGCAACGGGAGGATCTCAACCCGATTGAAGAGGCGGAGGGCTACCAGTCGCTGATCGATAAATTCGGGTTGACCCAGGAACAGATCGCGGAGCGGGTCGGCAAAGGCCGCGCCACGGTCGCCAATGCCCTGCGCCTGTTGAGCTTGCCCGACCCGGTTCGCGCGATGATATCCGAGAGCCGGCTCTCCACCGGACACGCCAAGGTATTGCTCGGCGTGGACATCCCGCGCGAACAGGAACTGCTTGCTGACCGGGCCGCCAAGGAAGGCCTGTCGGTACGGACGCTGGAAAAAATCGTGGAGAAACTCAAGAAACCGACCCGAAAAACACGCAGCGATCATTCGGATATTCCCGCGTCCCATCTCCAGCATTTGACGGATGAACTGCATGCGCGATTTGGAACCAGTGTCCGCATCACACCGAGCCGGACGTTGGCAAACGGGAAGAAAGTCCGCGGACGCATAGAAATCGATTATTACTCCCCCGACGATCTGGACCGCCTGTTGGTCATCCTGGGTTTAACCGAATCCCTCTAGTATCATGGATGACCAACCATCCAATCCTTCTTCGGACGAAGGCGCTGATCGGTCGCGCCAGGAACAAGCCCGCGAGTACGAATCCATTCACAATCGACTATTCGTGGTCCGGATCGCGCTTACCGTATTATTGCTTGTCCTGTACCTGTTCACAGGCCTTTCCGCCCAACTGACCGAGGGGCTCGAGAATCGGTTCGGCGACGCATGGTGGATGGTTAACACGCTATACATCCTGGTCACCCTCTTCATCTTTTCGGCCATCATGTTTCCGATCAGCCTGTACGGCGATTACCACATCGAGCGCCGCTACGGGTTGAGCAAACAGGGCATGAACAGTTGGTTCGCGGACTACCTCAAGGGACTGGCGCTGGAATTGACGTTGATGACGCTGTTTTTGAGCGTCATCTATGCGTTGTTGCGGTGGTATCCCGACATCTGGTGGATTTGGGCCACGGCGGTGTATGTCCTGCTTTCGGTGGTGTTGTCCTCCGTGGCGCCTGTCCTGATCATGCCGCTTTTTCACAAATTCGAACCCCTTGAGGATTCGGAGCTTACGCAAGCCGTCCGCGATTTCGCGGAGCGAGCGGGCTTGCGGGTCATCGGCGTATTCAAGTGGGGCCTGGAGGAGAAAACGGAGACGGCCAATGCGGCCTTGGCGGGCTTGGGCCGAACACGGCGCATCATACTTGGGGACACCATGCTCGGTGATTACAGCCGGGACGAAATCCTGTCGGTACTCGCGCACGAGGTGGGCCATTACAAGAACCGCGACATGTCCCGCTTGCTTGTGGTCAGTACCGTGCTGGCCGCCCTGGGATTTTATGCGGCGCACCTGGTACTTCGCGTGCTGGCGGATTATTTCGGATTCGCCGGGGTTCAGGACATCGGGGCATTTCCGATTTTCATTTTCTCCCTGTTTGTGTTTTCGCTGATCGCCATGCCGCTGGCCAACACCTATTCGCGGGTGCGCGAATACGCCGCCGACGCCTATGCGGTCCGGGCCGTCGGCACGGCTGAACCGCTGGTCGGCGCGCTTGAAAAATTGGCGGACCAGAACCTGGCGGACCGGCAGCCTCCGGCCTGGATCGAATTCCTGCTGCACAGCCACCCGTCCATTTCCCGGCGGATCGATCGCGCGAAGCGGGTTCTCGGGAATTGAGCTTCCGGTATCAGGCTCGGGGCCATGCGTCCAAAAAGGCGCGCGGCGACAGCACCTCCACGTTTCGCCGAACGGCGGAGGGGTAGTGCCGAAGGTTGCCGGTGATCAACGGCGCGGCAAGGGCGGCGGCCGCCGCAAGGAATTTTTCATCGTCCGGATCGGGCAATCGCAGAGGCCATGGTTCGGTCACCACGCGCTGTCCATACATCTCGCATAATCGCAACACATCATCCCCCCGGCCCGCATCCAGATCGAGTTCCGGTCGGTGCAACACGTCCGTATACTCCGCGAGAATGCGTTCATCGTATCCGAGAGAAAGGTGACCGGCCAACGCAAGGTCCATGATATGACCCGGGGCCCCCAACTCGGAAAGCAGGCCGGACACCAGCTCATTCGTGTCCAAAATCACGCATGACCGACTATTCATCGACCGGTTTCTCGCGCCTTTGCACCGCGCCGGCGTCGGGTTGTTGCGACGATATCATTAATTTCCTCCATGCGCATCCGATCCACGCCCGATTCCTTTGCCCCGCGCCGGATCTCTCGAAGTGCCAATTGCGCGCGCGCCATTCGAAAGGCGCGGACAACCTCTTCGTAATCTTCATCGGTGACAGATGTCACCAAAGCAAACGGTCGTCCATTGGCTGTCAATAATGCTTCAGAATCCTTTGATATTTGACTTCGCACCTTCGCCGGGCGGGTTCGAAAGTCTCGAATGGATATTGTTTTCATGAAGATAATATTACGATATTGTAGACAATTGTCAACAATCATTCACAGGAATGATAATGTGGGCGCCACCGGGATGATCGGGGTCGGCCCGGAATGGCCGACATACCGGCGTTAGATAGGCCTTCTTGCCTGTCTTTTCGTGCGTTAAAGGCCATCGTGAGAATCCTGATCGTGCGCGCTATAACGGACGACGGCGGGGATGGAGGCGGGTGAGGAGCCATTCCTCCTTGAGCACGATGACCGCGAGGAACATGTAGCCGAGATTGCGGAATACGTGGCCCCAGCTGATGAGGTCTTCCGTGGGCGCTGTTGTGGTGCATCCGCACGCAATTTCCAGCCCTCGAATGAGATTGATGGCGATGCCCAGGGTAAACACGGTCAGCATTCCGAGTATGAGCGCGGATGCGGCATCGCGAAATCGATACGAAAAGATAATGGCCATGGCGGCCGTCAGTTCCATCCAGGGCAATGTAATGGCCACCGGGTTGATCGCGGAATGGGGCAAAAGGCGGTATCGGAAAATCGCCATCGCAAAATCGTGCGGAAACAGGATTTTTTCCACGCAAGCGAGCAGAAAAATGACGCCCAGTACAAGGCGGCACATCATGATGAGATATCGCGGATTCATGGTTCCCCGTTCACTTTAACGCCTTCCACCGGATATCCGGCCGCCCGCCACTCCGACATTCCGCCCGGAAACAGCACCACATTGGTGTACCCGTGATCGCGCAGGAAGAAGGCCAGAAGCAGCGCATCATCGCATGTCGGATCGGAACAATAGGTCAGCACCGGCTGTTGCGGCGTCAGAAAGATCCGGGCATCGAGAAAGGCGTATTCAATTTCGTGATACGGCACGGAAATGGCGCCCGGGAGGGCCCGGGCGAAGTATTCGGGGGCGGGCCGGGCATCGAAGATGACGTGCGTACCCGCTTCCAGAATGCGTCGAACCTGTTCCGCGTTTACGAGTTCGATGCCCTCTCGCCGGGCGCGCGATTCGACATGATGCGCCCAGTCTTCCGTCCAGGGCAGGCCGCCGTCGGGCCGGAGGGCATTTACAATCGCACCCGTCAGCATCGAAAGCACAACCAGCCACAGTATGCGCGTGGCCAAATTTCCAGGTCGGTTGGCATCAGGCATGGATTCACCCGGTTTCGCACAAGCATTTCCCGGAGAGGGACCGGACGGTTACAGGTGATAGTCTCCGGACGCTTCGGGTTGATACAGAATTTTCTCGATCTTGATGCGGCGTTTGCCGTCGGGGACTTCCCATTCTATGATATCGCCTTCGGAATATCCCAATATCGCGGTTCCGATGGGGGACATAACCGAGATGGCGCCTTTTTCGATATCCGCGTCGCGGGGAAACACGAGGGTATAATCCATCACTTCATCCGCCTCCAGGTCACGCAGGCGGACGCGGGTGTTCATGGTCACAACGGTCGGCTCCACCTCCTTGGAGTCCACCAGTTTTCCCCGCTCGAGTTCTTCTGCAAAGCCCTTGAGATCGCCCCGGTTTCGGTACTCGAAATCCCCCGCCACCGCAAGAAGCTCTTCCAGCCGCTGGCGGTCGAATTCCGTGATGGAAATAACACGTTTTGCCATTATTTTGTCTCCAAGAAAATTGCCGGACTAGGATTCGAACCTAGACTCACAGATCCAGAGTCTGCTGTGCTACCATTACACCATCCGGCATGGTTTGCTTCTGGGGGGACAATGTATCAACTGGGCCCGCAAAATCAAGCGTCTCCGTGAAGGGTGGCCTATGCATGGACGACGTGGAGCGGCTTTCCCGGCCGGGCATTTAAACTTGGCATGAACTTCGGCATCGGGCATAGTCCACACTTTTTCCGGAGGATTGGAATATGTACAACGCGTCGGATTTGAGAAAAGGGTTGAAAATCGAAATCGATGGCGATCCCTGTGTGGTCGTGGATTTTCAGTTTGTGAAGCCCGGCAAGGGACAGGCGCTGTATCGTTGCAAGATCAAGAACCTGATCACGGACGCCACCACGGACAAAACCTACCGATCCGTGGATAAAATCGACAAGCCAAACCTTGAAGAACGGGACTTGATCTATTCGCATCCGGAAGGCCACCACCATGTCTTTATGGATACGGACACCTACGAACAGGTCATTATCGGGGAGGATATCCTGGGGGACCAGCGCTATTTCCTGGTGGAGGACATGGACGTCCAGGTGCTTTTCCACAACCATCGGCCGATTGAAATCACCTTGCCCTATTTCATTGAAAAGCGGATCGCGAAGACCGAACCCGGGGCGCGGGGCGACACGGCGACGAACGTCTTGAAATCCGCGAAGCTGGACAACGGATACGAGATCCAGGTTCCTCTGTTCATCAATGAAGGCGACCTGGTCCGAATCGACACACGTACCGGCAAGTACGCGGACCGGGTCAGCAAGGGGTGAGGCCGCACGGCGGCTGAACCCAAGTTCGACAGTAGTTCTTTAACGAAAGGAACATCTACTGTCGGGTCGATGCCCCATCGTACCATGTGGGTGGGTCTCGGTCGGAGAGGCCGCCGACCCTCCCGAAGATGGAGGGTCACGCTTCCGCGTGACCCGGACGCGCGGAAGCGCGTCCCTCCATTATTCAAGAAACGGGCTTATCCGGCGGGAGAGACCGCGCGAGTCAGGGCGAAGCCGCAGGCGAAGACTGGGCCTCGCGGTCCTGAAAATGTAGTGGAGAAAAAGAGGAGCAAGGGAGTGCCTTTCTCGGAAATATCGCATTTTTTGCCTCGTAACCTTGGGTTAGAATTCAATATTCAATAGCCAGCCAACATGGAATGCCCAAGTTTTCAAATTGATTCCCGGGTTATTCCTTGTTGGATATTGGATATTCCATAATGCATGTCTAAAACCGAATCCAACCATTTGGGGCCGTATCAACGCGCGCTGTTGATTCGCAGTACTCTATTGCGGGTCACGCGTGCGTTCTTTCACGAGCGGGATTTTCTGGAAGTTGAAACCCCGGTGCGCCTTAAGTACCCGGCGCCGGAACCCCACATCGACGCCATGGCGAGCGAGGATCATTATTTGCGCACGTCCCCGGAGCTGCACATGAAGCGCCTGCTGGCCGCGGGATACGAACGTCTTTTTCAGATCGGCCCGTGTTTCCGGCGGGGTGAGCGCGGTCCCTATCATCAGCCGGAATACACCATGCTCGAATGGTACCGCGCGCATGCGGATTACGAGGATATCCTGTGTGACACACGGGATTTGTTTGCCCGGATTGCGGACGCGCTGCTGGGCGGAAAGGCACTGGTACGCGGCGGACGACGTATCGATTTGAGGGGCGACTGGGAGCGCCTGACGGTGGCCGAGGCCTATAGCCGGTGGGCCGGATGGAACCCGGTCACCGACTACGATCCGGACCGGTTCGACCTGGACATGGCGGACCGCATCGAACCCGCGCTCGGCGCGCTGGACGCGCCGGTCGTATTGACGGATTATCCCGTTGAATCCGCGGCGCTGGCGCGCCGGAAGGGAACGCGGCCCGATGTGGCCGAACGGTGGGAGCTGTACGTGGGCGGCATGGAACTGGCCAACGCGTATTCCGAGTTGACGGACGCGGACGAACAGGAGGCGCGTTTCATCGCCTGTAACCGGGAGCGGCGGGCCCGGGGCGCGGCATCGTATGAACCGGACCCGGATTACCTGGCCGCCTTGCGGGCGGGCATGCCACCGTCCGGGGGGATCGCGCTCGGGGTGGATCGGCTGGTCATGCTGCTTGCCGGCGCCGACACACTGGACGGGGTTCTTCCGTTTCGGGAATGATTCCGGTTCCCTCATCCATTCCCGGGCCGCCGTTGCGACGTCGTATCTCTCGACGCGCCGCGTGTTACCTTTCCGGCAAAGCCGGTTTCCCCCGCCACGCGAACGATATGAATTTCATTTCATGGGCGCTCTTCCCGCGATATCATGGCCGGGTAATGGCAAACCGTCGAACGGCGGTTTGAAGCCCGGGCGCTTCGGACGTAGAATAGGGCAAGGAAGAAAGGAAACCAGATGACACATACGATGCGAACGCTTTTAGCGGCCGTAGTTCTCGCGGGAATGGTGTCGGGCCCGGTTCGGGGCCAATATGGGCTGGCGCCTTATTGCCAGATTCTCGACCGGATTGAAGATCCGATCTGGGAGGTTTATTTCGGGTATATGACCAATGAGGACGCGAAGGAGCCCGACGCCGGGCATTTCGGACTCACCGAGATCGGGGCACGCGCGGGCCTTTATTATTACCGGACGGCGGGCGGCGACCTGGACATTCAAGCCGGTTTCGACACCATGTATTTTACGGGCGGCGGCGGGATCGGCCTGCCGACGCAGGTGACGGCCGCACGACTGGATCTTGACTATATCATGCGTTTCGACGACGGGTATGCCCTGCGCCTCAAGATGGAGCCGGGCTTATATTCCGATCTACGGGATCTTGGATGGCGGGACATGTATGTGCCGTTTGCCTTGTCAGGCATTCACGCCGTTCGTTCGGACGTATCGCTGGAAACGGGCGTCGCGTTCTTTCCGGGGTTTGACCGGCTGGTGGATCCCCGGATTCTGCTTCGCTGGGAGCTCGGCGATTTCTTTCTCCTGGACGCGGGGTATCCCGGCTCGCGCCTGGTGTATCGTCCGGCCCTGCACTGGGGTTTCACGGCCGGGTTTGATGTTCAGCAACACATGCAGTATCGACTGAAGCGCAGTGACGACCGTCGTTCCTTGCGCTACGAGGAAGTGCGGTTTCACCTCGGGGTCGAACGCATTTTTGCCGAGAACCTTCTCTGGCGGTTTGAGGCCGGGCATGCGGTAAACAGGAGCTTGAATTTCGAACGCGGCGAAGATTATAAACTGAACGACGCATATTATTTCCGCATCGGCGTCGGGGGCCTCCTGTAGGACGGGGGAATCAGCACATCATGCGCCTGGCCGTTATTTCCGATATTCATGTTCTGGGGCCCGGCGAGTATGAGCTGTACGTGGACAGTGCCCGGGCGATCGGGCATGGGGTGTCATCGGTTCGCCGGTCCTGGCGGCGCCTGCTATATACCGTGCGCCGCCGGTTCTGGAACTGGCATCCGGAAGCCCGCCAAGCGTGTTTCATGAAGGCCTTGGAGCATACGCTGGAGTATGCCCCGGACTGGGTCATTGCCAATGGGGATTACGCGGGGGATGCCGGCGGTACCGGTTTGAGCGATATTCACACCTTTGAGAGCGCGGCGCAGGCGATTACCCTTATTCGCGAGTTATTCCCCGGACGATGTCATTTTGTATTCGGCGATCACGAACTCGGAAAATACAGCACATTGATTCGAAGCGGCGGCATCCGGCTGGAAAGCCTGTACCGGGGAGAGCGGGACCTCGGCATCCAGTCTTTCTGGCATGAACAGGATGGGCCATATCATCTTATCGGGATCAATTCCTCCTTATTCACACTCGATATGTTTTTTCCCGAAGCCCGCGAAGAGGAGATACCGGAGTGGAAGCGGATCAGCGCCGAACACAAGGAACGCGTGAATGAAACCTTTTCCGGTCTTCCCGATACCGCGCGCATTCTCTTGTTTTGTCATGATCCCGGCGCCTTGACCGCCTTGTACGAACTGGCGGCTGTGCGTGAGCGCATGCACCAGATTCATCAGACCATCCTGGGACACCTGCACGCGCCAGGGTTATTGACACTCGCCCGGATTGTATCCCGCATGCCCCAGTGGAAACCCAAATATCCGGTTGCGCGAATCCTGGCCGACGCCACGCGCGGCGCGCGCACCTGGTCGAAATTCAATCCGATCGTATGTCCATCCACCTTTGGAACAGGCCGGCATTTCCACGGGGGTATTCTATTCATCGAAGACGGTCCCGGAGGGGGTATTGTGACGCGGCGGCATCCCATCAAACTCTGATGGCGGTTCGATCCCAAACATGAAGATTCCTGCCGGGCGCCTTCCTTTGAAACGCAATTTTCCCGCCCGGAAGAACTGTGGAAGGAATGGGTATTATTTTGTCAATTATAATAATTTTGATGCGCTCTGTAATCTATTGATAAAACGCACATTATGAGTTATCGTGGGGGGACGATAAATCGGCGTACCCGTGCGAAAAAGATGATGTATTTCGTTGCCGAATCGCCCGGTTCTCCGCTACAATTAGCCAAATTTTTCCCATGGAAATTTACGATAATGAAAGTCAATAAAAAAAGAAAATCTTCTAAAGAAAACCGGGTGGGCTCGGGCGAGTCAGGGGCGGCTGTGGAGGCGGTTGAGGATGTCCGCCCGCAGGAAACGGCAAAGAAGGGAGGCGCCCGGTACGATGCGCAGAATATCACCGTGCTGGGGGGGCTTGAGGCCGTACGCAAGCGTCCGGCCATGTATATTGGCGACACGGGCCTTCGCGGGTTGCATCATTGTGTATACGAAGTGGTGGACAACAGCGTGGATGAGGCACTTGCGGGGTATTGCGGTCATATTCACGTGACGTTGAATGCCGACGGATCGATCTCCATCAATGACGACGGGCGCGGGATTCCCGTGGACATGCACACGACGGAGAAGAAGCCCGCGGTGGAGGTGGTATTGACCACGCTGCACGCGGGCGGAAAATTCGATCACGACTCCTACAAGGTATCCGGCGGTCTGCACGGTGTGGGGGTGTCGTGTGTAAACGGCTTGAGCGAATGGTTTGAGGTGGAAGTTCGTCGGAACGGCAGTGTGTATCATCAACGGTTCGCCCGGGGCGCGCCCGTATCCAAACTGGAAACCATCGGGAAGACCAAGGGGACAGGAACCAAGATCACGTTTCTGCCCGACTCCACGATTTTCCAGGAAACGGAATTCAACTGGGACATTCTGTCGGCGCGTCTCCGCGAGATGGCGTTCCTGAACAAGGGCTTGAAGATCACGCTGACCCAGGAAGAGCCGTCCCGGGAGGAAACGTTCCGTTACGACGGGGGCATCGGGGAATTCGTTGATCACTTGAACCGGAACAAGAACGCGCTCCATCCGAAGGTGATTTATATTGAAAAGGAGAAGGAGCATGTGGCCGTGGAAATCGCGCTTCAGTACACGGACTCCTACCAGGAAACCATTTTTTCTTTCGCCAACAATATCAACACGGTTGAGGGCGGGACGCATTTGAGCGGGTTTCGCGGCGCCCTGACGCGCACCATCAACAACTATGCCCGGTCGAACAAGCTGTTGAAGGACGATAAGATTTCCATGAGCGGAGACGATATTCGCGAAGGACTTACCGCCGTGGTCAGCGTCAAGGTACCCGACCCCCAATTTGAGGGGCAGACGAAGACCAAGCTGGGCAACGGGGAAGTCCAGGGCATTTTGGAATCCATTGTGAATGATGAATTGAGCGCCTACCTGGAACAGCACCCATCGATCGCGCGACGCGTGATTGAAAAGGCCGTCCTGGCCGCGCGCGCCCGGGAGGCGGCGCGGAAGGCCCGCGATCTAACGCGTCGGAAGAGCGCCTTGGACAGCGGCACGTTACCGGGCAAACTGGCGGATTGTTCCGAAAAGGATCCCGCCGGTTCGGAGCTATTTATTGTCGAGGGCGACAGCGCGGGCGGGTCGGCCAAACAGGGTCGCGACCGGCGCTTCCAGGCCATCCTGCCGTTGCGGGGCAAGGTACTGAACGTGGAAAAGGCCCGGCTGGACAAGATTTTGAACAACGAGGAAATCCGGACCATGATCACCGCCATCGGAACCGGGATCGGCAAGGAGGAATTCGACATTGCCAAGGCCCGCTATCATCGCATCATTATCATGACCGATGCGGACGTGGACGGTTCGCATATCCGGACCTTGTTGTTGACGTTCTTTTACCGGCAGATGACCGAGTTGCTTGAGCGCGGTTACGTGTATATCGCCCAGCCGCCGCTGTATAAGATCAAGCGGCGCAAGCGCGAGGAATACCTCGAAAGCGACGTGCAGTTGACCCGCGTGTTGCTTGAGCTGGGGATGGAGGAGATGCAGCTGGTGGACAACCGGAACAAGGAAGCCTTCACGCCGGCTCAACTGAAGGGCATATTGGAATGCCTGACGGAAATCGAGGAAATCGGAAAGCGCCTGACCCGAAAGGGCATTACGCTGCAGGAATACCTGGCGCACCGGCATCCCAAGACGGGGGATTTCCCCCTGTACCGTGTCACCGTTGACGAAAACGGAAGCCGAGAGCATCACTATGTGTACACGGAGGAGGAATTGCGCCTTTTCCGTGAAAACATGGAGCGGCAACTCGGCCGGCAGCTGACGATTTTCACGGATGACAATGAAGAGGACGACTCGGGGGCCGGCTTGCGGTGGACGGAGATTTTCTGGGCTTCCGCATTGGCCAAACAGATTTCTTTTCTCGAAAAGAAGGGGCTGGCGCCGGAATCCCTGTTTGCCGCCGAAAAGCCCATGTATCACCTGGTCGATCAGGGCGACATCCGGATTCCGGTATATTCGTTGCAGGATTTCCTGAACATCGTGCGCGAGCACGGCCGGAAGGGCCTGGCGATTCAACGGTACAAAGGGCTCGGCGAAATGAACCCGGAGCAGCTTTGGGAAACCACCATGGATCCCGAACGCCGCAAGCTGCAGAAAGTCATGCTGGAGGATTTGGTAAGGGCGGATGGAACCTTCACGGTGTTGATGGGGGACGAGGTGGCCCCGCGCCGTGAGTTCATTCTGGACAACGCTTTGAACGTCAAGAATCTGGATATCTGATATGTACAATCCCAACGAGCGAATTGAGCCGGTCAATATTGAAGACGAAATGCAGCGCGCGTACATCGATTACTCGATGAGCGTAATTGTGGGGCGCGCCCTTCCGGACGCGCGCGACGGCTTGAAGCCCGGCAATCGGCGCATTTTATACGCCATGCACGAGCGCGGCTGGACGCACAACAAACCGTTTGTAAAATGCGCCAAGGTCGTCGGCGAAGTCATCGGTAATTTTCATCCGCACGGCGATGCCGCCGTGTACGACACCATGGTTCGCATGGCCCAGGACTTTTCCATGCGGTATCCCCTCATCCACGGTCAGGGCAATTTCGGCAGTGTTGACGGCGATCCGCCCGCAGCCTATCGCTACACGGAATGCCGCCTCAACCGCATGGCCGGGGAAATGCTGGCCGATATAGATAAACGGACGGTTGATACGCGCGCCAATTTTGATGAAACCCTGCAGGAACCCGTTGTGCTGCCGGCCCGCCTGCCCAACCTGCTGGCTAACGGGAGCACCGGGATCGCGGTGGGAATGGCTACCAATATCCCGCCGCACAACCTGGGGGAGTTGACGGACGCGTTGATTCACTTGATCGATCACCCCGAGGCCTCCATAGCGGATCTGATGCAGTACGTCAAGGGACCCGATTTTCCGACCGGCGGCGTGGTCTGCGGACTGGCCCCCATTAAGAGCATGTATGAAACCGGCCGCGGCCTGATCAAGTTGCGGGGAAAGGCCGGCATTGAGTCGGATCGTCACGGCAAGGAAAATATCGTCATCACGGAAATTCCTTATGCGCTCAACAAATCCTCTCTTATCGAGAAGATCGCGCACCTGGTACAGGAGAAGAAACTGGAGGGTATTTCGGATATCCGGGACGAATCGGACAAGGACGGCATCCGCATCGTGATCGAGTTGAAACGCGGAACGATCCCCCGCGTCTTACTGAACAACCTTTTCAAGCAGACCCCGCTGGCGATGACGTTCGGGGCCATTCTGTTGGCCATCGACCGGGGCCAACCGCGCGTGATGAATCTCAAGCAGATCATGCAGTGCTTTCTGCATCATCGCTTCGATGTGGTTACCCGCCGGGCCCGGTTCGACCTGGAAAAGGCCGAGGCGCGCGCGCATATCCTGGAAGGATTGAAAATCGCGCTCGACCATCTCGACGAAGTGGTCAAGACCATCCGGGGCGCGCGGGACCGTGACCAGGCGCGCGCGGATTTGATGAAACGGTTCGGCCTGACCGAAATACAGGCGAACGCCATTCTGGATATGCGGTTGTATCAGCTGACCAATCTCGAGCGGGCCAAAATTGACGAGGAATACCTGGAAATCATCAAGCTGATCAACTATCTGCGGGATCTCCTGGCACAGGATCAAAAGATCTACGAGGTGATCAAGGAAGATTTAAAGGATCTGAAAAAAACGTATGCCGATGAGCGGCGAACGGAGATTACCCCGGACGAGGACGAGATTAACATTGAGGATCTTATCGCCGACCGCAGTTATGTCATCACGATCACCCATAGTGGTTACATCAAGCGGGTCCCCGTAAGCACCTATCGTAACCAACGGCGGGGCGGAAAGGGTGTGGTCGGCATGGGAATGCGGGATGAAGATTATGTGGAACATGTCTTCATGGCGTCCACGCACGATTACATCCTGTTTTTCACCGAACGGGGCCGTGTGTACTGGAAGAAGGTATACGAGATCCCGGAAGGCGCGCGCGCCACCAAGGGAAAGGCCATCGTAAACCTGCTGGAAATCAGCAATGATGAAAAAATCGCGGCCATGATCCGGGTCCGTGAATTCTCGGAAACCAACCACCTGGTCATGGCGACCGCGCGCGGCGTGGTCAAAAAGACCAACTTGTCGGCGTTCAAAAATCCCCGGGCGGGGGGCATCATCGGCATTGCCATTGATGAGAGTGACCGGTTGATCGGCGTGCGGTTGACGAACGGCGATGACGACCTGATGCTGATCACCCACAAGGGCATGAGCATTCGCTTCAACGAGAATCAACTGCGCGACCAGGGCCGCGCGACCCGCGGTGTCCGGGGCATTACATTGGGCCGGGAAAACGACCAGGTGGAGAGCATTGAGGTCGTGGCTCCGGACGAACAAGCCTCGCTGCTCGTCATTACGGAAAACGGGTACGGGAAACGGACACTTTTTTCCGAATACCCGGTTCAGCGGCGCGGCGGGAAGGGGGTCATTACGATCCGGGCCTCCGAGCGGAACGGTCCGGTGGTCGACGCCCATACCGTTCGTTTCAACGACCAGTTGATGTTGATCACGGAGTGGGGTCAGATGATTCGCATATCCGTCGGGGATATCCGCACCATCAGCCGCAATACGCAGGGGGTGCGATTGATTACGCTGTCGGAAGAGGACAAGCTGGTATCGGCCACCCCGGTTGAGCCGGAAGGCGACGAATCGGAATCGGGGGACGAGGAGGAAGCTCCGGAAGGGAGTTGAATTTCCGCGGCGCCGGGTTTGGGCGCGGAACCGGTCGCTATGGTTTTTCCGGCCGCTCGGGCTTCGTTCCAGGATCCACTTGGCTGACGATTTCCTTCAGCAGTGTGTCATACCCCTTGCCCTTGGAAATCTCTTCTTCCATTTCATGAAACGCCGTGGTGGCGCCCTTGGGCTCGCTATCCGATTCGAACACCATGACTATGGAGCCGATTCGAATGCGGTCGCCGGGAGACAGTCGCGCCGAATCCACTTTTTCGTTGTTGACGAATGTGCCGTTCTTGGAATTGAGATCCTTGATGGTGTACCCGTCGGGCTCCTTGCGGATACCGCTATGCAGGCGCGACGCCTTATCGTCCTCTATCACCAGGTCGGCCTTGGGGCTGCGACCGATGGTGATGGGGTGCTCGCCCAGCCGGAAAACGACGGGCTGCCCCGCGGGATTTGAATATCTCAAGCGCATCGGTTCGCCTTTCTTCCGGTTGACAGCATACCTGATCGGACCACTCCGCGCAACGCCCTAAATTTCATTTTTTTCTACGAGCGCTTTAAAATAATCGATCGTCGCCTGCAGTCCTTCCTCCAGGCCGGTGCGGGGTTCCCAGCCCAGGAGTTCCCGGGCCTTGTCGATATTGGGCTGTCGGATTTTCGGGTCGTCTTCCGGAAGGGGTTTGTGTTCGATGCGGGACTCGCTCCCGCAGGCGCGAATGATGGTATGCGCAAAATCCATAACGCTCATTTCGGCGGGATTTCCGATATTGACCGGCTCGGCGCAGTCGCTCATGGCCAGCCGGTAGATGCCGTCAATCAGGTCCGCCACATAGCAGAAACTGCGTGTTTGCGAGCCGTCCCCGAATACCGAAACGGGTTCGCCTTTCAGTGCCTGCACGATGAAGGTCGGAACGACGCGTCCGTCGTGCGGCCTCATTCTCGGTCCGTACGTATTGAAGATGCGAACGATGCGGGTGGATAAATTGTGATAACGCTGATAGGCCATGGTCATGGCTTCCGCGAAACGTTTGGCTTCATCGTACACCCCGCGCGGGCCGATGGGATTGACATTTCCCCAATAGGTTTCCGCCTGGGGATGTTCTAGCGGGTCGCCATAGACTTCGGACGTGGAAGCAAGAAAAAAGCGGGCATTTTTTGCGCGCGCAAGGCCGAGCGTCTTATGCGTGCCGAGTGCGCCGACTTTAAGGGTTTGAATGGGCAATTCGAGATAATCGATCGGACTGGCCGGAGAGGCAAAATGAAACACATAGTCAATGGATCCGGGCAGGTAGATATATTCGGTCACATCGTGTTCGATAAAATGAAACTTCCTGTTCCCGGCCAGGTGTTCGATATTGGCCACATTTCCCGTAATCAGGTTATCCAACGCGATGACCTCGTGCCCATTTCCGAGAAGATAATCGGCCAGATGCGATCCCAGAAAGCCCGCGCCGCCGGTGATCACTGAAACCGGCGCTTCTTTATTGTTGGTTCCCATAATGTCTTCTCCTTCTCAAACAAGCACAGCGTACCGGTGCGATATGGCGCGGACGGCTCGCCTCATCCGCCAATGTTCCCCGGTCTTGGGCCGGATCGGCATCCACCGCCGGCCCGCAACGATCGACACGATGACACAGGGGGGACGGTGTGTACACTGTAAATGGAGCGCACACCGGGAGTGCATGCGCTCGTTTCCGCGCGTGGTGAACGGGAATCCCGCAACGACTCAATTCATGACCATTTCGGGATAGAACTCAGAGACAAACTGCCGGATTTGATCCAGGTAGGTTTCGTCCTCGTGATCCACCCGCGCCCCGGACACCGCAATATAGGCCCAGCGGTGTGCCACCCGGTTGAAAATACTGTCGAACCCCATCCAAATCATGCGCTGAATGTGATGCGGCGTTTCCCGTCCTTTCCCGACAAACCAATAGGCATAATAGGTCAGAAATTCATGCGTGGTGTTGTTCGGCCCGGGAACGGTACGGCGAAGGGTGAGCACCATGACGTCGAGATCGTCCCGGCCTTCCAGGGGAATGGAGATCACACGGCTTCCCGTAATTCTCTGGTTTTGTCCCTGCAAACATACCTCGGGCCGGTGAATACTGGAGCGTTCGGCACCGCTCAATACAATGGATGCCAGCACCACCTCTTGCGAGGGATGTTGATAGCGTTTCTTGAGAATCACCGTATCGTCGGGCAGGATTTGACGCTCCCAATACGACATTCCGCTCATTTCGAACCCGCACTCCGGACAGGTGTCGGGATCTTCCAGGTTTTCCGCAGTGTATTCCTGCCGATGATCGGGGTTTTGACAATACCGCAATTCATTCCCCTGCCATTCACCGATCCGGTGGGGCAGGCGCACCTCGATCCCCGCAACGGAAGAGATCTCGTAACTAACGGTAAGCGCATAGGCAATCGATGCCGCCGCGAGCAGAATGATCAGGACGAGATAGGGCTTAAATTCTCGTGTTTCCATTGGGCATACACCTCTCGATAGTTCATTTTCAGCAGGCTGTCGATAGCCAGCATGGCCATGATCGCGATCGCATATACAACAAAGCCGGACCAGTCATGGTATAACGTGGAGGCCAGCCGTTCCCCGAAGGCCTCGGCTACCAGTGCAATGGTGGTAATGCGGCCCACATTCCCGATGATGGCCAGGGGAATGGCGCACAGGAACAGAATCCATTTCTTTACCAGGCTTTTCTGAAAGAGAAAGGCATACACCGCCGTCAGGGCCGTCAAGGCCAACAGCGACCGGATCCCGCTGCAGGGGTCCGCCACGTCGAATTCAAAGCCGGTTGATATGATGGCCGAACCAACCTGTTGGGCTTCGATGCCCAGTCCGTTCAACAGCACCACGGAACCGCTTGCGGCAAACATGCGGAGGGGAAAAGTCATGCCGTCAATAAAGTTCATCGGGATACAAAAGATCAGGTACGCCACGGGAAAAATAACGGCCTTGGCCACCCGCCAGCCGTATATGTAGAACGGTATGGCCCAAATCAGCAGAATCAATGCCATCAGGGACAGGCGTGTCTGCTGAGCTCGGAGTCCTACCCAATGCATGAGCAGGGCCGCAATCACCAGAAGTAGTCCAAGGGTGCTGGTTGATTTCGGTGCGGCGGCAATATCGTGGCGTTTAAGCCACAATGCAAATAGCGACACCATCGGGATCAAGGGGCCATGGGAAAAGTCTTCCCCCATGTATTGCCACAGCCGCCACATCCAAACGATGGCGGAACGACCAAAAACCCGTGTTTCCAGGGTGTTCCCCTGAAAATGAAACATCACAAAAATCACACCTACGGCCAGGGAAACAAGGCCGATTTTGATCAATTCGGCCCGCGACAGCGCCGCGAGCCGCCACTGCTCATTCCATATTTTGGTGTCATAAAGTTCCATGGATCCGTGATCCCCCGAATCAAAACCCTATTTATTGGGCATTCCTGAAAATATTTTCACACATCATCCGGGTCGGCGTATACCATCGCCCTGTGGATAAACGACGATTGCATCCGAAAATATACGTTCACAACAAGGGCATATCAAAGTGATTTTTTTAGATAATTGACCAATTCGCCCATGTTCTCCACGCGCTGATCCGCCCTTGTCGGGCGCGTCGTATTGTCAACAAGAATAGTCCGGCATCCTGCGCGCCGGCCGGCCTCCACGTCCTTTTCATTATCGCCCACCATCCATGATCGGGCCAGGTCCAGTCCGTGTTTTTCGGCGGCTTCCATGATCATGCCGGGATTCGGTTTCCGGTTCGGATCCCGGTCGTCGTCGGCGGTACACACCATGATATCGAGCAGGCGTATTCCTTCGCGGGCCAGGATTTTTTTCAGGTGTTCGTGAATGCGGTCCACGGTTTGCCGCGACATCCGTCCCAGGGCCACCCCTCTCTGATTGGTAACAATAACCGTTTCATATCCGCGTTCGGCCGCGATTCGAGCCGCCTCAATGAATTCCGGAAGCATATGAAACGCTTCCAGGCGCTCAACATATCCGGGGCCGGGTGATTGGTTCACAATCCCGTCCCGGTCAAAGAATACGCACGGTTTGTTCATGGGCGTTCAATCCTCTTCTTCGCGGATTTCTATTTCGCGGAGGGCATGATGAAATCCATCATACGCCTCCAGCGTGACCGAATCCGTTTTAAACCGGTCGACGTCAGCCATGTGGATACGGTTCCGGCTGTCCACGCGCACACCTTGGGCCGGCCGGCTGTGCGCGGCATACCGGGGTTTATGAAACACAACGGGCCTCCCTCCCGCGGCCAGGCCGATTCTATTCCCGGCATCGATGACGACGCCTTCCTTTTCCAGCACCACCCGGTCATTCACCCGACCCTGTATCCGGCCGTCGGCCTCCATATGCAGGTGCAGGTCATAAGGAGTTCCGGTTTGGATAAATTCTCCGCGGATCACCTGTTTATCCCAGTTGCCGTTTTTACGATGAGCCAGCACCCAGGCGCTTTCCTGTCCCCACAAACCGAAGAACCGGAAATCCTCTTCACTTTGGTAGTTGAATACCAGGCCGGCCCATTCCTCCCGGGGGTGTCGCCGATGGCCGTCCGGGATATGAAACCGGACCCGGATGGCCGCGAGCTCCGGAACCTCCCCGGCCGGAATTGCGAGAAAGAGTTCTTCATCGTCTCCCGCCGTCAGCGTATATTCGTCTTCCGCCGTTTCCAAACTCCCGTTGGATTTGGGCCTTTTGACATCGCCAAGCCATTGAAACGGAACATACCAGCGAAAGGACAAGGGATCGCCGTCCGGATCTTCCGCCACCGGGGTTAGAATGCGTTCGCCCGGCTCCCCGGTCTCCCGTACCGGATCCCGGATTACGGGAGGACGGTTTAACCGTTCGATTTTGAGTTTCAACGGCCTGCTTCGGACCTCCATGCCGTCCGAAAACCAGGCGGCGGCCTGTAACGATACGGGGCCCGGACCCACCCGCCGGGGATCCATCTCAACGGCGCCGCCTTCCGCCGCGTCCACTTGCGCGATGACGCGTTCGTTGTGAAGGATGCCCACCGTTTCCGCACCTTCCCCTTCGACCTCAATGAGGAACGTGGCCGGCCGGTAATAATCCATTTCGGTTTCCCCGGACACTTCCCGGAACTGCACGGCGCGTTCATGATGGCTCACCGAGAACGTCAGGGTGTCATAGGCCTGATGTCTTAGCGGGGCCTGGCCCACGTAGGCCACGGCCCTCATTGCGTGGGCCCCATCCGGGAGGGAATCCGTATCCAGGGCATACAGAATTTCATCGGTACGGTAAACCCGACGGCCGTTCAGGTAATACTCATATTGTACCGATTCCTGCGCGGGGTCCGGCATAAGGCCGACGGCAAAATCGGCGCGGCCCTTGACGGGCGATTCGTCGATTGCGATCAGGGTCAGCATGATGGGCGGGCGCCAGGGAGAGGCCAGGGGCTCGCCTACCAGCAGGATCTGGGTCGGGGACCGTATCGACAAAAAATAGCTTTCGAGCAGTGTGTTTCCGCGTGCGTAATGCGCAAAGAACCGCGCGTTTGGAAACTTGGTCCAGATTGATAACGGCTCGCACACGGGACCGGCAGAGGCGGTGGCACCCTGGCGAAGCCAATCCGTCAGTTTTGTTTGAAAGCGCAGGTGGAACTCGCCGGCAAAACTCGTGGCATGTTCCGCCATACTGCCCGGGCGATGTGATCCGGCACGTGTGACATCCACCGAAGACGCCCCCATCATCAACCCCATAATATCGTTCTTCCCGCGGGGCATGGCTTCCATGATTCTGGCCTGTATGCCGGCCCGGGCCAATTCACGGCGTGCGCCCTCGAATTGCCATGCACGCATTTTTGCGCGGGGATCCTCTTCTCCGCGGACCAGATAGATCGTTCCCCGCGGCGCGGTTCCGTCGGATATCACGCCGTATTCGAGATAGCGTCGGATGGTCGCCAGATCGGTCCCCCGTGACCCCATGAATCCCAGCATCATGGAGGGGAGGGGCATCCGTTCGCCGAGTTGAGCCCGGTATCCATCCAGTGATCCTCCGGGGCCCACGGGGCCGTCCTCCCGGTCCGGTCCTGCAAAGAGGGGCGACGGATAGGTTCCCAGCCGGACTTCTTCCGCGGGAGGCATGCTGTTGCGCGCAAAGGTAATGCCCTGGATGGACAGCGGGGGCGACGCCCTGATACGGATCGGGAAATCCACGGAATAGACCCAGGCCAGGATATGATCGAGCCCGCGTTCCTCCAGTATGCGTTGGGCGGGCTCCCAGATAGAATCGGTAAATTGTTCCGGGGTAATGGTTGCGCGGGGTTCATACACCTCGTCCGGAAGGGAGAGATAGACCACATTTTGCGGGGGAATATTCCGAAGCCGAATGTAATGATTGGCGACCTCCATCGAGCGGGAGGAGTTTTCGTTGATCAAAACGGCTATTTCATGCGGTCCCAGCGCACGGGACTCCGAGGGCGGGCCCAACAGGATCAGGCCGGCCCAACATACAACACGGAGGCGAAACCCATTCATCGATCGGAGATTCATCGCTGTTCCCCCTCAATACGCCCCATGGGCGGAGAAGACCGCGCGCCCGGTTCGAACGAGGATCACAATATCAAGCCAGATGGACCAATTCCGGACGTAGTAGGCATCCCATCGTTCCATGCCATGGGTGCCCGATTCGCTTCGGCCGGAAACCTGCCACAGGCCGGTGATGCCGGGGCGAACGCGGTCGCGCAGGGTTCGAATCTGTTGCGGAAGTTTTTCGTAATGGTATGCCGGCAACGGGCGCGGCCCCACCAGCGACATTTCCCCGCGCCAGACATTGACTAACTGGGGCAATTCGTCGAGGGATGTTTTCCGGAGAAACTCGCCGATTCGCGTAATACGCGGATCGTTTTTCAGCTTACAGTTCCGGCTCCATTCCTCTTCGAGCTCGGGGTTGTTGGCGAATTCCTGTTGCAGGACCCGTTCCGCGTCCGGTCGCATGGTTCGGAATTTCCAGGTCTTGAACATTTCACCTTCGTGCCCGATACGCTCCTGCAGGAACAGGGGGGAACGCCGATCTTCAAGCCAGATCAGAAATGAGATGACCAGACAGGTCGGAATCCACAACGGGGCCAACCCGATCACCGCAATCATATCCGTGGCGCGCTTGACGAATTGGGCGGCGGGGTTCAGCAGGTTCAGGGATATTTCCAATCCGACCAACCCGAGAAAATCACGGGTGGTCACCCACAACGACGGGGCTTCCAGAAGGTCCGGAATAATGACCACGCGGCGATACGAGGCCAGGGGCCCCTCGAGAAGTTGGATAAACTGTTTTCGGGAGGTCTGACCCGACGCAATAATGGCCACCGGCGCCTGACTGCTCTTTTGTTTTAATCCGCCCAGGACCGGAACCCCTTCAATATAACTGCCTTCCGGGGACTCGTTATCAAAAATGCCGACCGGCACATATCCCAATCCGGGTTCATGGCGCAGCGCTTCGAGCACATGCGAAACGGTGCGGTCGCTCCCGTAAATGACCGTGGGAATACCCCACCCTTGGCGATGTATGAGATAGGTCTTTACCTGCTGGCGAAACAGGGGAATGAGCACGACGCTCAAAAGGAAGGCGGTCGTCAGGGTAATACGGCTGGCCGCGGGTCCGGCCTTGCTCAGAAACAAGGCCGCCGCCGCAAAGCCGAATGAGGCAAAGATGAGTACAACGAGTCGCCGCAGTTGTTCCACCGGGCCAATGCCCCAACCGGGGGTTATCCGCGCAATCGCACAGCCGAGCATCCAGACCGGCAGAATCAACCAGCTCCACCCCGGTACCATGATGCTGTCGCCCCGCAACATCAGGCGGAACAGCCCCCCTATCAGGAGCGCGAACGACAGCGCCACGCCATCCGCCGCCAGGATAGCGGCGGAATTGGAGACCAGCCTTCGCCCATAGGAAAACGTTCGGGCCTGAATGCCCTCCGCGGAAAAATCCGTCACAGCCGTCACGGGTTCGACTGTTTTCATGGGTGGTGCGTGATTTGCCATAGCGATAGACCGGGCTTCGGACCGGCGCACTCAAACGCCGATTCCACCTCACCGTCGAATGCATAAAAATACCCTGAAACCGGGCTTTGTCGAGGGTTTTTCGGGGATTATCCCCGCCCGGCACACCGCCGCAGACGCGTTTGTGAATCGCTTTTCGGGATCCCGGCAGGCGTCAGGGACCCGGATACGCAAACTGTTTGGCATTCGGGGATTTCAGCCAGTCGGACAGGGACGGCGCATGTCGATCCTTTTCGGACAGGCTCGGTTCGGAGACCGGCCATGCCACGCCGATATCCGGGTCATTCCACTGAATCCCCCCTTCGCCTTCCGGATTGTACACCGCCGTACATTTATACTGTATTTCCGCCACGTCGGAAAGCACACAGAACCCGCGAGCAAACCCTGCCGGCGCCCATAATTGTTTCTTGTTTTCCGCAGATGCTTCGATGGCCACCCATTGTCCGAGCGTCGGAGAGCCCGGACGAATGTCCACGGCAACCAGGAAGGCAGCGCCGACCGTGACCCGCATAATCTTGCTCATGGGAGGATCCCACTGGAAATGCAATCCCCGCACGACTCCTTTTTTTGACCGGGAATGGCTATCCTGCCGGTAGCGCGCGGGCAGGCCCGCCGCTTGAAAGTGATCCTCTCGATACGACTCCATGAAGAAACCGCGGTCGTCCGAAAATACATCCGGAACGACAATCTTCACGTCGGGCAAACGCGTCTGTTCGATTTTGAACGGCATGGGTAGAGTTTATAGCGTGTTGCGCGCGGCGCCGCAACCCTTCCGATTCATGGCGCCCTGTACGCACGCACGGAATCCCCGAACCGCCATATCCGGCGGCGGGTTGGACCGGTCTATGACGCCGGCCGCACCAGCGAATAAAACAAATCCTCGTACTCTTTCGTGATCCGCTCCCAGGTAAACCGCTCGCGAATACGGCCCGGCGCCTTTCGGCGGAATTCCTCCGCACGGTCCGGGTCCCGGTCCAGATCGGCAATTTTCCGCGCCAGGTCTTCCGCGTCCTTCTCAAAAAGGATTCCGTATTTCCCGTCCGCAAGCACTTCCGCATTAAACGGGGTGTTAAGGGCCAGGATCATATTGCCGTAGCCCAAAGCCTTGAGCAAAGACGGATTAATTCCGCCGAACTGGTGCCCGTGGATGTAGGCATAGCAGTGGCCATGCAATTCCTTGATATGTTCCGCGGAGTTTACATGACCCAGGAACCGAACGCGGTCTCCGGCCATGGCTTTCAATTTGTCGAGGAACCCTTTTTCCACCTTGTTGCCCTTGTAATCGGCGCCGCCCGCGATGGCGAGGGTCTTATCCGATCCGGAACGGACAAATGCTTCCACGATGATATCCGCGTTGTTGTCGGGAACCAGCCGGCTGGCGATCAAATAATACTCTCTGGGCCGCAATCCGTATTCCGCCGGCACGTCCGGCCGCCCGGCGGTTTCGATATTGGCGCCGTAGGCAATGTAGGTCGAATCGATGCCGAACTCCCGGGCATACAACCTATGCATCTCCTCCGCATCGGTAACGACCGCATGATAGAATTTTGTCCCCCACCTCGCCGAATTCCGGAAAATCCAACGCGCCACGGCATTCCATTTCGGCCGCAACCATTCCATGCCGTCCACGTTCAGCACACAGGCGCGGCCGAGCAGGCGCGGCACGATACCGAACATGCCGTTTGCCGCGTTCACGACCAGAATGACGTCGAATTTCGAGAACGAGGCATGCGTAATGGAAAACAGGGAATGCGAGAGCGTACTGAAGAATTTGTGCTCGATACTCGGCAGGTACTTCATACGCATGCCGAGATATTCGTCCGGTCGCTCCTGAAACAGGCTGCGGCGGCAATAGATGGTCACCGCATGTCCCTGCTCCACCAGGCGGGGCGCCAGTTCGCCGACGAAGGTTTCGTAGCCGCTATACGTGGACGGCAGGCCGCGTATGCCCAGAATGGCGATGTTGAGTTTTTTCACGGTTGTCTCTGCGTTATGAGGTTCAGCGAGTCCCTTGTCTCACGCCTTGCCGGTGCCCCGGCTTTATGGCGGCGACCGATCCGCCGTGGTCAGCGCCTTCCACGATGGGGGAAGGTTCTTCTCGATTTCGATGCCCTCGAACGGCTTGCCCGCGCGGGCGCCCGCCTTCCGGACCCAGGCCGCCATCCGTTCGAGTCCTTCTTCCAGCGGCACGTTCCGAATCAGGTCGCCGAACACCTGCTGCACCTTTTCGTGCGATGAAAACGCATGAACCACCTCGTTTCGGGCCGGCAGAAAATCAATGTCCGGTTTCTCGCCCATCATGGACGCCACCGCATGCGCCAGGTCCAGGACGGAATACGGCGTGTCGGCCCCGACGTTGAAGGTCTTGTTATACGCCGCCTCGCGCCGCACCGACTCGGCAATAACCGGCGCCACGTCGGCGATGTGACTGAACGCCCGTGTTTGTTTTCCGTCACCGAAAATCGTCATGGGTTTGTTCCGTAAAATCTGGTTCATAAAGATACCGATGACGTTCCGATACGGATCTCCGATATTCTGACGCTCTCCGTATACATTGTGCGGCCGAAAGATTATGTGGTTCAACCCGAACATTTCGAGGGACTCTTTCAAATCCAACTCCACCGCGTACTTGGCAATCCCGTAGGGATCTTCGGGTTGCGGCGTCATGTCTTCGGTCATCGGCAACTGGTTCCGGCCGTACACCGCGATGGAGGAAGTGAACACAAAGCATTGCACCGTCCCCGCATTGACGGCGGCATTGATCAGGATGGCCGATCCGATCAGGTTGTTTTCATAGTTGAACCGCTTGATAAAGTGGCTTAATCCCTCGGCCGCATAGGCCGCGAGGTGAAACACATACTCAAAGGTATGCTTTTCGAACAATCGCTGGACGAGGGCGGCGTCCAGGATCGATCCCTCCACAAATTCGGCCCGCTCGTTTACATTTTCTCGGAATCCTCCGCTCAAATCGTCCAGCGCCACGACCTCGAGATCGCGCGCCAACAGTTCATCCACCACATGGGATCCGATGAACCCCGCGGCCCCGGTTACCAATGCCTTGTTCATGTTTGCCCTTTCTCCAGCACGACAAGATCCTGGAAAGACAACCCGTTCTCGCGGCCGTCCCAGTACCCGCGCTGAATTTCGCCCCGGACGGCCAGGCCCGCCCGGTGAAACCGGTCCCGCAAGTACTCTTCCCGGTATGCCACGGCGGCGGTCGGCGCCGATAAACGGCGCACGGCATACACGGCCCCGTCCGCGGGCGACTGGAAGGTAAACGCGCTCTTACCCGCCTGCATACGTTCCTCTGTTTCCCCGTCCAGCATGAAAAACGTCAGCAGCGCGCGCCCTCCGGTGACGAGCTTATCCGAGACGGCGTTCAAGTATATATCCAGTTCTTCGGGCAGCAGATGGGTAAAGAAACTTTTGGCCACGATGATGTCAAAATCCTTTTCGGAAAATTCGGACAGCCATGACCCGGCGTCCTGTGTCCCTTGGGGCCAGTAGGCGGAATTGTATATATTGCTGTGCACAAACCGACTGGACGGGTAGCGCGGCGTTATGTGTTTCTGCGCCCAGGCCACGGATGGACCGTGGATATCCGTGCCGATCACGGTTCCCCGCCAGCAAGCGGATTCCAAGGCCAGTTCCAGCAGGCCGCATCCGCATCCGATATCCCAGACACGTGCTCCGTTTTTCAACCCGGCCAGCAATTTCAGGTACGCGACAAATTCATAACCGGGCCCATCCATGGTTCCGAGATGCCCGACATGGCGACGCAGCGGGATGGGCGGATACTGGGGCATGCGATTCAGACGGCGCACAGCGCCATCAAGGGGTTCAAGCCCCCAATACAGCAGGTTTCGAATCCGCCGCAACACATGTATGCCGGTGCTTTGTTTCATGGTCTCATTCGGGTTGTCGCATCCCTCCGGGATCGTTTGAATTTACGGATCATAACGGCCTGTGACGGCTTTGATCAAGGTGCATAATACCCGCATGTTTCCGCGGAACGGACTGATTTTGGACGGGAGCGGCCCGGCCGGCGGATATCGGCGCGTGACGGGCGTCTCGATAACGCGAAACCCGAGCCGGGGGGCGCGGATGGCCAGGTAGTAATGCAATTCATAGGCCGAAAAGACTTCGCGAAAGGGTTGTGTGCGCGGATCCGTGAGCAGGCGACGGCTGTACGCCCGGAATCCATTGGTAGTATCGGTGTATCGAAATCCGGCTGCCCGGCTGATCAAGGGGGCGTGAAACCATCGTATGGCGGCCCACCGTATCCGGGGCGTATGCTCGTGCCCTCCGCCCGGCAGAAAGCGGGAACCCTGAATATGGTCGTACCCCTTGTTCAACAGGTTCACGAACCCGGGGACTGATTCCGGGTCGTCCTTGTTGTTGCCGTCCATCGTGACCACCCCATCGAACCCTTGCTCCAGACAGAAGTCAAAGGCCATGCGCATCTGTGCGCTCAACCCGCCGGGACCGGTTTTGACCAACAGGGCATGCACGCCGGTTTCGCGCAGCAGCGCCTTGTCCAGGGCTCCGTCCGTGCTGCCTCCGTCGGCAACCACGATATCCGCAACATCGGTGACACCCCGCATGCGGCGTAGTTGCGTCCGGATTTTCTCCCCTTCGTTCAGCACAAAGACACACACCGCCGTGTTGTGGCGGCGCGTTTGCTCAACATCGCGTCGGCACTCCGGCACATGCCGTTCCGGGGAGGGCGTGGTGCGGTCAGGGTTCATGAGACCGGTTGACAATGTTCTTTTCAACGAGGTCTTCCATCACCACCGAGCTGTTCTTCTCGTTCAATATGAAATACACCGGACGCGTACGGGTCTCCTCGAGAATCCGCCCGATGTATTCACAAACCACGGCCAGGGTGAGAAAGAGAAAGAAGAACATGACGGCGTTCTGCAGCGAGAGGGTTGTCCAACCCTCCGTGGTGCGCTTCACTATGTTCACCACGAACACATACAGCACATAGAGGGCATTCATGAAACTGAGAAACAGGCCCAGCCGGCTCAAAAATCGCAGGGGATGCCGGGACAAGCTGATCAGCATTTCCATGCCCAAATTGATTTCCTCCATCAACGCGCGGACGGTTTTCGATCCGGCCTCCGGTTTCTGTTTGTATTCGATGGGCGTTTGCCCAAATCCGACCGTCGTGGTTAACAGGCGCAGGTAGCGTGTCTGGTCCTTGATCTGGAGGATCGCGTTCACGGCCTGGCGATTCAATGCGCAGAAATGAGTGGCCCGCGGTCTGACATCCATGCCCAGCACACGCCGGGTATACCACTGAAACACGCGCGCCCCGGCCCGCACGATCCAGGAGGCGCGTTCGGCGGGTTCCGCAACGCCGATCGCGATCCCGCTCGCCGTTCGACACGCTTCTACAAAATCAGGAATCCGATCGGGCGGATCCGTGCGGGGATCGATAATCACAACAAAGTCCCCGATGGCGGACTCCAGGCCGGCGGCAATCGCGGCTTCGCGGCCGAAGGGGCGTGAGAGTTGCAGGCATCGGATACGGGGTCGCCGGGACAACAGCCGGTCGACCGCCGCCTGGGTGTTGTCGATCGAGCAGTCGTCCACCAGCACAAGTTCATAATGCTCATACGTACGATCCAACACCGACTGCGTCTGCTCCGCGAAGGCTTCCAGGATGTCCGCGTCATTGTACAGCGGGGCAATGACGGATACCACGATGTTACCGTTTTGGGTCATGTACCTCGATTCCCGTTTTCTTCAACTCATGTGGCAGATCGTAGATATTATCAATCTTCCCCCCCATCACGCAAATCAGATTTGGGTGTTCGGCGGTGCGCTGGAAAAGAATCGGACGGCCGTCATCCAATTCGCTCTGCGGGAGCAGGGTCTTGATTTCCCAGAGCGAGCCTTTTTGGCGGCATTCCGCCAGCATCGGAACGTATCGCCGGGCATCCTGTATCATCATGGGAAAATGGGTTTTTCGGGCATGGGCCGCCAGATATTCATAGGGATCGAATCGGGCTCCCGGACGTTCCCGCCAATGCGCATGGGGGGTATAACGGACATGACTCAAGGTATGGCAACCCAGCGGAGGGAAGGGCATGGTGGAGAAAAAAGGACCGCACATGACGGTCAACCCGATATTCCGAAGACCGGCCGGCATCTCGACCAGCGCCATTTCCGTCAGTTCCTGCTTGATGGGAATCGGGGCCAATCCCGAATTCTCCAGCAGGCCGTTCAATTGCGAGTAGGTGCAGTTAAAGATCCAGGATCCACGGACCGGTTCCAAAGCCTCCCCGTCACTTGATTCGCATTCGAGCGTGAGCGTCCCCCCCGCATCCGGCATCACGCGCCGGGCCTGCGTACACAACCGCACCTCCACGCCGGCTTCTTCCAGGCGGGCGCGCAGGCATTGTTTCAGCCGCACGGGATCGAACGCGCATTCGGTAACCGCAAAGACTGCTTCGATCAATTTGGATTCGAACAAGTCCCTGACCTCGGCGGGCGCTTCTCTCATGGGGGCGCCGATCCGGTTCATGAAATTGCGGTACTGGCCGGCGGACACTTTCGATAATTTTCGTCCCACGGCGTAGTATTGGTCAAATTCATCATAGACACAGTCGGCAAAATCCTCGACGAACCGGGGATAATTGAGCCGTGAACGGAGCGCCGTCATGAGACTGCGCGGATAATGATAGCCTCTGTGCACACGGGCTTGATTGTGATAAGAGGCCCGTTGAAGCAGGTCGTCCCCCATTTCAATTACGACCACCCGCGACATCGTTGACCGAAGAAACAGGGCCAGCGAGCAGCCGAAAAACCCGCCGCCCACGATCACCGCATCGTATGTGTGTGATTTCACAGATACACGCCTTCGACAAAATCCAGGGCCTTTTTCACCGCGTCCAGGCCGGAAGGATCGCGTTTCATTTCAATGGACACCCGGCCGCTGTATCCGCCGGCTTGCAGGACGGCCGCGATGCGGGGATGAACCTCCGACGGCCGGTCAAAGTTCCGTAGAAGGGGTTCGCTGATGTGCACATGGCACACCTGGTCCATGACGGGCGGCAGCACCTCTTCAGGGTTCTCTTCATTCACGATCAGGCCGCCGGTATCCAAGTGCAGGCGAACGCCCGGATGGTCGACGGCACGGACAAGGGATACCGCTTCCCCGACGGTTCGTATAAAATCACACCCGTATGCCTCCGGAATGGCTTCGATGCCCAGGATGACCCCGCGCGGGAACCCGTATTCCCCGAGCGCCCGCAAGAAAAGGCGGGCCCGCTGGAAGGCCTCCTCCTGCGGGATATCCCCCCTAGAACGATTTTTCGGCGAGCCGAACACAAAGACCCCGCCCCCCTGCGCGCCGGCCAAATCCGCCAGATGGCGCACACGGCCGGCGCAGGCGGATTCTTCCTCCGGCGACCGGAATATCCGGGCGTTCGGCAAACCGAAAAGAAGGGCCTGATAGGCCGTCGTCCGCAGTCCGTAACGGGACAGGTGCGTCTTCCATGCGCGCGCATCGTCCAATGTCGCGGCTTCCACGTCGTCCCATATCCGGGTCGGCGCGATTTCAAGATCCCGTACGCCGCGTTCCATCAACAATGCATGGGCCGCATCGTCTTCTTCCCGGTCCCACGCGATATTGGATATGCACCTCTTCATGATGCGTCGCTCCGGTGCCGCCGGATGAAGACCTCCAAATCGGCGAGCACGTCATCCGCCCCGTAGAGATAACCATCGGAACGACCCCAGGCGGCCGCGTGTTGCGAACGCATGTCATAGTGCGCAACCGGGGCCGCGCCGCCGACCGTCTTGTCCGGAAAGAATCGATCGATCAGGACGCGCGTCCGGATGGGCTCCGTGGCCATATTCAGCAAAGGTATCTTCCGATGCATCGCCGTTCCCATGTCATCCCATAATCGTTTGAGGTCGTAGTATTGATAGGCCGATTCGGGTTGAACCCTATCCAAGCCGTTGTCATGGAGCAGATCGTAGATCACATTCTTCTTCAAGCCATCCCCGAACAGGCCGGGAAGGCGCAGGATGCAGGTCTTGTCAAAATGCTCCCGGACGAAGTGTTCCACCATGAGCCGGTGGCGGCCGTACGCGTTCCGTGGTTCCTCCTCCGGTTCATCGGCCTCGGTCACCCCGGCGGGATTCGGATACACATCCACGGTAGAGATCAACACGAACGTCCCGGCGCGGACGTCCCGGAGCACGTCGAGAAGGGTCTCGATGCCCGCCCGGTCCTCTTCGGGATGTGTATTGGCCCACCACTTAACCGCGCGAACGCCGGCGCAGACCATGAGACCGGCCTCCCGGCCGCGGAGTTCCTCGATATTGGCTGAATGATAGCGGTGCGTGAACGCGTGCCGGCGCAGGAGGTTTCCGCCCACAAAGCCGGTATGCCCGATCAGGACCGAGTTATGGAAACCCCCGTTCATTGGTTTGATTATACGAAGATGATGGTTAGTTTACAGCGCCAAGATGGCGGCCCCATTATGTTGGGCGGTCCTTTTCGGGAAACTGCCGCCGGAGGTGCCATCCCCATACGCCCACAAACAGCATCAGCGGTTCCAGCGGCAGCCGGTATCGGTAGCGGGTGATAAACAGGGCATACCCCGCCGCCGA
>SLKG01000098.1 GCA_007134735.1 Kiritimatiellia bacterium
ACGTGTCCGGGAAAACATGGGAATCGGTAAACGACCACGGCGACGACTACGGATAACGAGGAGAGGGTATTCAATGTAGTTCCGACAATGTTTTCGGAATGTGTTAAATGGACAAGGAGGACCCGGAGGAACGAAGCTCTCCCCACCCTGGAGGGGAGGAAGAGGAAACTACGAAACACGCGAAAGAAAGAGTAAGTCGGCCATTCCTGGCCGACTATTCAGGTCCCCCCCTCTGCCCAAAGTGCGGTTAACGAGATCGGCGACGAGAAAGGTCTACGATTAAGCGCGATCCTATTCGTAATCCGCTCTCGTCGCCGTTCGCGTCGACCGACCACATAATGCGCTTGTTCGTTCATAATCAGTATATCGGTAAACGAGTATAGCATCCCTCATGACTCCTCCTCTCGTAATCCGTAATCGTCGTGCGTAATCGTCGACCGTTTCATCTCTCATCTCTTTCAGCAGTTCCTTCCAATTTTCGGATTACGGGTGGTCGGCGACGCTTGACATTCAACATTCAAGGGGATATTATACGGAGATGATTGGGAGATAATTATGAGCTATGTGACAGTTAAGGACCTTAAGCAAACCCGGAACCTTTGGAAGCAACTGGACGAAAAACGCGAGTTGGTCATCACGCGTGACGGGAAGCCGTGCGCGATTCTCGTGGGGGTCAATGCCGATTCCTGCGACGAATCGCTTGCTGAAATCCGGCGCGGGCTTTTTTCCGCCGCGGTTTCCCGGATTCGGCGTCAGGCGAAGGGCCAACCTGTTTCTTCAGAGCAAGTCGCGGAAATGATTTCCGAAAGCCGTAAAGCGCGCGGCCTCGCATGAAGGCCGTGGTGGATACCAATGTGCTGGTTTCCGGTCTCATCAACCCCCAGCATGCTCCCGGCCGTATCGTGGATTTGCTCCGAACAGGGGCGTTGCAATTGACGGTGGACGATCGAATTCTTGCCGAATACCAGTCGGTACTGCTGGGGCCGCGCTTGCGCAAATGGGTGAGCGAGGAGGATGCACGCGACCTCCTGGCCTTCTTGTTTCTGGACTCCGAGCCCGTTGTTGCGTCGGTCCATGTGCATGAATTGCCCGACCCTGGGGATGTCCCATTTCTGGAAGTGGCCATCACGGCAAACGTCCCGCTGGTTACGGGAAATGTGAAGCATTTTCCGAAGCACCTTCGCCACGGCCAGGCGGTCGTGACGCCGGTTGAGTTTGTGCGCACGTTCGAGAGATAAGCAATGGTTTTCCATTCGCGTCTATTCGCCCTTCCCGCTTACCACGTTGACGCTTTGTTTGGTGCGATTTTCTCGGAAAATCGCTACAGAGCGGACGAAACGGAGCCAGAATAGACTTGACAAATTAATTATAAAGGATTTTGATTTCCAGCCGACCATAGTGTAACCTTTTACCTTGTCGCCTGTATAATGTTCTGTTTGTTTTGTTTGGTTGAAAGGGTGGCTTTTCAAGGAGGGTGATGCCGGCACCATATGAATGCAATTTCCGGACGACATAGTCGGCGCTCTGTTATTGAGCGTATTTTCGTCTCATTATGGATTCTTCTCCTTCTCGGATCGGTCCTTCGCGCCGAGGCCAATAACCCCGCCGGAAATCTCCGTATCGAACTCATCGCCGGCTACAATTTCGTGGTGCGGTCCAATATCGAATCCCAACCGGGAACCAGTCCCCGCTCTGCTTACCTGGCGGCCAAATTCTGGAATGATGGAACGGAACCCTTGACCAACGTCGTTGCCCACATCGGCGATTTCGATTACGGCATTAATCCCACGCCGGGCATCTATCCCTTAAGCGACACAAACAACCATCCCAATCTCGTGGGCCCGATAGGTGGTTCGTTCGCCCTGACCCATGAAGGCGGGCTCATGGGCGCCGCCGATGCCACCCGCTATCTCGGCAAGATCAAACCGGGTGAAAGTGTAGCCGTGTACTGGCTGGTCAGCTATCCCCTGGTTGATGAAAACGGCAACGCCGTGCATGGCCCCAGCGTGAAACCCGACGACGATCTCTCCCTCCGTTTTGACGTCTGGGGCGAGGCGTATGATCAAGGCACGCTCTACACGGCCAACACCAGCCGCGAAGTCTATATGCGGCGCATGCTCCAGGCCCAGGCCAACAAGATTTTCCCCAACAATGCAAACAAAGTGCCGCAGGAATACCTGGATCTGCTTCAGATCTACGCGCCGACCTGGACGAATTCCGTCAACGATGGATCACCGGGGACCTCCTTCACGACCGAGGGGTACTGGTACGATCTCGGCAACATCAACCAAGGTTTCGACAACACCGGCGACCTGGTTCCGGATTACAACGCCTGGATGCAGCCGGTTGGCGACCCGTCCATCTTCGACCCGTCCTGCTTTCGCCTGGTCGGCACTAAGACCCTGCTGGTCATCAAACGCTCGGGTGGTGAACCCGACCTGGTGATCATCGCGGAAGATCAATTGTATTTCAGCAATCTTCCCCCGGACAATACCGGCGGCATCGGACTGGTTATTTACGAGTTCATGCCGCTGCGCAGCGGCTGTACCAGCCAGATGACGCCCTATCAGGCCGTGGCGTCCGGCAAGGACAATGAAAAATTCAACGGCGACTACGGGGCCATGCTGGGAGAGGGCCTCTTCAGCACGCCTTCCTCCGCAACGATCAACAAGGAAGTGGATCAGGAAACGGCGGGCGCCGGCAGTAACCTGCTCTATACCATTACGTTCACCAACAGCGGTATCGTGGCCGTCGGTCAGCCGGAAGTGGGCCTGCCGCTGGTTGTCGGCGATTCCATACCGGAAGGCGCCGTCTACGTGGCCGGCACCGCCGCCGCGAACAATCTCCTGCCGGATGGCGTGGCGGAGTACCTCATCTTCTACTCCACCAATAACGGCACCAGTTGGTTGATAACGGAGCCCAGTCCGGCGTCCAACGTGACGGATATCCAATGGTGGTTGAGCGACGAACTGCCGACCAATACGTACGGGGCCGTGACGTTCGAGGTGACCGTCGTGTCCGAGGATCCGCCGCCCATCATCCACAACGTGGCCGGATTGAGTTTCGGCAACACCGTCCCGTTCGCGGAGGATGACGCCGTCACCCTGATTCTCGGCGACTACCTGATCAGCGGAACGGTATTCGCAGACACCGGCGACGGCGACGGAGTGGCCGGCAACGGGGAACAGGACGGGGAAGAACCCGGCATATCCAACATCGCGGTGCGACTCTACTACGATGTGAGCGGAAACGGGGTGCTCGACGGAAATGCGATCCTGTTCGCGACCGTGGAGACCGACGAAGACGGCAACTACGCGTTCACCGGTCTGCCGGACGGCCACTATATCGTGGTGGTGGATACCCTCGATCCCGACCTGCCGCTCGGCTACACGCCGACCTCCCCTACCGCCCTTGCGGTGACCCTGGCCGGAGAGGATGAAACCGGCTATGATTTTGGATTCGCGCCGGGTCTCGTCCTGGAAAAGACCGGGCCGGCCCTGGTTGATAAAGGCGGACAGGCGGTCTATTCCATTACGGTGTCAAACAGTCTCGCGGCGACGACGGAAACGGTACAGCACACCGCTTGGTCCACAAACTATGAGCCGGCATTCGAACTCTCGGGAGGGGGTGCCGGCCCCGTCTGGACGGATACTCAGAATGCGCTGGGTACGCCAGACGGGCTTCTCGCCACAAAATCTTTTTCGGCACAAGATCAAAATCTAGGTGTGGGGGGCTTTACCATTCCCCCTTCATCCGCAACCATCACCAATGTGGAGGTCATTGTTACCTTCAGTGGCATCGTGCCCTCTCCTGCGGATTCATTTCGGGCCAACGACGGCTTTTACGTCCGTGTGTACACGAGTGCCAGTCTGGGTACGCCGATCGCTGAATTTGGAGAATTTCTCTTCGTGACGATATTTGGCGGGGATGGTGCCGGCACCGCCACGATCACGAATAACATCACCCTGTCAAACAGTTGGGATTGGGACTATTTTAACCCGGCAAACAGCAACCTGTTCGTGGTCATCGAAACAGACCGTCAAGGTGGCGGGCGTGCCGGGACAATGGGTGTGGATGCCATAGCGATCAACGTGTCCACGGATGAACAGCTTGGACTCCTTGATCCGGTTCCGCTCTATGATTACTACGACAGCCAGATCCTGCAGTTCGTCAGCGCGACCCCTCCCGTTACGCTTTCGGACAACAACGGTCCGGCGCCGAATACGGGCCGCTTGTACTGGGAAAACGTGGGACCGTTGGCGCCCACGGAAACCACCAACATCTCGGTCACGTTCAATGTGATCGGCCCGCCGGGCAACCTGGGAACCATCACCACCAACACGGCGGTAATCACAAACGCCACCTTTAGCACCGGCGTGCCGGCCAACGAGGGCTTCTCGGAAGTGCCGAGCGAGGTGCCGGCGGTCGGAGCGATCGGCGACACCATCTTCTGGGACGCCAACCGGAACGGCACGGAGGACGACGGCGAAGCCGGAATCCCGGGCGTCCTCGTTGAACTATATTCCAACGCCACATTGGTGGCGTCACAATACACGGATGCCAACGGGAATTACATGTTCACCAATCTGCCGCCCGGTACCTACACGGTGGTCGTGGTGCCGGAAGACGGCGATCCGAACTATCCGTTGATCGGCGCCGAGTTGACGGCCGATCCCGACGCCGACGGCGAGCCCTGCTGGAGCCCGTTTGCGATCGGGTGCGACGGTCAGACAATCGTCACCCTCATGCCCGGGCAAACCTTCCTCGGCGCCGATTTCGGCTACGATCCGCCCGGCGGCACCATCGGCGGCCTGCTCTGGATCGATTTCAACGCAAATGACCTGTGGGATCCCGGCGAAGACGGCCTGGCGTTTATTCCGGTGCACCTCTATTCCAACGGCACTCTCGTGGCCACCACCCTGACGGATGCCGACGGCCTCTACATATTCTATGGCCTGCCCGACGGGAATTACTCCGTGCACGTCATCACCGACGATGAGGACTTCCCCTTCCCCGCCGGTCTCACCCAAACCTACGACCGCGACGGGTTCATCGACAACATCGCCACCAACATCCTGGTCAGCGGCGGATCGGTGGTCAGCGTGGACGGGGTTCCGTGCACGGATTGCGATCTGCAGAACAATTTCGGATACCGCTACGAAGGCAACAACAGCTTGAGCGGCACCGTCGGACTCGATGATCCGGAGGACATAGACGGCGTGTTGAACGGGACCAACACCTCCGGCGTCGCCACCGGCGAAGTCGCGTTCGCGGGCGTCACCGTTTTCGCGTATCTGTGGCACGATTTGAACGATGACGGCATCGTGGATCCCGGAGAAACGATTCTGGTGGGCACCGCGATCACCGATGCGAACGGCGATTACCTGTTCACCGATCTGCCGGACGGATTCGACGACAACCCGTATTACATCGTCTCCGTCGCGGCCCCGATCGCGAATATCGTTTTGACCACCGACGCGGATTCCGATCCGAATCCGTCGTTTCTGGTCGTGGACAATCAGAACCTGCAAGGCAACACCGTATCCGCCTATCAAGCCGTGGAGATTGAGCCGACGATCACGAATGTGGATTTCGCCTTTGTTTCCACGCTCAAATACGATTTTGGGGATCTGCCGGAGAGCTATCGGACCCTGCTGACCGCGGGCGCACGGCACGTGGTGAAGGCAGAGCCTGACCTCTACCTGGGCCAAGGCGTCTCTACAGAGCCCAACGGACAACCGTCCGTAGCCGCCGATGCGGATGATTTCGACGACGGCGTATTCGCGTCGGGCATCTGGCAGAACGGCCCGAACGGCGGCACGGTCCGCATCGAAGTCGGCGAAGGGACCGGTCGTTTGTTGGGATTCATCGACTTCAACAACAGCGGCGCCTTCGATCAGGCCAATGAGTTGATGCTGGATGCGATCGTGTCCAGCACGGGCGGTCCCAACACCAACGGAGTGTACGAATTCAATTTCAATATTCCGGAGGGCGCGCTCTCTACAACCGACACCACGTTCCTGTACAGCCGATTCCGTCTGTTCCCGGAAAACGAATTCATCTTATTCCCGCAATTGGCGTTTCAAGGCGAAGCCTCCAACGGCGAGGTGGAGGATTATCGCTGGGTATTCAATGCCATCAACGGAACAGTGTACTGCGACGATGGCGATGAACAATTCTCCGTGGACGACGAGCCGCGCGCCGGCGTCATTATCCGTCTCTTCGATAACGAGGACAACGAGGTGTTCTCGACGGTTACCCAACTGGACGGGACCTATACGTTCTATGGATTGTCGAACGATAATTACCGGATCGAAATAGAGGAGCCGTTCGGCGCCGGCGCCATTTTCGGAACGAACCTGCTGGTATCGCTGAACAACAGCAGCACGAACAAACAGGATTTCCTGCTCGATTGCGGAACCTGTTTTGCGAACATCAGCGGCACGGTATGGGAAGACGACGGGTTTGGCGTCGAGGGCGACGGCGAGTTTAATGAGGACGATGTGCCGGTCCCGGGTGTGTTGGTATCGCTGTACCGCGACATCAACCTCAACAATATCGCCGAGCCCAATGAATTCATCGGGTCCGTGATCACCGACGCGAACGGATTCTATGAATTCGAGAACCTGCCCAACGGCAATTACATCATTTTGATGACGACACCCGACGGCGCCGACAGCATCACGGACGCCGACGGCACCGAATTCAACGAATCGTATGAGATCTGGGTCGCGCTGGATTGCGAAGAGGGCGACGCCATCGAACAGGACTTCCTCATCGACGGGGCCAGCAACGTCGCCGCGTTGAGCGGCCTGGTCTGGTTCGACGCCAGCCGCAACGGCATCCGCGAAGACAACGAAACCGTCCGCTTTGACGGTATCCCCGTCGACCTCCTCGACGCCGACGGTTTCGTCGTCGCCTCCACCACCACGGCGGGGGACGGGACCTATTCGTTCACGAATGTCACGCCGGGCACGTACACGGTCCGTTTTGACCTGACCGATTACACGAACGATTATGTGGTCGCGCAAGCGTTCAAAGGCAATGATCCCACCCGGGACAGTGATGTGACGAGTCTTGACGTCGTCTATGCCTCTACGGATCCGATCCTCTTGCTGGCTTCCAGCGAGCAGGAGCACATTGACCTGGGATTACAGTTCCCCTCCCCCACCCGCGCCGCCGTGGCCGATCTGTGGGGGGAATGGACCGGCCAGGCGGAAGTCGTCTGGGAAACGTCATCGGAATACGGAACCGCCGCCTTCATGTTGTATCGCGTCGATGCGGAAACAGGCGCCGAAACACCGGTCCTGGATGAGTGGATACCTTCGGCCCTCATAACCGGCGGCGATCGGATCTATCGCGTGGTGGATCCGACGATGACCGAATATGACGTGGGGCTGTACCGCCTCGAGGAATTGGAACTGGGCGGCACGCTTTGGGACCTGGGCGTCCATGAGATCCAGTTCGGCGCTCCTCGACCCCAACCGAGAGAAGCTCGTACGCTTAGTGTACAAACTCTCGACATGAAGTCGTTTTCGACGGTGTCGGGACCGGAAACATCGGACTGCCTCAAAATCCATGTCCACCAGGACGGCCTGTACGCGGTCTCGCTCGCCTCCATCGCCGCCGCGATGGATCAATCGTTGTCCGCCATCCAACAGCACGTCGAAGACGGGCAACTGGGCATGAGTTCGGGCGGGCAGCCCGTAGCCTACCTGTATGACGCCGATGCGGCGCGGATCGTCTTTTACGGCGAAGAAACCACCGACTTCTATGCCGGGGACAACGTCTATTGGATTCGCCTGGAAGACGCCCAGACCGTCGAACAACGCGATCCGGGCGCCGCGGAAGGCGCCACCGCTTTTCCGGTAACGGCCCGTTTCGAGGAGAACGTGTTCCCGAAATCCTATCGGTCGTCGTTCTCCGGCGACTGGTACTACTGGAACACGATTTCCAGCACCGCAACCGGATCCGGCGGACGTGAGTATCCGCTGGAACTGCCCGGCTATGCGGGCGGCGATATAGTCCTGCGCGTCCGGCTCTACGGGCTGATCCTTGGTTACGCGGACCATGTGCGAATCGATTTTAACGGCACACTGGTCCACGCCTTAACCGTGGTCAATCATGATCCGGCCATGGCCGAAGTCGTTGTCCCCGCCGGGTTGGTGACGGGAGAGAACAATACGCTGACGGTGCGCGGGCAACTGCCGCCCGGGCAGACGTTCGGGGTTTTCGCGATGGATTGGATTGAAGTGGACTATGAACGCACCCTGTCACCCGACCCGCAAGCGATCCTGTTTGACGTCCATGAGGCGGCGGGCGCGTCCATCGATGGTTTTGAGCGCCCGTTGGTGTTCGACATTTCCGACCCGCTCGCGCCGGTCTGGATCGCGGACAGCGCAGGCGCCGTTCCGGGTGGCACCTGGAATTCCGGAGACGGGACCCGGTTCGCGCTCATTGATTGGAACGATATTACCGCACTTGAACCGACGCCCGGTGTGTGCTCCGCCTGGTTCATGGACTCCCGAAACCGGCTGGATTATGTGATCATTACGTCCCGGGCACTGGAATCCGCCGCGAATGAATTCGCGGAGTACCGGGAACAGATGGGATTGCGGGTAGGCGTGGCATTAATCGACGAGATCTATGATCTTTTCGCGGACGGTTTACAAACCCCCATGGCCATCCAATCCTTCCTGCGCTATACCCATGAAACCTGGAAGACGCCCCCGTGGCTCGTGTTGCTGGCCGGAAGCGGCCATCACGATTACATCCACGGCACCCTGCATGAGATCAATCATCTTCCGCCCCTACTGGCCGCTTCCCCGGACGGCATCTTTGCCGCGGACGGCTTGCTTGCAGACCTGAACGCGAATGGCCGCCCGGATATCGCCATCGGCCGCCTGCCGGCACGGACCGGGCCCGAATTGGCGGTGATGCTTGAAAAGATTCGCACCTATGAAACCATGCATGGCGAGGAATGGCACTCGCACGTGGCGCTTGTGGCCGACCCGAACGACGATAATGATTTCATCGCTTCCAGCGAGCAACTGGGCCAGGCGGCGGAAGACGCCATTCTGCACCGCATCTATCGTGACCAGTTGAGTGTCACCGCGACGCGCACCGCCTTGCTCGAGCGGTTTGCCTTGGGTTCGGGATTCATACACTTCACGGGACACGGGAATGTCCACCTCTGGGGCAAGCAAAGCTTCTTTGCCAACAGCCATGTCGGGCAATTGAACAACACCCGCACGCCGGTGGTGGTTGCGCTGACCTGCTTGAGCGGCCGGTTCGAAGATTTCTTCCTGCGGGAAAGCCTCGCGGAGCAACTGCTCCGCCGCGCCAACGGAGGAGCGGTTGCCGTATGGGCGGCATCGGGCATGTCGTATAACCAGCCCGCCACAAAACTGGGAGAGGCCTTCTACCAGCAGGTTTTCAGCGGAGGCGTGGGAACACTTGGAAAGGCGATCCTGCGTGCGCACCACGAAATGATTGACGACCCCCTGCTCGGCTCGACCTTTACCATGTACAACCTGCTGGGGGATCCGGCTACGAAACTGGGCGGCGTACAAGGAACCGGACATTACGGAAACCGGTTCGCCCAGTGGCGCTGGGAAACCTTCCGCCCGGACGAACTGGCCAACCCCGGCATCAGTGGACCCGGCTCAAAAGGGCTGGACACCGCGCGCAACAACTTCCTCATGTATGCGCTGGGCGGTGCGACGCTGGTGACCACGGATGATCCGCGGGAACGCGGCCAGGGCATCGGCCGGATGGGAATGGGCACCGCCGAAGACCTCCCGATGGCATTCATTCGATGGGAACAGCGGCCGGACAGCGAAGATATCACCTACCGGATTTCCGTTTCCACCGACCTGAGGACGTGGCAGGTTAACCCACCCGGACTTGAGGTCATTGATCGAACCCTGACGCCGAACAACCTCATGGAACGCGTAACCGCCCGCGTACCGTTTGAAGGGGATCGTCTGTACATCAAGCTGGATGTGATCATGGAATAATCGTCGGCCGTGGTCGTCGACGTAGTCGTCGTCCGAAAGGATCCCGCGATTTTCTGTGCGCTCTTCGGGATGACTCGCGGCGGGTTATGTAGGACCTCTGCTTGCGGAGGTCGCGGCGGGCTCGGCTAAACCAAACCAAGGACTTTGTCGAGAACGTGTCCGGGAAAACATGGGAATCGGTGGACGACCACGGCGACGACTACGGATAACGAGGAAAGAACATCCGGATCTTGGGATTACATTTCCGATCAAGAATGTGAGATCACATATCAGAGGCCTGCACATTAAATCAAAAATCGATAATCGAAAATCGGCCATGCCTTATTATCGCCCTGTCGGGCGGATTGTGCTTCGCCGCATCGGGGATGACGCCGTGCTGGTGCCCGTTTCGGGTACGGCCGTGGAGAGCAATCACCTGTATCCGTTGAATGAAACGGGGGCCTTTATCTGGGAACGGCTGACCCGGCAGGAAACCGTGGCGGATATCGCCGCCGCGGTCAGCCGGACGTTCGCGGTGGACAAGGTCGAAGCCGAAACCGATTGCCGGTTGTTCATCGAACAACTCGAGCAGGAACGTCTCGTGGAGCGCGTTGAGCCATGAACCGGAACGCGGGCCTCATGAATTCGGACACGGACTGGCCGCGACGCCTGAACGGCAAGGCGGCGCAAGCCCGTCTCCCGATATCCGCCACGCTGGAATTGACCCGCCGCTGTAACCTGCGTTGCCGGCACTGCTATCTCGGCGATCAGGCGGAACAGCACAAACAACGCGCGCTCGAACGCGACACGGAAGCCGTGAAAACCTCCCTGCGCGAATGGGCGGAGGCCGGTGTGCTGTATCTGCTCATCACGGGCGGCGATCCCATGATGCGCCGGGACTTCTCCGAAATCTATCGGCAAGCCCGCGAATACGGAATGGTGGTGACCGTTTTCTGCGATGGCATTCTCGTGACCGACCGGATCGTCGAGCTGTTCAAGGAACTGCCGCCACGCAGGGTCGGCATCAGTATCTACGGCGCGACGGCGAAAACCTATGAGCACATCACACGCATACCCGGATCATATGCGCGGGCCTGGAACGGGATTCGACGCCTGCTTGACGCCGGTATCCGGGTTGAACTCAAAACCATCCTGATGACCCTGAACGAACAGGAACGGGAAGCCATGGCGGCACAAGCCGCCGATTGGGGCGTGGTGTTCCGCCACGACACCGCGATTTTTCCCTGTCTCCCGGACGGATCGACGCAACCGCTGGATTTGCGCGTGACGCCCGAACAAGCCGTGGCCCACGACATGGCCGATCCGAAGCGCCGCGCACAGTGGCGGAACGTCATTGAGACGCTGGAGAAAACCTCCGCCGGCGACCGGCTTTATACGTGCGGCGCGGGAGCAAGCCACTTCTACTGCGATCCCTACGGTAATCTTTCCCCCTGCCTCATCACCACCCGCTATCGCTATGCGCAGGGAGACCGCCCGTTTCATGAGCTGTGGCGGGATGAATTGAGCGAAATCCGGAAGAAACGGAGAACCCGCTCCGACACCCTGCTGGCCGGTCCCTTGCGCGGCGCCTGCGCGCATTGTCCCGCCATGAATTACCTCGAAAACGGCGACGAGGAACAGGAGTCGGATTTCATGCGTAAAACCACTTTACTTCGACATCAAACCGCCCGTAGAATCCCAGCAAAAGGAGCCCCGTATGCCGAAAAAGAACGAACATAGCGGCGGCCCGGTGGGTACGGACAAGCCGGGAATTCCATACGAGAAACCGTCCATATCCCGTGTGGATCTTTCGCTTGAAGAAACCTTGGCCACTGGCTGTAAGGAAACCCCGGAGGCCTGTTTGGCGCCTCCCACCCAACGGTTCGCCGACCTGGGATCCTGATCGAATTCGGCCCATGTTCAACACATGAGTTCTACCCGTTCGCTTCGCATCGGTCCGTTGAATTTCCTCTGCGCAACCGGACCGGAATTTCCCTCACTGGAACCAACCGGGCTTTATGCGTCCTTTTTCGATACGGAACCGTCCGGCCTCTCCGAAGGTTCGCTGGTTACCACGTCGGTCATCATCGATTCGGGCGAGACAGCGGGCCCGGATCGTCCGGCCGATTTCGAAGCGGGCGGACACTGGAAATTCTGGCGGGACGAGGAAGAACTTGTTTTTGCTACCGGCTATGGAGAACGCACGAAACCCGAACGCCTTTGCCGGGTTACGTCGGATCTTCGCTGCGTTCGCCTATGGGTACATCCCCGGGCATTGAAAGCCAAACCGCTTCCCGCACATATTGCCTTCCCTCTTTCGTATCCCTTGGATCAGATCCTGGCGTGGGGCCTGCTGTCACGGATGGGCGGCTTGCTGCTTCACGCGGCCGTGGCGGAACGCAAGGACGGGACTGCGATCCTGCTGGCCGGCCGGTCCGGCGCGGGTAAGTCCACCTTGTCGGCCCTCTGTGCCGATGCCGGTTGGAGTATTCTCAACGATGACCGGGCCCTGGTGTATTTCCGGGATGATCGGGTCCTGGTTGCGGGAACGCCGTGGCACGGCTCCGGCCGGTACGCCGTTCCCCGGACGGTTCCGCTTAAGGGAATCCTGTTCCTGAACCAGGCCGGCGAAAACCGGTTGGAAACGCTCGATCGCGCATCGCTACTGACGGAGCTGCTCCAGGTCACATCGCTCCCCCTCTTCCTGGATGAATGGGCCACGCCCGTCTTCGCGGCATTGAACTCACTTGCGGCGTCGGTTCCCATGCAACGCTTTCATTTTGTGCGTGATTCTTCCGCGGTCGAACGGTTGGCAGCGGAACGGATGTGACGGGAATAAACGGCGATTCCCTGTCTTCGGGTCCCGCCCGGCGAGAAGGGCACACGATTATTCCCTCTCGTCGTCCGTGGTCGTCGCCGTAGTCGTCGTCCGAAAAGAAACCGGATGTGTAATCGACTACGTGTGGGACCGGGATCTTCCTCCCCTCCTTGGAGGGGCCGGGGGTGGGTTCTTCGCGCCAACCCACAAGCCCGCTTCCACCCACCCCTTTGTCCCCTTCTGCGCAATCCAGTTTTCGAGGACGAGAACGAGGACGAGGACGAGGACGAATAATCAACCTCTTTCCCTTTCGTAGTTTCCCTCTTCTCCGTGCCTCTGTCTTCCTCCGTGGTTTTCTTATTCTTTTCTGTTCCTACCCTTTTATCCTCCCCATCTGCATCGGTCTACGAGAACGGCGACCCGCCTTCGCAAGGTCTCCGGCGCGGCATGCGAGAAGGGTACACGATTATTCCCTCTCGTCGTCCGTAGTCGTCGCCGTAGTCGTCGTCCGAAAAGAAACCGGATGTGTAATCGACTACGTGTGGGACCGGGATCTTCCTCCCCTCCTTGGAGGGGCCGGGGGTGGGTTCTTCGCTCCAACCCACAAGCCCGCTTCCTCCCACCCCTTTGTCCCCTTCTGCGAGATCCTGTTTTCGAGGACGAGGACGAGAACGAGGACGAGGACGAATAATCAACCTCTTTCCCTTTCGTAGTTTCCCTCTTCTCCGTGCCTCTGTCTTCCTCCGTGGTTTTCTTATTCTTTTCTGTTCCTACCCTTTGTCCGTGCCATCCGCATCGGTTTACAAGAGCGGCATGCGAGAAGGGCGTACGATTATTCCCTCTCGTCGTCCGTAGTCGTCGCCGTAGTCGTCGTCCGAAAGGAAACAGGGCACGAAACCGCGATGTGCCTGATGCGCCGAACCGGTCGCAGATAATACAGCAGGAGCCCCTTCAGACGCGCGAATGGGATGTCCAACCGGATCCGGCGTCCTCCCCGCTCAACCCATTCCGCCGCGCCGATCACATCCTCCCGCGGAATGGATTGCATGTCCCGGCCCGACGCATCCGCGGCCATCAGGCACATCCCCTCCTCCATCCGCACAAGGCGATGCAGGATTAATCGATCCGGCCCGCGATACAACAGGACGGCGCCTCGGCGAACATCGCCCGCGCGAATCGACCGGACCCGAACCCTCTCTCCATCCCGTACCGCCGGACGCATGCTCTGTCCCCCTACCCGAAAATGGACCGGTGTTTTCCCCGCCAGCAACTGCTCAATAATGCGTTTGGTTTCAGGGATGCTTATCGCGTCTACAGGCGAAGTCCGCATCCCATGAGCGGTGTTATCCGCTCTGCCCGGGGCACTCGCGTGCCGCGAAGGCAAGGCGGCACTATCGTGCCGCACTCCAAGGCGCTTCGCGTATGAAGACGTAACGCGAAGGCTCGCCCCGCCCCTCCCTCGCTTTCTCTTTATCGCCGCCCATACATCGCCCGCCTGATCCCGCCA
>SLKG01000083.1 GCA_007134735.1 Kiritimatiellia bacterium
CCACACGGACATCAAACAACTTATCCAGGCCACTGTGTTCAAGTATCATTTTACAGTTTTTACTTGATGAAACGATGGCGGTATTAAAGCCATCTTTACGCCATTTCCGGATTTTTGCAACCGCAGCGTCATAGATATTAACACCTTCGTCGGCAACCAATTGCCTGAATAGTTCATTCTTTCTCCGGCCTAAGCCAACTATTGTATGAGCTTCGGGAGGGTCAGCCTTTTCACCTTTGGGGATATCAATTTGCCTGGAGGAGAGAAAACTTTTTATGCCTTCAAGGCGGGGTTTGCCGTCAATAAACCGGTCATAGTCGTTATCAGTCATGCCGGCAGTGTTTTTACCATTTTTCGGGTGTTGCTTTAAAAACTTGTCGAAGAGTTGTTTCCATGCCTGTTTATGGAGTTTTCGGGTTTGCGTAATTACGCCATCGAGGTCAAAAATTAGTGCATCAATTTCTGTCTTCTTTGTTTCATTTTTTGTTTCCATACCGCCTAATATACGATTTTTTAACGGAAATGCACCCAATTAAGCTTTTGCCAGGCTGGTTTTAATATTATTTAACCCAAAAGGGAGGTTACGGGAGTCTTGTGTTTGTTTGGGATGGTTGGGATTTGGGATGGTTGAGAGTTTCAGCCTCCGGAGGTCCATGAAACAGCCGAATATGGCAGGCTGTAAGAAGAAAAGCCTGCAAACCAGATGACTTACAGGCTTTATTAGTAGCGGGGGCAAGATTCGAACTTGCGACCTTCGGGTTATGAGCCCGACGAGCTACCTCTGCTCCACCCCGCAATGTTTTCAGTTTGCAAAGATACACAAAGTTTGTGAAATTGCAAATTGTTTTTTATTTACCAGGGAAATAGCTTTAATACTTAGTGAAACATAGTGTCTTCGTGCCTTCGTGGCAAATCCTAAAATAAACTATCCCATAAAGTAATGGCTCACCACGAAATCACAAAGCATTCACCACCAAAAAACCTTACCTTGGCAAAAACACGCAAAACCAATCCAGTACAACATAAAAAATGCACAAAGCAGGCTTCGTAAATATCATTTGAAAACCCAACGTGGGCAAATCAACCCTGATGAACACCCTCCTGGGCGAGAAACTGTCGATCATCACACCCAAGGCGCAAACCACGCGGCATCGCATCCTGGGTATTGCCAACGGCGATGATTACCAGGTCGTTTTTTCCGATACGCCTGGCGTACTGACGCCCAATTACAAGCTGCAGGAACAGATGATGCAGTTCGTAAAAACCGCCCTCGACGATGCCGACCTGTTCATCGTGCTGGTAGAGATCAACGACGACTTTGAACACGAAGACATCCTTTTCCGGATCAAACGCTCCGGTGCCCCGGTTCTGCTGCTGATCAACAAAATCGACCTGTCAAAACAAGATGAAGTGCTCTTCTCAATAACAAAATGGGAGAAAGCATACCCCGACTGGCACGTATTGCCAATTTCGGCCCTGATGGGTTTTAACATCGACAAGGTGCTGAGCAAGATCCTCGAACTGCTGCCCGAGTCACCGCCTTTTTACCCGAAAGATGAGCTCACCGACAAGCCCTTACGCTTCTTTGTGGCCGAGATTGTGAGGGAAAAGATATTGATGAATTTTCACCAGGAAATTCCTTATTCGGTGGAAGTGGAAATAGAATCATACAAGGAAGAAGAAAAGCTGGTGCGCATCCGCTGCCATATCCATGTGGCACGCAACAGCCAGAAAGGCATCATCATCGGGCACCAGGGCAAGGCCCTGAAAAAGATAGGCACGGAAGCCCGAAAAGACATCGAAACAATGATTGAAAAGCAGGTTTTTCTTGAGCTGTATGTGAAAGTAAGCAAAAACTGGCGCGAAGACGAACGACAGCTCAGGCGGTTTGGTTATAAGTAGTTTTGAGTTTTGAGTTTTGAGTTTTGAGTTATGAGTTATGAGTTATGAGTTTTGAGTTGTGAGTTGTGAGTTGTGAGTTGTGAGTTGTGAGTTGTGAGTTTGGAGTTCGATGAATAACCATCTAAACCAATAAAACATCCTAAAACAAAAATATATGCCTAACATACTAGCACTTGTGGGACGACCCAACGTTGGCAAGTCCACTCTTTTCAATCGCCTGACCAAGCGGCGCATGGCCATAGTAGATCCAACTGCCGGTGTTACGCGTGATCGCCACTATGGCAAGACCGATTGGAACGGCCTTGAGTTTTCGGTGATCGATACCGGAGGCTATGTTACTGACTCTGACGATGTATTTGAACAGCACATTCGCGCACAGGTTGAAGTAGCTCTGGAAGAGGCCGATGTGGTGCTGTTTTTGGTCGATGCCATCGAAGGCATCACCCCGCTGGATGAGGAGATGTCTGATAAGCTCAGGCGGAGCGGCAAGAAGTTCTTCCTGGTGGCCAACAAAGCCGACAACAGCCGCCTGATGAATGATGCTTCGGTCTTTTACGGCCTGGGTGTCGACCAGGTATTCCCGATTTCATCGATCAACGGCAGCGGCACCGGCGATCTGCTCGATGAAGTGGTTAAAGTGATGAAAAAACTACCCGAGGAAGAAGCTGAAGAAGACATACCGAGGTTTGCCGTGGTGGGCAGGCCCAATGTCGGGAAGTCAAGCCTGGTAAACGCCCTCCTGGGCACCGACAGAAACATCGTGACGGATATCCCAGGCACCACGCGCGACTCCATATATACACGATACACGCAGTTTGGCCTCGATTTCTACCTGGTTGACACCGCAGGACTCCGAAAAAAAGGGAAGGTAACCGAAAACATCGAGTTTTACTCCGTCATGCGCTCCGTGCGAGCCATCGAAATGTGCGATGTATGCCTGCTGATGGTCGATGCCACCATGCCATTCGAATCGCAAGACCTCAATATTTTTACCCTGGCCGCGCGCAACAACAAAGGAATAGTGATCCTGGTAAACAAATGGGACCTGCATCAAAACAAAGACCATCAATCAACAAAACGTTACAAGGCACAGATCCTTGAACGAATTGCCCCTTTTACCGATGTACCTGTTATCTTTACATCCATACCAAGCAAACAACGCGTGCTCAAAAGCATTGAGGCCGCCATAACGGTTTTCCACAACCGGCGCAAGAAAATCTCAACCAGCAAGCTGAACGAGGTCATGCTGCCACTCATTGAGAAATACCCACCACCGGCCACCAAAGGCAAATACATCAAAATCAAATACGTAACACAGCTGCCGACCCACTACCCGTCATTCGCGTTCTTTTGCAACCTACCGCAATACGTCAAAGAACCCTATATGCGTTATTTGGAGAACAAGATCAGGTCGAATTGGGACTTTTCGGGCGTTCCGATGAAGATCTATTGCAGAAAGAAATAACTCTATGGCCAGCATTAAGGAAAAAGACGATACACCACGGATTGACAAATGGCTTTGGGCTGTGCGGGTTTTCAAAACGCGCAGCCAGGCAAGCCAGGCTTGTCGCAGTGGCAGGGTAAAAGTGGATGACCAGGTTGTGAAACCCTCGCGTGAAGTGCAGCCTGGGATGGTCATTCACGTAAAGTGGGGACCGATTGAACGGATTTTCAAGGTTACCGACCTCCTCAAAAACCGCGTAGGCGCAAAGCTGGTTGCTCAATACATGGAAGACCTTACACCGGAGGAAGAATACAAAAAACTTGAGATCATCAAGCAGCGCGACGGCTTCAGGCCCCACGGCAGAGGCAGGCCAACGAAAAAAGAACGGCGGGAGCTGGACGAGTGGTTTGGATGGGAGTAGGGGCGACCCTCGTGGTCGCCCTTGACCCTCGTGGTCGCCCTTGACCCTCGTGGTCGCCCTTGACCCTCGTGGTCG
>SLKG01000065.1 GCA_007134735.1 Kiritimatiellia bacterium
CGTGATCGATCTGCCGTTCGAAGATCGATCCTTCGACGTCGTTATGGCGTTTCGCATGCTCACGCACTGTTCGCAGTGGCCGGTGCTGGTTCGCGAGCTGTGCCGCGTCTCCAACCGATCGGTGATTGTGGATTATCCCACCGGCCAGAGCCTGAACGCCGTCGCGCCCATGCTGTTCGGGGCGAAGAAGAAAATCGAAACAGACACCCGGGTCTGGCGTCTGTTCAAGCACCGCGAAGTGCGGGAGGAATTCGGCCGGCAGGGTTTCGGCTTGCGGCGCCAACAAAAACAATTCTTTCTTCCCATGGTGCTGCACCGCATGTTGAAGAACCGGGCGCTTTCCGCTGGACTGGAAGGGATCTGTCGCTATATAGGTCTCACTCCGATATGGGGTTCGCCCGTGATCTCGCATTTTCAACGGCACGACGCAACGTAACATGGACTTCACACCACAGATTGCTCCGGGCACGCCTGTTCTGGTTACCGGCGCCACCGGTTTCACCGGGTCGCTCCTGGTGCGCCGCCTGGTCGAGGCGGGTGTGCGGGTACGCGCATTGGCCCGTCCCTCCTCCTCGACGGAACACCTGAAGGATCTCGAGATTGAGTGGTTCACGGGCCACATCTACGAACCGGACACGGTCAACGCCGCGGTGGACGGCACGGCCTATATTTTTCATCTGGCCGCCGTGTATCGCCAGACCAACATACCCGATGAATTGTTTCACCGCATTCATGTGGAGGGTACGAAATGCGTGGCGGAAGCCGCGCGCCGCAACACCGCGCTGCAGCGGCTCGTGCACGTTTCCACCATAGGGGTGCACGGTCATGTCCGAAACCCTCCCGCCGATGAACAGGCGCCGTTCAATCCCGACGATCGGTACCAGGCCACCAAGGCGGAGGCGGAACAGTGGGTGCGTGCCTATGCCACCGAACATGGGGTGCCCCATACCATCCTGCGTCCGTGCGCCATTTACGGCCCAGGCGATACGCGATTGCTCAAGGTCTTCCGCATGGCCTCCCGCCGGTATTGCCCGATTCTCGGACAACGCGATTGCCATTATCACCTGATCCACGTCGAAGATCTCGTCCGGGTCATCCTTTTGGCTGCCACCCGGCCGGCTGCCCTGAACGAAGTGTTCATCGCGGGCAATCCAGAATCCGTGACCATGGAGCGCATGATCCGGATCATTGCCGGGGCCCTGAATCATTCGGTGCGCATCATCCGGCTGCCGGCCTGGCCGTTCTTCGCCGTTGCGGTGGTCTGCGAAACCGTGTGCCGGCCGCTTGGGATCGAACCGCCCATCCATCGCCGGCGCGTGGCGTTCTATACAAAAACGCGGGATTTTGACACCCGGAAGCTGCGCCATACGCTCCAATACGAGATGCAATACACCAACGAGGAAGGACTCGCGGAAACCGCCCGCTGGTATGCGGACCACGGCATGCTCCGCGTGTGACGTGACAATGACCGGTTCACGAAGACTGATGATATCGTTCCTGGTCACCCTTTTCATCTGGGGACTGTTTACGTGGCCCCTACCCCGGCATCTGACCACCGCCATTCCATCTTCCGAGATGCGGGGCGACTACACATCGCGCGCCATGATTCCGGGCGACCATCTTCAGTTGATGTATCACTTCTGGCTCTTCAGCGACATGATGCGCGGCCGGACTCCATGGTTTACCAATGTGTACGAATTCAATACGGGGCGCGACGAAGACCGTTTTGAATTAACCTATAATTTCATCCCGTTCTCCTTTTTCTTCGCGGTCGGCGAACGGATGGCCGGCCGGGCGTTCGGATGGAATTTTTCCGCGTTCCTGTCGCTATGGTTCACCCTGCTCGCTTCCTGGTACCTGGCTCGCCGTTTTACGGACCGTGATACGACGGCCCTGGCGGCGTCGCTGGTCGGCATTCTGTTCACGTACCGCTGGCACGCCCTGATGGGCGGCAGTCCTACGGGATTCGCCATGATGTGGGTACCGGTTCTTTTCCTCGGCCTCGATATGGCCGTCCGCGAATCCCGCATCGGCGGCGGGGTGTTGGCCGGCGCCATCATTTTCATTACCAACATCAGCGATACGCATGTATTCTTCTTCATCGTCATCTTCAGCCCCGTCTGGTGTCTCCTGTCCTTCACACTGCGGGACGATTTCCGCTGGCTGCGCATCCGCGATTCCATCAGCATCGCGGCGGCGCTGATTCCCGTTGCCGTGTTTACGGGGCTGGCGTTGCTGGTCAGCAAACTGCTCGCCCGTGAATTATCCGAGTCGGTCATGGTGCACGGACGCCGCCTGGGCGAAGTGGCGGGCTTTTCGCCGAGACCGGAGGGCCTGTTTTCGCTGAACCATATCCACATCTCCAGCCAGGCCTATCTCGGCATCTTTTCCGTGGCGCTGGTTTTCGCGGGATGGATCATTCTAATCCATCGGGTCGCCACACGGGAAACACGGTTCATCCGGCCGCTGGTGTTCATGACCCTGACGTTGGCCGTCATGACCGCGTTGGTGATTCTGGCGCTCGGTCCGCATGGTCCGTGGGACGCCCGGCTGTTCGTCCTTGTCCGGGAACTGATTCCTCCCTACGCCATGATCCGGCAGGCGGGCAAGGTACTGTGCCTGATGCCCGCGCTGCTGACGGCGGCGAGCGCCGTCACGCTGACCCAGCTGGTTCGCCTGCGTCCGTCGCGCGCCTGGCAGGCCGCCTGCCTCATCGTTCCGGCCCTGATCTGGATCGGGGAATACAAGACGCGTGTGGCGCCGACGCTATCATATATTTTGGAAGAGCAGCCCGCCTACGCGGCCGTCGCCGAACACGCCGCGGGCGAAAATCAAAAACCGCACGTCGTGGTCGTCGTGCTCTGGCCGGGAGATTCGCACTATGCATCGGTCTATGAGCACTATGTGTCCCGCTACCGCATACGTATGGTCAACGGCTACCGCCCCGCCGTGCCCCTGGATTATTACAACAACATCTTCCTGCGCTTTGTGAGCATCAACCAGGGCCATTTCACCGTCGATCAAGCGGACGCGCTGCTCGACATGGGCGTTCGGTATGTCCTCGTGCATCAGGATCTTTTTCCGGAACAGGTCAGTCCCTTCCCCGCGACGCATACCCTCCGGCAATTCCTGAACCATCCGCGCCTGAACCTCCTGAAGCAGGGAGACCGGGTATGGGCCTTCCGCATCCTGGAAACGGAGGAATCCCGGCCGCCCATACTCACCCATTGGAATACCGCTTTTCCGGCGCGACACTGGGAAATGGAGCGGTCTCGCTATCACGAAGTGGATAGGGTCGAAGACCCGAACGCAAGCGGCGGCGGGTACCTGTCCTTCTCCCGGTACGACGCGTCCGTGCTGACCCGCCACACCAGCATGCCGCCCGCGGACCATCTGCGCTGGATGATTAGGGCCCGCGGCAAGGGACAGGTGACCGCCCGCGCACTGGTTCACAACGAGATCATCGATGAAAAGATACTCGATATCTCGGCGCCCGAATGGGCGTGGATCGAATACCCCCTCCCGCTGGAGAATCAGGCCACCATCAATCTGCATCTGATTTGGAAAGAAGGTGATTTCGATATCGATTCGGCCCTGTTGACCGCCGGCACATGGGCGCCCCCCGAACCCCGAGAAACCCTTGATCTGCCCGCACCCCTGTTCTTTCATTCCGGGTACACGGATCCTGCGAAGGAACATGTGGTGATCGAAAAAATGTTCGAACCGACCGGCCGCATCTTTTACGGACCGGGACTACCACTTGACGCCGGCCTGTACGACGTGGAATTTTTATTTGATACGGATGCCGCGCATGGGACAAAATTGGGTGTGTTCCGCGTGGAAGCCGTGCGGCCCGAGGATGAAGACGTGTCGATTCCGGTCATCGCGGGACAACCGGTTCGCGCTACCGTAAACCGGGAACACAATCTGCCTTTCACGGTTTCGTTCCGGTACGACAAGCAGGATGATCTGATCATTGAAGCGGTGCGGATTAAGCGAACAAAGTAGCCGGCGTATACACGGCGCCCCGCCCAATAAAGGCCACGACATGAAACATACGGATGCACATGCGAATACACCCTCCGGCCCCATGCGCCTCTTCGCGCTTTCGCTGTTCATCAGCCTGGCGGTCTGGATGCTCTTTACCTGGCCTCTGCCCCGGCACGTGACTTCCGGCATCCCGGCCACGCACACCAAGGTTGAGGAAACCCACGTCCGCTACATGATCCCGGGCGATCATCTTCAGCTGCTGTATTACTTCTGGCTGTTCGGGGACATGATGTCCGGACACACGCCCTGGTTTTATAATCTCTATGAATTCAATACGGGCGACGATGAGGAACGCTATGATCTCACGGCCTATTACTTTCCCTTCTCACTGTTCTACTCCGTCTTCGCATGGATGGGCGGTCGCGCTTTCGGATACAACGTTTCCGGTTTTCTGTCGATCTGGCTGACCTATTTTTTTACCTGGTTGTTGCTGGCGCGTTATGTGCGAAATCCGTGGATCGCGGGCGCCTTCGCCATGGCAGGAATGGCCCTGCCCTATCGTTGGATCGCGCTATTGGGCGGAAGTCCAACCGGCTTTGCCATGGCCTGGGTTCCGATGATGCTGTACGGCCTGGACCGGGCCGTCCGGGACAATGATCCATGGGGCGGTCTGCTGGCGGGGCTGGCCGTTGTGTTTTCCTTCACCAGTGATATACACGTCTTCTTCTTCAATGTCCTCGTCACACCGGCCTGGTGCGTATGGGCTTTCGTTGCCCGGGAACACTTCGCCTGGAGGGCCTGGCGGGCCTACAGCCGGATCCTCATCGCCTTGCTGCCCGCCGCGGTACTGATCCTGGCGGTGGCCTGGCTCAGCCACGTTGTGCACGCCGACCTCGCGGAAACGCACATGGCCGAGGGGCGGGATCTTCGGGAAGTCATCAGTTTCTCACCGGAACGCAAAGGGCTTTTCACGTGGGCGGATGCCGGCTTATCCAGCCAGGTGTATATCGGATACACCCTGCCCGTGCTGATTTTGATCGGGTTCCTGCTCACGGTCGCGCGTTTTCTGCGCGACCCCAAATCCGCATGGCGACCGGTCCTCCTGCTGGGCCTCCTCGTACTGGGCCTGGCCGTCATAGCGCTGTTGTCGCTGGGGCCCCACGGGCCGCCCGGGGGACGGATTTTTCTGCTGGTGCGGCATTGGATTCCGCCCTACATCATGATCCGGCAGGCGGGTAAAATCTTCAGTCTCATGCCTCCGCTGCTCGCGCTGGGCGGAGCGCTTGCGATCTCGACATGGCTGGACCGGGTCCGTTCCCAACGCCTTGCCTGGTTCGTCATCCTCATACCGGCCCTGCTCATGCTGGGCGAGTACCAGCGGCGCATCGAACCGACGCTCTCGTTGCTGTACAAGGAACAACCCGCCTATGCCGCTGTGGCGGAAGACGCCGAAAAAGAGGGGTGGGTTCCCCATGTGCTTGTGGTTTCCCTGTGGCCCGGAGATACCCATTATGCGTCCATCTACCAGTATTTCGTAACCCTCTACCGTATCCGCATGATCAACGGCTACACGCCCGCCGTCCGTCACGATTACCTGGAAGACGTGTTCATGCGATTTCAGACGATCAACCAGGGTTGGATGACCGACGAACAGGCGGACCATCTGATCGCGCGCGGCATCCGGTATATCGTGGTCCACGAGGACATATTCCCCGAAAAGGTCAGCCCGTTTCCCATCGCCTACACGCTCAAGAGCTTTCATGACCATCCCCGCATGCGCTTTCTCAAGCAGTCGGGCCCGGTCTGGTCCTTCCGCATCCTGGAAGACCCGGAACCTCGCCCCGAATGGATGCCCGAATGGAATCTCTTCTTCCCGGCGCGCCACCTCGAGTTTGAACATGCCCGGCACGAAAACGCGCGGATCGTGCGGGACCCTGGCGCCGGCAACCGCGAGTATCTGCACGTGTCCACCCCCGGCGAAATTGTCCGGATGCACGACACGCCCACCCCCCCCGCACCCGACCTCCACTGGAAGGTCCGCGTGAGGGGATCGGCGGAACTGCACCACGAGGTATTGATTGGCGGTGAAGCGGCGATCGAAAGCCGCATACGAATCGAGGAAACAGACTGGCACTGGATCGATCTGCCCATCCCGCTCGATACGTATGGGAAAGTCAGCCTGCAATTGACTCTCATGGAAGGTGAGGCGGACCTGGACATGGCCATCCTGGCGTCCGGGCTTTGGCCCATGCTGAAACCGGGCGAATCGATATCGGTCAGGGCCCCGCTGTTTTGCCATGCCGGACACATGCATGAAAACCGGCGCCGTCTCGTATTCCGGGAAAGACACGACCGCAGTGGACTCATGTTCTACGGTCCCAAGCTTCCCTTTGAGCGGGGAGTCTATGACATTGAAGTGGACATCACCTCCGACGCACCCGACGGCATTCAACTGGGCTGGGTTCACATCGAACACGACTGGAACACGGGCGCGGGAAAGTCCGTAGACGTCATCGCCGGACAGCCGGTCCGCGGCACCCTGACGCAAACCGAAAACCTCCCCTTCAATGTGGTCTTTATCTTTTCCGCACGCGCCGATATGGAATTACACCGCTTGACCTTTACGCGGATCGAATAGAACCGATCCATCCCCAAAACAGCAAGAACCCGTTTTTTTACTGTTACCGCCTGTATTTCCATCTATAGTTTGCCCCGGTAAACCGATGAATGCGCTCCGAACACTGACAACCTATCGCGAATTGCTCCATAACCTGGTGGTGCGGGATCTGAAAAGCCGGTACAAGGGATCCGTCCTGGGGTTTCTCTGGACAATCCTCACGCCGCTGTTCATGGCGGCCATCTACATCTTCTTTCTCCAGCTCATCGCCGGACGCGGTGTGACCATCCGGCATGCGGACATCATCATCGGCGTCTTCGCGTGGACGTTCACGGTGCAAGCGGTGACCTCGGGCATGAACTGCATCACGGCCAACGCCAATCTCGTCAACAAGGTCTTTTTCCCCCGCATCATTCTTCCCGTCGCAACAGTGCTTTCGGCATTGATTACGTTTCTATTGATGGTCGTCGTACAACTCGTCCTGGTGGCCTTCCTGCTGTATCGGGAGGGCGGCACCATGAGTCCGTGGGTGATGGGCCTGCCCGTGCTCATCGCGTATCATTTGCTGTTCAATATGGCCGTTGTCTTTTTTGTTTCGGCTTCAAACGTGTATTTCCGGGACACCCAGCACATCGTGAACCTGCTGTTGAGTGCCTGGTTCTTCATGAGTCCCGTCATGTACACACTGGCCCTGGTCGATACCATGGCGGGGGAACGCGCATGGATTACGAACCTGTATCAACTGAATCCCCTGGCCGTGATCATTACCGGCTATCGCGCGCTCCACATGTCGGATACGGCCTTCCCGCTATCAGGGATGGCGTGGGCCGGCTGGCTCTGGCCGATAGCCCTGTTGATGGCGGGCTACGTGGTCTATCAACGCGCACAAAAATACTTTTCGGATTGGTTATGAGCATGGCTATTGAAGCACGGCATCTGGGCAAGGCCTACCGGGTACAGGGGATGGCCCCGCCGACCCTGTTCGGCACGGTGACGCGCCTGATCCGGGGACAACCGCTGGAACAGTTCTGGGCACTGCGCAACGTGGATTTCAGCATTCCGAAAGGCCGTACCGTCGGCGTCATCGGCCCCAACGGTTCCGGGAAAAGCTCTCTGCTCGGCCTCATCGCAGGCACCATCACCCCGACCGAGGGGGGCGTACGCACCGATGGGCGTATTTCTTCGCTCCTGGAACTCGGTGCCGGTTTTCATCCGGACCTTACCGGCCGGGAGAACATTTACCTGAACGCCGCCATTCTCGGTATCGCGCACGAGGACGTGACCCGCCGGTTCGACCATATCGTGGATTTCGCGGGCTTGCGCGAATTCATCGACATGCCCGTCAAACATTATTCCAGCGGCATGTACGTGCGGCTGGGTTTCTCCGTGGCCATCGAAATGAATCCGGACATCCTGCTGATCGACGAAGTGCTCGCGGTGGGAGACATGGCATTCCAAATGAAATGCCTCGACCGGATTCGCCTGTTTCAGAAACAGGGAAAGACCCTCCTGATCGTCTCCCATGCGCTCGAAACGGTGGAACAGTTCTGCGACGAGGTCATACTGATCCACGAAGGGGAAAAGATCATGGAGGGGAAACCCGAGGAGGTCATTTTCTCCTATCTCAAGGAATACATGGTTCGCATCGGCATGCTCAACGTGGAGGAACACGGTACCCGCGAAGCCGAAATGACCGATGTGGTTCTGCGCGATGAATATGAAAATGAGTGCACGCAGTTTGAAACGGGCGGCGCCATGATCGTGGACATTCATTACCACGCCCGACGGCGCATCGATAAACCCGTCTTCGGCTTCAACATAAAGACCGGTAACGGATTCTACGTGTACGGTTCCAACACCCAGATTGAAAATGTCCCGATGGATCATATCGAGGGCCAAGGCGTCATGCGCCTTCGGATCGCGCCGCTCACACTGCAATCGGGCAATTTCTTTCTGTCGCTTTCCATTCACTCATGGGATCATTCCGTCCAGTATCACCGGAGGGAGGACTGGCACCCGTTCGCCGTGCGCGATCCGCACGGCGCCCAGGGCGTGTTTCAGCTTCGGCATGCGTGGGCATTACAGGAGAAGGCGTAGAGTACCGGTTGCAGGTTGCAGGCTGGCATGAAAATCCTGATCAACAACGAAGATCGAACCGGCGAACTGGAGCCTCGCATCCGGGATGCGTTACAAACGCGCAATACGCACAAGGGACCGGATGAGATCGCTCCGGAGATCGCCGCCCTGAGCCTGCGGGAAGCGGGATCGGAAGCCGATTACCAGGAACGCCTGATCCGGCTGATCCGCTACCGCAATAACGTGGACACCCTGCCCTTTGATATTCCGAACCGGGGCGGTCTCCGCGGGCGATGCATGGTCCTGGTGAAACGAGTTCTGTGGAAATTGCTTCGGTATCAGCACAATCACATCATTTTTCGCCAAAACCTGATCAATGCCCTGTATTCCAGCACACTCGAATTCGAGCGGGAACAGCGTCTCGCTGAAATCACCCGGCTCGAAGCGCGCATCAAGGAATTGGAGCAAAGGAAATGACAAGACCGCGCATCGATCAGTTGCTCGCCGGGTTCGCTGATGGCGACGCCATATCCAATGCGGCCCTGATTCTCCGCGATACGCTCCGATCCCTGGGTCACGCGTCCGACCTTTTTGCCGATCCCGACCGTGTGTCCCCCACCCTGCGGGACGCCTGCGGCGCCCTGGACGACTATGCGCCGGGTTCCGACGATATCACACTCTACCATTATGGCATCGCGTCACCCGCAACGGACACTTTTCTCAAAATCCCGGGTTCCCGGATCCTGGTATACCACAACATTACGCCGGCCGAATATTTCAACGGGTACGACGACGCCGTGGCCCACCAATTGAACGTGGCTCGCAAGGAACTTAAAACAATCGCCGGACAGGCCGACGCCGTCTGGTCCGTGTCCCGCTTTAATGCAACGGAGCTTGAAGCCATGGGCCTCACCGATGTGCGTGTACTCGAACTGCCTTTTGGTCCGGCCCCGCTCGCCCCGGAAGGCGACCCCGAGGTACGGAATCGACTGCAGGCCCCGCTGACCACGCTACTCTTCGTGGGGCGCATGGCCCCGAACAAACGCCTTGAAGACCTTTTCCAGGCTTTCGCTTGGTATAATAAAACCATCAACCCGCAGAGCCGCCTGCTCGTGGTGGGATCGGACCGGAGCTGTCCACGCTATTCCGCGATGTTGCGCATGCTGATCGGCGATCTGGTGACCCCCAACATCTGCCTGGAAGGATTTGCATCGCCCGCCGGCCTCTGCGCGTACTACGAGTTGTCCGACCTCTACATTTCCACCAGCGAACACGAGGGCTATTGCCTTCCGCTGTTGGAAGCCATGTACAAGGGACTGCCCGTCATCAGCCGAAACGCCGGAGGCGTCCCGGAAGCCATGGGAAATGCCGGAGTGCGGTACGAACAGGCCTCTCCACGCGAACTGGCCGAACTGATTCACCTGGTTCTGTCCGACCGGCGCCTCCGGACCGAGGTGATGGACGGCCAGCGGAAACGCATGGAACAAGTCCGTTCACGCAACCTGGGCGAGGAAATTACATCCCTCCTGGAACCCATCATAAACACCCCAAAAGGAGAATCATGACCGCACTTCCAAACAGAAAACCGGCCGGGATAGCCCTGATCGCACTTGCGTTTTTCATGGCCCCGGGATGGGGTGCCACGGAAAAATCACGATATACCACCGCATCCGGAAACAACGCGGAGCAGTATGAATCCCCGTCCCGCGCAACATCCATATTCGAGAAATATATCTCGGAGCGGCTGGAGCTCGGCGTCCGCTATGTACAGGTATGGCTGACCGACAAGGACCGGAAAAGCGCCAGTAAGAAAAATTATCTCGGAAGCATCAACCATCTCGACGAGCAACAGCCGCATGCGCCGTACCCGGTTGTCTACTATTATTTCAATCCCTACCTGGGGTTTACCCTGACCTTCGACCGTTTCGGGGCCATCACGCTGAAAACCGAATCAAACGTAAGCACCTTCACCGACGGCACACTGTATGTGCGCGGGCCGGTCCTCTGCCTGAGGGGACGATGGCCGAATGAAACGATGTTTACACCGTATGCCGAGGTCGGGGCGGCCTATTACCGGGGGCGATTCAAACGGGATCATGAATGGGCCCATACCGGCGCCACGCGGATTATGGAAGTCGACAACGACGTGGCTCCCGTGGTGGCCGTCGGAACAGATATTGAAGTTCGTCCAAACTGGCATATCGAACTCTACGGCCGCTATTCAGAGGTGAGCATTGACGGCCGTTTCTACCGGAATTACCGCCCCGTACCGAGAAGGGGAACGTTTACGCTGGACCATATCGCCTACGGAGGCGGCGTAAAATACGCGTTCTAGCCCGGTTGCATAATGAACGGCCGGGTCAGCCGGGCGACTACGGCGCAGCGCTTTGGGGAAGCCGGGATAAGGCGTCGCCGATCAGCCGGATCGCCTTGCGTGTCCGTTCCGTATCGCCGCCCAGGTTGGTGTTCAGCCAGACCACGACCATATCGTATTCGGGAATGATCCAGAGCATGTGGCGATGCACATGCCCGTCCGCCCAATAGGTGTCGGTCGGCAGGGCGGGAAACATCGGTTGCGGCGTACCTTTCGGCTGATTGATCCACCAGTTGAAACTGTAATGCCCCGGGCCCTCTTCCAACAGATTCTTGCCCGCCCTTCCCCGACCCCCGAGGGTCCGCTGATTCGGCAACATGGGGGTTTCCCGCCCGCTGGTTCGTTTGAGATCGGCGAGAACCGGACTGTTCAACATCAATTCGATGAGATCCTCCCGCACGACCTCGTGGCCATCCCAGGTTCCCCGCTGAAGGAATAGAAGTCCGAACCGGGAAAAATCACGCGCCGAAATCCCCAGCCGGCCCGCCAGGCCGGCATGGAAGGTCACCGCATCCTCGAATCCGACCACCCGGCCGATTCGACTCATCAACACGCTACCGCCCTCTTCGCCAAAGACGTTATCCGTTAACACATCATAATAATACGCCAGGGCATAATCGTTGTATGCCCAAGCCCTGCCGGGGCGCTCCTCCAAGCCGTACCCCGAGGTCTGGGATGCCAGATGACGCCATGTAATCCGCCTGTTTTTTCTGTCCAGCGTCCGCAAACGGGGATCATGCCGAACGACCGGTTCATCCACGTTCCGCACCCGGTCCTCCTGGATGGCGATCATGAGCAGTGTACTGATCACGGGCTTGCAGGCCGAGGCCACGTCCACCGGCCGGGTTATATCGCCCCAGGAATAAACCATGTATCCGTGGCGCACCACACACCCATGCCCCCCGACCAGGGAAGCCAACTCATCCAGCCGCTCCTGATTCAGTCCGACGTCCCCGGGCGGCTTCCATTCCCATGCCGGGGATCCCGAAGTGTCAACCGGTGGTCCGGTGGGATCCCGCGGCTGATCACAACCGATCAGCATCAGGATCGTGGCCAACAGGCCGATTTGGTGTCTGGACAAGAAGTTCCGTTTTGCTAAGGTCATTTTTGTCTTTTGTCCTGTGCAGGGGTCGTGTAAACAAAAGCATTCACATCGGTTCGGGTCAAGCATATGAAAACTCTGGTTACAGGGGGTACGGGATTTACGGGAAGTCATCTCGTCCGGCGGCTGCTGTCGCGCGGGCACCAGGTCGTGGTATTGGACAACCAGAAAGGTATTGTTCATGACGATCTGGTGAACCTTGGGGCCGAAATCCACCTGGGCAGTGTAACCGACCGGGAACTGCTGCGGAAACTGATTCCCGGCTGTGAGGCGGTTTTTCATCTTGCGGCCGCCTTCCGCAAGGTCAACCTCCCCAACCGGGCCTATTGGGACGTCAACGTCGGCGCCATGAAACACCTGCTGGAAATTTCCCGGGACAGCGATGTAAGAAAATTCGTCTACTGCAGCACACAGGGCGTTCATGGAAACGTTAAGAATCCGCCCGGCGACGAAAACAGCCCCATTGCCCCGGAAGATTATTATCAGCAGACCAAGTACGAAGGCGAGTTGGTTGCCCGGGAATTCATCGAACAGGGCATGGACATTACCATTCTTCGACCCACCGCCCTCTATGGCCCCGGCGATCCCGGCCGTTTTCTCATGATGTTCCGGCAGGTGAAAAAGGGAACCTTTCCCTTTTTCGGGAACGGGCAGGCCTTTTATCATCCGCTGTATGTGGAGAACTTTTCAGATGCCTTCGAATGCTGTCTCGAAAAACCGGAATCCCGGGGCCAAACCTATTTGATCGCGGATGATCGATATTACCCCATCAAGGAGATCGTCCTCGAGATCGCCCGGATCATGAACGTGGATCTCAAAACTCCGCATTATCCGTTCTGGCCCCTGTACACCGTCGCCGCCATGGTTGAATTTCTGTTCAAGCCCCTGCCTTTCGAACCGCCGCTCTTTCGCCGGCGCGCAGACTGGTACCGGCAGAATCGTGCCTTCAAAATCGACAAGGCGCGCCGGGAACTCGGATACGAACCCCACATCGGCCTGCAGGAAGGATTGACGCGCACCTATGAATGGTACAAGGCCAATGGGTATCTGGATTAACTTCGGGTTTCGCCCATGTGTGGAATAGCCGGCTTTAACTGGAAAGACGCGGAACTGATCACGGCCATGACCGGGCAGATGGCGCATCGGGGTCCCGACCAGCACGGCGCCCATGTTTCCGACCACATCTCCCTCGGGCATCGCCGCCTGAGCATCATCGACCTTTCCGAACAGGGTCGCCAACCGATGACCAACGAAGACGGCCACGTCATCGTGGTGTTCAACGGGGAAATCTACAACTTCCAGGATGTGCGCGAGGAACTGGTCCGCAAAGGTCATCACTTCGAGAGCCGAAGCGACACGGAAGTTATCGTGCACGCCTACGAGGAATACGGCCTCGACTGCGTGCACCGCCTGCGGGGCATGTTCGCATTTGCCCTGTGGGATATGCGGAAAAAGAGACTCTGGCTGGTGCGGGACCGCATCGGCATCAAGCCGCTCTACTATTATCGTCGCAACGGGAAACTGATCTTTGCCTCCGAGATCAAGGCCATACTGCAGTGCCCCGACGTTTCGCGCGAGGTCAACGAACAGGCGCTCTATGACTATATGGGATTTGAATTCACGCCCGCGCCGGAAACCATGTTCAACCATATCTTCAAACTGCCGGCGGGGCATCAGCTGGTCTGGGAAAACGGGCAGGCGGAGGTGTCCGCCTATTGGGACTTGAGCTACCAGCCCAGGAACGTGTCCGGCCGGACCCGCGCCGAGATCGTGGAGGAAATCCGGGCCGAACTGGACGCGTGCGTCAAGTCCCACCTCATCAGCGATGTGCCGCTCGGCGTTTTTCTCTCGGGGGGACTCGATTCCAGCGCGCTGGTCGCGCTGATGCGACGCCATATCTCCGGCCCCCTCCGTACCTTTACCATCGGGTACCCCGACAAGACCTTCAGCGAACTCGACCACGCCAAAGTCGTGTCCGATCACCTCGGTACCGAGCATCATGTACTCATGATCGAGGATATTACCGCCGAGGATATCGAAAAATCCCTCTGGCATTTCGATGAGCCCATGACCGACCTCTCCTCCATTCCGCTCATGAAAATCTGCGGCAAGGCGCGCGAGGACGTGACCGTATGCCTGAGCGGCGAAGGCGGGGACGAGGTGTTTGCCGGCTACGACCGTTTCCGGGCCAGCCGGCTGAACCGCTATTATGCCTGGATGCCCGCGTTCCTGCGCCGGGGTCTGATCGTACCGTTGATCCGCCGCCTGCCCGACCAGGCACAAAAGAAAGGCCCGATCAATCTGCTCAAACGCTTTGTGGACGGCGCGGAATTACCCCCGGACGGGGAACACATGCGGTGGCAGTATTTCCTGAACAACGACCTGGCGGGACGCCTGTTCCATCCGGATTATCTTCAGCGTGTGAATCGGGACACGTTTCGATTCGTGCGCGAATACGCCAAGCGATGCGATGCCGAGGATCCCATCAACCGCGAACTCTATATCGACACCCGCTTCATGATGACCGACAGTGTCCTGATGAAAGTGGACCGGATGAGCATGATGCACTCCCTCGAGGTCCGGGTTCCCCTGTTGGATCATAAGTTCGTCGAGTTGGTCGCCGGTCTGCCGGGACATTGGAAGCTCAAGGGCACCGAAACCAAAATGCTGTTCCGGGAAGCCCTGGAGGGCTATCTTCCCCGCGATATCATTCACCGCGGGAAGCAGGGATACAGTTTGCCCGTCAAAAATCTGCTCCGCCGGCAGTTGAAACCCTATATGATCGAACTGCTCAACGAGTCCCCGTTGATCCGGGACTATGCCGACCAAGAGTATGTAAACGTGTTGATCGATGAACACCTGGCTTTCAAGCACAATCACAATCATGTGCTCTGGGGCCTGATGAACCTGGCCATCTGGCATAACGAGTTCATTCGATCCGGGCCCGGCCCGGTCGGAAGGACCGCCACCCGCGGAGGACAACCGGTATGACGGAACACGAGGATTTCAAAGTTAAGGACTATGTGGGAGACACCCGGAAATCCGCATTCCGGAAGTACCGGGACATCTACTACGGCGATACGTCCATCTGGTATGTGATCCAGTCCGAACTGATGGTCACGTTCGTATCCGGTATCGGCGGTGCGTTGGGCCTCGCCCTCCGGAGCCTGCTCTATCCCCGGTTGTTTAAACAATGCGGCCGAAACGTCGTGTTCGGCCGTCACCTGACCCTGCGGCACGCGCGTAAAATCACGCTGGGCGATAACGTCGTGCTTGATGATCACTGCGTGGTGGACGCCAAGGGGGAAAACAACGAAGGCGTTGTCCTGGAAAACGACGTGTATGTGGGCCGTAACACGATCATCTACTGCAAGAACGGTGATATCCGCATCGGCCGCGCCGTCAATATCTCCTCCAATTGCCAGATCTATTCGTCCAACAAACTGGTCATCGGAGCGCAGACCGTTATCGCCGCCTTTGTGTATATCATGAGCGGCGGCCAGTACGATTATGCCGATCGCGAACGGACCTTCGCGGAGCAGAGCGGCATGATCACCAGGGGGCCGACGGAGGTCGGCCCCAATTGCTGGATCGGCGCCGGCGCCGTGATCGTGGACGCCGTGACCATCGGCGAACACTGCGTTATCGGCGCGGGCTCGGTCGTCACCGGGAACATTCCGCCGGACCATGTGGCGGTGGGAATCCCGGCGCGGGTCGTGAAAGAGATCGGAGCATGACGGCGTCTCGCGTACCGGTCTGAAAACCATGAGTGTTAAAAGAATACTGTTCGCATTCCGCTTGATCATCAGCGCCGGACTCCTGGCATTTCTTTACCGACGCGTGGATCCAGCCGAATTCATCGCGGTTTTTGCCAATGTTCGCATGCTGCCGTTCCTGCTTCTTTTTGTTCTGCTTTTTCTCAATACCGCCATCAGCGCCTTGAAATGGAAATGGCTGTTGGCCGCCGATGGAACCGTGTTGCCCCTGAAAAGCCTCGTCGCGAGCTACCTGGTGGGAACGTTCTTCAACATGTTCCTACCCTCGAACATCGGGGGCGATGCCTACCGGGTGTATGACATCGCCCGGCACAGCCGGCGCACGGCTCATTCCTTTGCGTCGGTGCTGGCGGATCGTTTGTCCGGGTTCGTGGCCCTGGTGATCATCGGGTTCGCGTTCGGCCTGATCGGGCTGAAACTCCTGCCCGATCCGGATGTGCTGTGGATTCCGCCGATGGTCATGTTAATACTCGCCTTCATCATCGGAGCCCTGCTGCAACAGCGGTTGCTGCGCCGGATTATGGAATGGCCCGTTTTCGATCGACTGGGAAAATTCCGGGTGTTCGCCTCCGGCCTGCTGGATTCCGTGCAGCAATATCAACGCGCGCCGCGTCTTTTCTCCAGGATCATGGCGCTGTCGTTCCTGTTTCAATTCAGCGTGATTGTCTGCATCTATCTGCTGGCGGAGGCTCTGAAACTGGATATCCCCTTTATCCATCTCTGCGTGATCGTGCCGTTTGTCCTGCTGGTGGAAGCATTGCCCATTTCCATCTACGGCCTGGGAATCCGGGACGCCACGTACGTCTTCTTTTTCGCGCGCATGGGGTTGCCCGAAGTGCACGGTCTTACTCTCGCCCTGGCCTATGTCCTGGCCACCCTTCTCTACGCGCTGTCCGGCGGTCTTATTTTCATCATCCGCCCCGTGCATAAGAAGGAAGACCGCTGAAACGCATTCCCGGACACGTCCGTTCAGACCTTCGGTTTCCTCCTCCAGGCACACGCGATACGTCCCGCTCCTATCCGATGGAGCGCCACGCGGCCTTCGCCGGGCAAACGACGGATAAACTCCGCGCTGATCCGCACGATCCGCTCGGGTGAATCCCCCGGCTTGTTGGCCCGGCGGCGCGGCAGGGTCCCCCACCAGAAGGAGGCATAACCCAGTTCCCGGCCTGTACGAACGGCTGAATCGGTTCCCCGGTACATGGGGAATGCCAGGTGGGCCACGCGCTTGTTCAGCTGCGATTCCAGTTCCTGCTTTGCGCGGGCCAGATCATCCCTCACCGTGCCGGCATCGGACCGCTGTATGGCGTGAAGGTACCGGGAATCGATGCCCACCAAATCCAGGGGCTCCGGCCAGTTCGGAATATACCGGTGCGACCAGGTGTGCGCCTGCACGTCCACATGGCCCGATCGCTCCATTTCCCGCAATTCATCCCAGGTGCAGGGGCGCGCATGGTCCGGCCCGTCATGGGCATCACGATGAAACGCCGGAGCAACGAAGGCCACGGCGTGAAAACCGTATCTCTTCAGGGCCGGATACATCACGGAATACAGGTCGCATGCCCCGTCATCCACGGTCAGGACCACGGTGCGGTTTTTCGGATGTATGCCCTCGCGCAGATGCCGCATCAATTCGGCAATCGACCAGGATTGGTATCCGTTCTCTTTTAAAAAATACAGATCCGCTTCCACGGTTTCGGGATCGGCCGCGTGATAGCAAAATACCGGGATGCCGTCGGGAAGACCTTCCGGGTTCCGTCCGAATACAAACGACGGAAATCCCTGGCGAAACAAGGCGTCCAGGTCGGGCTGGTTCTTTCTCCATGAAAGACGAAGATTCACGACAACGCCCCCGCAGGCCGGTCAAACGTCCCGTCCAACAGCGACGCATATATGGACATCAATTCCAAAACGTGCGACTCGACCGAATATTTCTTTGCATGTTGTCTCCCGTTCTCCGCCAAGCCTCCGGCTACAGCCCGATCCGAGAGCAACCGTTCCAGTTGGCCCAGCAAGTGCGAATAATCACCGGGCGGGGAGAGGAATCCGGTTTCTCCATCCCGAATAATTTCGGGCAGGCCCCCGACTGCGAAGGCCGCCACGGGACACCCGGCGGCCATGGCTTCCAGCGCCGTGTACCCCAGACCCTCGCGCAACGAGGGGATAACCACGGCATCGGCCGCGGCCAATACAGCCGGCACATCCTCGCGGTAACCCGCAAATCGAACCTGGTCGTCCAACCCCAGTGATTTCACCCGTTCCTGCAGTGATGTACGCAAAGGCCCGTCGCCCACGATTAACAGGCAAATGTCCGGCCTGGCCTTCAGCCAGTCCGCGCCGGCGCACAGCAGGGAGTCATGCCCCTTTTCCGGGGACAGCCGCCCGATGACGGCCACACCGCGCTGGTGCTCGTCGATATCAAGCGATGCGCGCACGGCTCGCACGGCATCGGGCGGCGGCGCGGCAAAGCGTTCGGGGGGCAAGGCATTATACAGCACGCGAACGCGTGTACGGGGAATACGCATCGTCTCCACCGCATATTCGCATACGGCTTTCGATATGCCCACACACCCATCCGTCCATCGGGCAAAAACGCGTTGCAGGGTTTTGGTCACCGGGTCCAACGGATTGGTATCGTGTATATGGGCCAGAAAACGGGCGCCGGTACGGTGCGCGGCCATGCGGCCGAGTAAAATGCCCTTCATCCCGGCGCCGTGAACCAGATTGATGTCCTGTTCCCGAATCAATCGAGCCAGGTCTCCCAGCGCACGCACATCCCATTTCCCTCGATTCAGGAAGATGGACTCAATGCCCTCCGCTTCAAGACGCTCAGCCGCTGGATGGCGATCCCGAAGAAAACACACCGTTAAAGGCATCCCGGTCTTCTTCAGCGCCGGCAGGACATTCAAAAAGTAGGTGGTCGCCCCATGAATCACACCTTCCGCATAACCAAGATGGTCGCTGACAAAGAGGACGCGGGGTTGATCGCTATTGTTGCCTTTCCGGCTGGAACGTTGAATCATCATAAGATGGAACCATCGATGCATCGAAACCACGGGGAGATAGAAAGCCATAAGGGCGCACCAGGGCAATCATTTTGTTCGGCTTTCTTTCGGGTTATGCGTGCCATTTGCCGAACAAACATGGATGTCCCGCGACAAGACCGTATCAGGACTTGAACGCACGCATCAGGGCCTCGTGGAGTATCCAGTCGTCCGGTTCATCGATTTCAAAGGCGCGCCAGATCGGTATGCGATACACGCCGGTGCGTCCGCAGAAGCGGTACCGCTCGCGCCGGAACGCCTCGCATTGCAGCGCATATACCGCACTGGTCTCCAACACCTCTTGTGGACGCTTCTGGCGCATGCCGCGCTGTCTTTCGTCATGATTGACCCCGCGCCACACACCGTTTTCATCCTGAGTCCATATCCATCGCTGGAAATCAGCGGCCGTCATGACCGATTCATGCGACCCGTTCATAACCATCGCCAATGCGCCGTCAACATCACCGGGTTCCACCAGGGGCGAGGTACAATGGAGCACCGCAAGGTGATCGGGTTTGACCCCCGTGCGCCCCAATTCCTGCAGCGCATGCCACAGCGTCTCCTCCAGCGTCGACTGCGGCCCCGCCAGATCCACGGGACGGCGAATCACTTCCGCGGCGCCCTGGCGGGCGATATCCGCAATCTCGTCATCGTCCGTGGTTACAAAGACGCGATTAACGAGGCGGGCGGCTCGCGCCGCTTCAACAGCCCAGAGCAGGAGCGGTTTTCCCGCGAGCGGCTTGACATTTTTTCGTGGAATACCGACCGACCCGCCACGGGCGGGGATAATGGCAATGCATTCACTGGATCCTGTCATACGATTTCCTTTCGCTCCGATTCCGGCCGCACAGCGTAGTACAGAATGCCGCCGTTGACAAGAAGGGCCCTCGTCTCTGTAATCCGAAAATCATCAGGGCGGCACGCTAGTCATGGCGCCGGAGCAAGATCCACACGATGCACCATAATCCCCAACAAACGGCCGTCACGGCTATCGCTCACCAAAGCGGGCGACCACGGATTACATTGAATCTCCAGTTCGTGGATACCGGTTCCCCATTCCTCCGGGGGCACGGTCGCCTCCCAGACGCGAAACGGCGGAAATTCGGACTCCCCCCTGTCGACGCCGCTCAACGGCTGACCGTTCAGCCGGAAGTTGAGCCGGGCATCCCGCGCCTGTTTAGGGCGCGCATCGAAGTAGGTCACCCGCAAGCGCACGGAATCCGTGCCGGAAGGCTCAAAGAGTCGGAGAACCGATCGTTCCGAGGTCCAGCGAAAGGGAATGACATCATAATAGCGCTCGCGCCCGAAAAATCCCTCTCCGATGAAGGGTTCGTCGTCCGTCGCGCCCACGGTAATCGTGCGGGGCACATCTCGCAGGATGGATCTCAAGCGTAACGCACTCAATTCGACCGGTCGCGCGCCCGATCGGCCAGGGTCCGCCCATTGCAGGGTTGCGAAAACGTCACGCGACGGCGCGGGAATCATCCATGCCGCGCCATGCACACCGTGCTCGACATAGGTCACGTGAGCAACGGTTTGCCCGTCCACCTGTACGAGCACCGGTGAATCCGTTTCGCCCGCATCGTCGCGACGCCATCGCAATTCCGCAAGAACCCCATAGGTATCGGCCGGCCAGATGGCGGGGACGCGTACGCGCCAATCCCCGCTCACGGTGACCGCCGTCCAAGGCGCCTCGCCCATGCTCCGGGAGGGGGCGTCCAGCAGATCCGTATGCGGAAGCTCGGCCAACGGTGAAACGGGCATGCCGATTGACTCGTCGACCGGAAGGACCGCGGCATGTAATTGCGCGGGAAGCGGTCCGTCCGATTCCAATTCGACAACCATTTCGTCACCCGAACGATTCCTCCGCATATGGATATAATGAAATCCGTTGGTCAACCGGTCGGACACGATTTCTCCGTCCACAACGAGCCGGGCAAACGTACGGGATAATCCGGGGCGCCATAAGCACCGGGTATCCGCCCTCAAGAGGAAGGTCTCTTCACCCGGAGCAGGCAATGTCGTTCGCGTGTGTTGGGTGGTCCAGGGTATCACGCGTAGAAACGGGGCTTCCCCTTCAATATCATACAGGCGGGTGATCAGGCGCAGGACCCCGTCCTGCCGGCCCTCCGGAGGAGCGGCATCCAGGGCATGTACCGCGCGGCCCTCCGCAAGCCAATCGGAAATCATCCGGGCAATACGTGTACAGCCGTCGGGGCCGTCATTCCAAACGGCATGCAACGAGACGGGATGGCCTCCGCCGTAGGCTGTCCAGATGCCGGCATAATAGCCATCCGCCAGGACCACATCGTTTTCCGGTAATGTCGCGGCCCATTCTTGAAGACGCGCCTTTTCCCCATACCCGATCCAGGGTTGATGCGACCAGCCGTGTTTCATCCACCGATCGTGAGGCGCCTCACGCCAGGACCATCCGACAACAGCCGGCACATCACGCGCTTGCGGCATCGGCGCCGGTTTTTCTTCTACCAGGAATTCCATGCCGTGCAGAACCAGGGCAGGACCTTCTTCCCCCAACTTCAGAGCGCGGGCATCGAAATACAGTTCCCCCGGGAACGACCACTTGAGTTCCTGCATGTAATCACTGATATGAGGATAGGTATCCGTGGAATAGGTCTGGTTATAGAGGACCGTCAGCGGGATGAGATCACGTTCCCCTTGCCGATACGTAAGCCGGTGTATGACATCCAGCTCGTCCTGCGTATCCGCGGCGGCGGAATAGTACAGGCGCAGCACGCCGTGATGGCGGTCTTCGCCCACCAGGTTCGGCGGACGTATCCGCGAATCCGGCCGCAGGTATATCCACGGAATGGATTGATGACGGCGGCTGAAGGCCGCGAAATCTCTCCACCACATTCGATATCCCGTCCAACGCAGCGCAACCCGGTCGAGATGTTGCAAACGGGACGGCAATTTCGGATAATCGGAAAAATGCACGCGGATCGGTTCCGCGCCGTGCCAGGCCGCCTCGACCAGGGAAGGCAGCGGCCGGTCGCTCTGCATCTCCAACCCCTCCGGTCTCGTGGTCAAATCACGGGGCATCATCAGTACATTGGCGCCGGGCCGCAAAGTCACCGGCCAGGGCCGCGGCCAGGACGCGTGCCGCAGAAGCACATCCTGCTTCGTGCCGGATGGACGGGTGTCGCGCATGAAGAGAAACAGCCGGTCCGGCGCTTCCGACTCCATGGCGACATCGAAGGCAAGCGCGCGCGCATCGCGTTCTTTCACGTGATAAAGTCTAACCCCATCGTGCCCCAGCGATTGAAAACGAAGCGCGGGGCCGAGCGGATCCAGGGCGTATCGATTGAGAAGGGCGTCCAGAACCCATCCACGATCGTCCTGGTCCGGATACGATGCGAGTGTGGACATCCATAGCGGTGTTTGTTCGGGCAGGACGATGGTAGAGGGATCGGTCGCGGCCGCGCCGCGCGGTGTGAGCGTCCATTGATTCTGCACACCGCCAAAATAGAGACTCCATGTCAACAACCCGGGAGAAAGGATCAACAGGGCGCCGTCGCCGGGCAGATACGTCTGCGTCCAGGATGCAAACCGTTGCGCATCCTCCCACTCCGCCGAAGCGGCGCTCCAATTCGGGCCGGACCGCAGGGCGGCCGCCCCCACTCCGACGGCCAGCAAGATCGTCATCGCCGCGCGCAAGAGGCGCGTTGCCGCAACGCGTCCATGGAGCAGTCCGCGAATCAGGGCCTCGAGAAGCCAACCCGCGCCCAGGGCCCCGATCGCCGTCGTGAACAGTACGATGATGAGGGAGTAACGGCCCACCACGGCGCCGTAACAGCCGTAGAAAAGAGCAAAGACCGCCGCGCCGGCGATCAGCGGCAACAGATGAAAGGCTTTCCTTCCAGCCTGGAATATCCATCCGGCGACACCGACGAGGCAGAGTACGGATATCCACACGGGATAGACATGCCAGATCTGATACCGCAAGCGGGGCATCATCATGGGTAGATTTGCAGGATGCCATCCTCTACGGATCCGCCCCGGCTCCCCATCCACGGCATCACGGATAAACAGGCTATCGGCTTGAGGAACATGGGCGATGTGACGCCCTTCGAAAAGGTTCTGAGCGGCCAACAGGGCGACCCCGAGCGACAGGCCGGCGCCCAACCACAACAAGAAGGACACGCGGCGACGGAATGTGCCCCAGGTACCCGTGCACAACACCACGAGCGCGGCGGGCACAAAAAACAGGTAGCCCGGCAGCCGGACCCAGCCGCTTAAGCCGATCAGCAGTCCCGCCCAAAACACCCAGGCCGCGCGGCGTTTCGCGAGCGATTCGCCCGCCCACAGAACCAGCAACGCGCCGAACCCCAGCGTGTGTGACAGGGTGTCGCGAAACGGCAACGCCAATTCCCAGACGCGACCTGCCATCGTGGAGAAATGGAGCAGCAACAACAGACCCGCCAGCGCCGCCCATTCACGCCGGTGCGGTCGCCCATCCATCAGGGCGATGCACAGCGCAATGAACAGGAGCAGGAACGGCAGGAGCACCGCATTGACCAGGAAAGGGGCGCGATCCCCCATCTCACGCGCCAGAAGCAGCAGAACAGGGAAACCACCTTCGATGATGCTTACGTGACGGATCTCTTCGGGCGGAACGCCGTCTCGGCGCTGGGCCCATGCCTCGCGGTTGGCGGGAATGTATTCCCGGTCCAGGGTCACGTACGCGCGAAGTATGATCCCGGGATCACCGGTAAGCCAGTACCGGTGATGGCCCATACTCGTCCACAGCAGCACACCGAATACGATCAGAACCCATGCCGAACGCCCTGCGCGACGACCGGCCCCTTCGGTCTTATGGAAACAAGGACTCCTCATTGTGTTGTCTGCCCGGCATCTCAACACCATTATGCAGGTTGGCAAGGGGGTACGCAGCGAATGACGCACGGGGAAGGTCCGCCCTTTTCGCCCTGTCCGCTTCCAGCCTGACGCGGTTCAATAAGGCATGAGGCCATTTTCTTGTCACAACATACATTACCCGCATGGCATCGTGCGGACATCATTCCGGCCGCAGAGCGTAGTACAGAATGCCGCCGTTGACAAGCAGGGTGCTGGTTGCCGCGCCGGCGACCAGCCCCCACGCAAACGATTCCAGCGTGCCGTACCGCGCGAACAAGAAAAAACTGACCGCCGCCTGGACGAGCAGGCCCGCGATCAGCATGGCACTCAAGGTTTTCTGGCGGCCTATGGTCACATAGAATATGTTGGTGCCCAATACGGATATCAGCGCACCGCTGATCAACGCGATCCGGCCCGCGGGAACACCGGGGAGGTATTCGGGAAGCAACCATCGGGTCACGGGTTCCATCAGAAACCAGGCGATCACGATGCACGGAAGGAGAATCAGCAGCAAGGGGAGCAGGCTTTGCAGGGTGGTCCGCGCCACCTTCCGCGGATTTCGAGTGCTCCCATAGACGCGGCCCAGAGCCGGAATCAATACACGGCTGATGGCATACTGAAAGATGCGCATCAGGCCGATCACGCTGATGGCCAGAACATAATAGCCCAGCGAGCGATCATCCATGAGAAAGGCAATCAGCGTACGATCCAGTCCGAAGGAGAGCAGCAGGAGGAAACGTGAAAACAGAATGGGTAACCCATCGCGCACGAGAATCCGGGCGGTGGGTCCGTTCCAAGCGGGCCGATAAAAGGCTCGTGCCCGAACGATGCATATCACGGCGGGCAACAGCGCCACAAGAAGCGTACGCAAGGTCAAACCCGGCGTCCCCCCCCATGCCAGTGGCAAAAAAACCCACCAGAGAACGCCCTCAAGGAAGAACAGGCGATTGAGCTGGCTCAACCGGTTCTCCGCGGTGAACACCGCGCTCGCGTAATTCATGAAGAGCGTAATACCCGATAGCGTTCCCGCGCAAAGCAGTTTCCACGCGAGGACACGCGATGCCTCGTCCTGGAACAGCAGGAGCCAGGCGGCCGCACCCAACAGCACACAGGTAGCCACGGACAACAGGCACACCATCGACGCAACGCCCCACACATGCTGAACCTCGGCGCCTCGATCCTGCGCGCGCCGTATGGGAACCAACCGCTCCGCGCCGTTGAACACGCCGCCCGTGAACCAGAGCGCGTACATGGAAAAAATGCCGATCCACGCCACGAATCCAATGGCCTCCGGACCGGCAATGCGCGCGGCGATCAATGAGGCCGCTATGCGCAGAAACAGGCCGGCCCCACGCGCACTCATAAGGGAAAACAGGGAACGCGTCAACGCGCTCGGGGAATCCACGGAAACGGGGGGCGCACTCACCGTACCCCGCTCGTTCCCGCCGGTGTGACAACCGACGGCCCTCCGGCCGGCTCCCGCACCAGTCGCTCCCGAACCATCTCGCCCATGCGTCGCACACGGGTTCGTAATTCGCCGGACCGCTCCTTCACACGCACGCGCAGCGCCTTGCCGCCATCCATCGCATGGCGCGCCTCGCGTTCGATGGATTCGACAGCGCCCCACAGATCCGTCGGATCGAAGGGCGTGGGCATCACGTCCCCCATCAACTCCGACAGCCCCTGCACCTTGGGCGACGTGCTGATCAAGGGAACGGAGGGGCAACCGACGTTCGAGGCCATGATAAGGTGGTGATAGCGGCCGGAAAACAGGAAGCGCGCGTCGCGCAGAATCGTCATGACATCCCGGAAGGACTGGTCCTGCCCGAAGAACAGCGATCCGGTATCCTCCGCAACCGCGCGCAGAAACTGATCCTCCGGATCCTTGGCCATCAACACCGCCTGTGGCACAAGTTGCTTGAGCCGATGGATCACATGATGCAGGGAGGATTGATCCCGGGTACGCCTGAAATCCATCGGCAGCATCGAAAGGCTGAAGCAGAAGTAGGGCCGGTCGCCCACCCGGGCGCGGAACGCTTCAAGTCCCGGGCCGGCCGGCGAGCACTCCGATTCGTCGAACAAAAATACGGCGTCGGGAACCAGTTCGGCGCGCGCGTCCGGGACCGCCTGTTGGACCATGCGCAGCGCGTTGGGTACGCGCACCGTAATTCCGTCCAAAACGCGGAACACCTTGCGCACCATGGCCGGGAGGATGGGGTCCACCTCGGTCAGTGTGACATTGCCGTTCAGAAAGAATGCAGGCTTATTGAAACGGGTTTTCGCGAGCCAGAGCATGAACAGACATTTAAGGGCCGAGTGATTGTTCCGGTATGTGCTGCCCTCGGCATTGAAAACTACCGCATCGGCGTCTCCAACCCGGTCCAGAAAATCCCGGGCACCCGATCCGCCCTTTCCCGCCATCCACTGTTCCGCCACATACTCATATTCATCGACCACTTCCGGCAACAGGTGGTAGCGGGATGTGATCCGGTCGGCCAGGAAACTGGTCCGGTTGAATGCGCGCCGCCCGAACACCCACGGATCCCACCGATAGATTCGCCCCACCCACCGTGAATCCAGCGACGTGTACGTCACGCCGGGAAGGGCTTCCGTCAGGATGGTTTTCAATGCCTCGATGTTCGCCAGCGAACCCCAATTGGAATGATCGGATGTGTCGTTCAGAATGAAAACGTTAGGCATAAATCGTTCTTTCTTTATTTGCGCCGCGTCATGATCTCTAGTAGCCGCGGAATTTCCTGCGGTTCTCCAGCTCGGACGGCAGAGGCGCCTTGTCCGGACGGCCCAACGCCTTGAAGAAATTACGTGATCGGCGCACCAATAAGGCCATGCCCTCCGGCTCCGCCGAGGCCGCATGGTCCGGTCCTTTCATGGTCCGGTCAAGGGTGAAATGCCGTTCGATGACGCACGCACCCATGAGAACCGCACCCGGAGAGATGGACACCCCCCGCTCGTGCCCGGAGAATCCGACAAGACAATCATAGCGCTCTTGCAGCATGGGAATCACCCGGAAATGGATATCCTCAAACTCGGTCGGATAGGCCGAGGTGGCCTGCAAAAGCACAAAATTTTCCGTGTGTTTCCGGATCCGTTCGATTGCCTGATCGATCTCCTCCAGAGACGACATGCCGCAGGAAATCAAGATCGGCTTGCCGGTTTGGCAGACGCGTTCTATCAGCGCGGAATCCGTCAGGTGAAAGGACGAGATTTTGTACAGCGGCACATTCAGCCGTTCCAACATGTCCACCGACACGACATCGAAGGGCGTGGAAAAAAAGATGAGTCCCAGGCTTTCTGAAAGATCACGCAACTCACGCATCTGCTCCTCGGTCAGTTCCAACGCATACTTGTGTTCACGATATGTGGCGCCGAATGAGTTGGGGCCCGTATACGGCTTGTCGAGCAAGTCTTTCGGAAAGGCCGTTTCGATATTCTTGGACTGAAACTTTACGGCATCCACGCCCGCTTCTGCCGCCTTGCGAAGCAGTTCGCGGGCAATGTCCATGTCTCCATTGTGGTTGTTGCCGATCTCGGCAATGATAAACGGCCATTCGCCGTCTCCGATCGCCCGGTGAGGGGTCACCTGTATCTTCTTCATATCGTGTCCTGCCCCCGGCATCTCATTTGGCCGGTTCGTTGGTCGGAATCCCGTTGTACCGCACAGGGGTGCGCCGCCCTGGCGGATGTGCATGGTTGAATGCGACTGTACCAGACCCGCGCCGCAACAAACCAGTCCAAAACCGCTGAATTCCTTCCACCACCCGGTCGTTCCGGAATGAAAGGTCGACCGCACCGGAAACACCGTTATAATGCCTCCCATGTCCAAAGCCCTGATGTTGTCCTACTGGAACGTGAACGATCCCGCGTTTGGCGGGGGGCGACGCATCAACGCACTAATAGACGCTCTCGCGGGCCGCGTGCTGTTGTGTCAGCCCGGCGCTCCCCACGATGCCTGCGAAACCGCCGTGTACAAAACGGATTTCGGAAGGCGGAAACGCGGAATCAACTGGGGCATGTTCAATTTCTTCTGGCCGGCGAACGCCGCATGCGTCGGGCGTCTCGTAACCGAACGTGCTCCCCCGGTCATCATCATGACCTCCATGTGGAATTATCATCCCCTGCGCCGCGTCATCGAAACACCGATCGTTTTGGACGCGCACGACGTCAATGCCGTCGCCGTGGGAGAGCGCATGGGTGTTCGTCATCCCTTCACGCGCATGGTCCGGTCGTGGGAAGCCCGGGTGGTCCGTGCCGTCGATCACCTGTTTGCCTGCTCGGAGCGGGACCGCGAGCAATTCATAGCGCTCTACGATCTCCCGCCGGAACGCGTGACGGTCGTACCCAACGGCGTCTACGTCACGCGGCATGAACCGCCGGCCGTCGGGACCGACGACCGGTTGCCGGACGATCTCGAGCGATCACTAAAGGACGCCACCGTGCTCATGTTCATGGGTAAACTGGACTACCAACCAAACGTCGAAGCGCTGACGTTTCTAAACGAAAAGGTCATGCCGGCGCTGGAACAAATCCGCCCGAACGGCTTTCGGCTCCTCGTGTGCGGAGGCCCCAGGCCGGACCGGATGCTTCATCCCTCCGTGATCCCGGCCGGCGTCCTGTCCACCGCCCGCTTGATGGCCGCCCTGCGGCGGGCGGATATATGCCTCGCGCCGATCTCGTCGGGTTCCGGAACGCGCTTGAAGATACTGGAATACATGGCCTCCGCGAAACCGGTCGTCACCACGGCCAAGGGCGCGGAGGGCATCGATGCGCAGCCGGATCGCGATTGGATCGTCGCGGACCCATCCGAGTTTGCGGAGCGCATTGTCGACCTGACTCATCACCCCGAACGCGCCGCCCGGATGGGAGCCGCGGCGCGAGTATTCGTAACACAACGGTACGACTGGAAGACCCGTATAGCGCCCCGCTGGCAAAGGGTGCTGGCGCAATGGATGCCCCCCGTTGCCGTGTAAAAACCTTGATATCAGCGGCCAACTGGGAATACTAGGATCGCATGAATCTGATTGTACAGTTACCGGCCCTGAACGAAGCCAGGACCATAAAGGAAGTCATCCAGTCTGTCCCTGCCCGCATCGACGGCATAGACACGATCCGGATCGTGGTGGTGGACGACGGGTCAAGCGACGAAACCGGGGCGCTGGCGCGCCAGGCGGGCGCCCATGTACTCCGCCACGAACAGCCTCGAGGGGTCGGCGCCGCGTTCCGCACGGGCGTCGAATATGCCATCGAAACGGATACCGACATCATTGTGACCATTGACGCGGATGGCCAGTTCGACCCCGCGGATATTCCATCGGTGCTCCGGCCCGTGGTGCAGGGCGAGGCGGATTTTGTCACCGCCTCGCGCTTCATGGACCATGCGCTGACGCCCTCCATGCCCCGGGTCAAGCGATGGGGCAATGCGTTCATGGCGCACTGGATCAGCTCTCTGGTCAAACAGCGTTTCCATGACGTGTCCTGCGGATTTCGCGCCTACGGCCGAAATGCATTTCTCCGCCTCGTGCTCCTGGGGGAATTTACGTATACGCACGAGACGTTTCTGGGCCTCGCCTATGCGGGCGTACGGATACGGGAAGTGCCTGTCCGCGTGCGCGGCGTACGCGAACACGGAAAATCGCGGGTCGCCAACAATCTGTTCCACTACGGATGGCGCACGGCGATGATCATTCTCCGGACCTACCGCGATTACAAACCACTCCGATTCTTCGGCCTGCTTTCCGCGGCATGCTTCATCGGAGCGCTTTGTTTCTTCGCCTTTTTGATGTACATCCGGCTGGAAACGGGCCGGTTCACACCGCATAAGTGGTCCGGCTTTGTGTCCCTGGCCCTGACGGCCACGGGCACCGCGTTGTTCCTGGTGGGTCTTGTGGCAGAGATGCTGGACCGCATGCGTGTCGCGCAGCACGAGCTCCTGTTTCGTCTTCGCCGCATGGAGCGGCAAATCAATCGTGTGAAACCGCCGGAGGAAACGCCTCCTCGATCATCTGTTCATATCGGCTCACAATAACCTCCCAGGCGAATTTTTCTCGCGCCCGGCGCGCGGCCTCCTCGCCCATTCGGCGCCGCAGCACATCGTTCTCCAATAGGCGCGCAATCGCCCGTTCGATCGCCCCGGGATGGCCCGGCGGCACCAGCAGACCGCTGACCCCGTCCTCCACGGCATCCGGAATGCCCCCCACGCGGGTGGACACACTGGGCACACCCCGCAGTCCGGCTTCCACCTGTACAATGCCGAAACCCTCGACATCATGCGGCAGATCCAGACAAGGCATGATAAAAACATCCGTGCATTCGTACACGGCCTGTAAATCCTCATCGGACAACCGGCCGAGAATCCGCACCGATTCGCCCAGCTCTTTTTCCGCAATGACGGCGCGAATGGCCTCGCTCATCCGCTCCCGGTGCATGAGCGAATGCCGGGCATCTTCTCCTACAATCAATAACAACACATCGGGGTAAGTCCGAATGAGTGGCGGCATGACGTCCCGGACAAATTCGAGCAAGCCCTTCCGCCTGATCAACCGCCCCACGGAAAGCAAAACGCGTCGCCCGTCCGTCAGGCGTCGCCAGCGCTCCTGCGTTTCCGGCGAAGGAGGCCGCGATGCCGCTTGCTGATCCGCCCCCGGCTCTATCAGGACAATGCATCCGGAGGGAACGCCCCTTTCCAACACAAGACCCTTCGTATGTTCGCTGATGGCGACTACCCGGCGCGCCCCCCTCAACACGCGGCGAAGCATGAACTGGTACCCCTTCCGGGGCAACACCAGGTCGCTGCCGTATGTGATGACGGCATACGGGACCCCCGTGGCCCGGGACAACATCCAGGCGACCGGCGCCGCGGTCAGACTGCCCACCAGGATCATGGACGGACGGCGGGTTCGAAGATCCTTCCAACCGCGACGCAAGGCAAACAGAAGAAATGAGATCAACCCCGGGCGACCCGCCCGGAAGATCTGCCGCGAAGTGTCCGCCCGCGGATGGTGGGACGTGAGTACGACGACATCGTGTCCTCGATCCGTCAAACCCTCGCACACATGACCGACCAGATATTCGATGCCGCCGATCACGGGCGGATAATTCCAACTCAGCATGAGTATTTTCATCGGCGACCGGTTTCTGTACAACGTTGACTCCGCATTCCGCAACCGCTATTTTTCATCAAATCCGACCTCGTGGAATATAGCGAGATGAAAATGCCCTTTACCATCATCAACAGCGGCCTCGCGGAACGTCATTTCCATACCGCACTGGCTCGTGAACTATCAAAACGCGGTCATCCCGTGCATGCCGTGGTCCTGGGCTCCCGCTATGCGAATATGTACCGGACGACGAACTGTTACGAGGAGGTAACGGACCTTTCAGAATGGATGCGGGATCACTGGGAAACGGACCGCCATGTCCTGCTGGATCGAGCGCGGGCGATTGACGAGCAGTACGCGCCGCCGGGCCTGTGGCAGATGCTGGCCGCCGACCGCCGCATCCGTCGACGCGACCACGACTTCAATCTGCGTGCCGCTTGCGCGCAGGTCGCATTTTGGGAACAGCACTTTGACACGATAGCGCCGGGACTGGTCATCGGCGAAGTCAGCCACCTGCACAACTATATCCCCTGGGCGGTCGGCCGCCGATACGGCATTCCGTTCGCGCATTTAATCGCCGCGCGTATCCGTGGGCATACGGCCATCGGAGACGGCCCGATGGAGCATAAAAACACGGTCGCGACCCACTACGAACGCTTTCGCCATGAAGGCACGCCGGAAGATCTTCAGCGCAAGGCCGAGGAGTACATCGCCGGTTGCCGCGCGCAGGCACAACGCGCGCCGCACATCCCGCCCGTAAAGAAGTGGTATCAGGACCCCGTCGACATCGGTTCGGTGCCGGGCCTGTTGCAGGGGCTCAAGACATGGTATTCATGGGAACGCAAGTACAATTATTTCCTGACCGCCCCGACCGCAAAGATTGGAACCTGGTGCCGACAAAAGGCCCTGCGCAGTTGGATGACCGTCACGCGACGCTATTTCGATGATATCCAGGGCATGACGGACCCGTTTGTGTTGTTTGCCCTGCACCTGCAACCCGAATCGTCCACGATGGTGCGCGGTCAATGCTTTCAGGACATGCTGTCCGTGGTGCGCAACTTCGCGCTGAGCCTGCCGGCCGGGTACCGGCTGTATGTAAAGGAGCACGACGTGATGTTCGGTCAGCGTCCGCTCGCATTCTTTCACGAACTGAAACACATGCCCAACGTGGTCCGCGTATCGCCCTATGAAAGCGGGCCGGACCTCGTACGCCGTTCCTCGGCGGTGGCCGCCATCACGGGCACGACCGCCTGGGAGGCCGCCATGCTCGGCAAACCGGTGGTCATGCTGGGGCATTCCTTTTTCGACATGTACCGGGGGATCGACCGAATCACCGACCCGACCGGGCTTCCCGATGTGTTTCGCGAACGATTGCGACACTTTGAACACGACGAACAGGACCTGGTAACATTTGTCGCCGCCGTCTTTGCGTCCATCGTACCGGCCAGCATGGACGACCTGCGGGGCTTGCGCAGTCCGGACGATGTGGAAGGCGCCGGCGCGCTGGCCAAAGCCCTGATCGAGCGCGCGACCGAAAACAGTGGAACCACCCCATGAACCCGTCCGCGCAGACCGAACGGCCCGCGTCACCCGCGCCGAATGCGAAGGGTATGTGGAGTCTGCTGATCGCCGGAAGCCTGTTCCTTACCGCCCTCTTTATCTGGACGGCATGGCAGCATTTCTCGATTCGATCCTTTTCCGACCCGTATAATTATCTGATGGTTGCGCGGGATCTGGTGAACGAGTTCCGCTCCAGCCGTTGGCCGGCCGCCTATCCCGCGTATCTCTGGCTCGCGTTGAGAGTCGTCGGACCGTACCATGTGTTCCTGGCCAACGTGCCCCTGGTTGCGTTGCTGTTGGGCCTGACGGGCACGGTGACCGCCCTTGCCGTTCGGCGCGAGCCCGGCCCGCGCGTCGCCGAAGCGGGGCTCATCGGATTAGGCGCAGTCAGTCTATTGATCGTGTTCGATCCAGACGTCCTGATGATCCTGGCCGATCCTTATCGCGATCCGCTTTCTCATGTGTTTCTTTCATGCGCCGCGCTGTTTCTTCTTCTTTTCCTCGGCACACCGGAAGCGCGGATGCGGTGGATCGGAGTCTCCGGATTGATGTTGGGGCTGGCGGCGAGCGTGCGGGAACCCGCGATCCTGTTCGCGGGGCCGATGGTACTGACGGCGCTAATGGTCCGGCGCCATGGCGGGCGTTTCCCCCTGCGGCCCGCGGCGTTATGGTTCGCCGCCGGCACCGCCATCGGCCTGTTGCCGATCCTGGCCCAGATGTACCTGGCCACCGGTCAAGTCCTGGTCCCGCCTCAGGCGGTACAGGAAGAAACCCTCTTTCCGGGGTTCGTCCCCGCCCGGGCAGGAACCAATATGCGGCGCGCACTGACGTACTACGCACTTCAAAGCAAATGGATGGCGCCCGCCGCCTTCCTCACGGGCATCGGTTTTGCCCTGGCGCGCCGCAATCGTTTGCTCCTCTTGCTGTTCGCAACGACGGCGCTCCTGTACGCCGTGCTCTACACGCATTATCGCATGTTTGTCCCGCGGTATTTCTTTATTACCACGCTCTGGGCCGCCCCGATCGCCGCATACGGCCTGTACCATGCGGCGGACTCCATCCTGCGCCTCGCTCGCCGATCCCGCTGGCGGCCGGTCGCATGGACGGGACTGACCTGCCTGTTAATGGCATGGGCGGGCATGCGTATGCTCGAGCTTGAGGCACCGGCCATCCGTTTTCTCCCCGAACATGCCCGCACCTTCAAGAAGGATATCGAAGAACATGTGCCGCCGGGCGCATTTGTCGTGAGCCCGCGCAATCTGTGCGAAGTCATCGGCTACTTCACGCACGCGGATTCATGGCGCGCCTGGGCCATGCTGTACCCCGATTTTCGATCGGATGCGCCGGTGTATGAACGATTTCGCTCCATGCTGGATGAAAACCGACCGCTGTATCTAATGGAACTGGATTCCCCCGGCGCCAGCAATCCGGACATGATCATCTTTCGCCGCTATTTCGATCTGGAGCCCATCGCCACATTCGACAGCGCGCGGTATAATCTCCAGCCTATCGCCGGACCGGGCTCGATGACCCTCCACCATGTCCGCCCCTGGACATCGAATACCGCGTACGTCGCCCTGGGCCCTGTTTCCGCCGATTCCACCCTGCAATGGGATGTCGGGCGATTGTGGCGGGATGACATGCCCCGCACGTTTGCAAGGGTGTATCTGAACAATGAGCCGCTCGGCGAAGTCCGGCACAACGACATTCAGTATTTCCGTCTCCCCGAAACGGAGGACGCGCATCTGGAGTTGCGATCGGACGCACCGGTTCCGCAATCGCCGTCCCCCGCCGTCCTCGCGGGCCACCAACCGATTCACCTCGACTTCGGCCTGCTGAGCGCCTCCAGCCATGACGCCTTCCTGTCCGACTCCATCCTGGAGGAACCGGTCCATCGCGGCTACGTCCGGATATGGGGCGGAGAGGGCCGTATACGCCTGCCACCGCTCTGGACACCCGAAATGCGGGTGATGGGCCGGCTGGCCGTTCGGGCAACCCGCGCAGATGAAATCATTCCCGTATCACTGGAATTCCATCTACCGGACGCCCCCGCACAAACCGTTACCTTCCACGCATCGCGCCGCTTCGACTTGATCCCCATCCTCCTCCCCGGCGGGTTTAAGGAAGAGCAACACATCGGCATGCGTATCATCGGCGAGGAAACGCTCGAACTGAATTTTCTCACGCTGTTCCCGCACGTACCCGCCCGCGCGTTTCACATTGATATCGGAACGGAAGAGGACGATCCGCATCTGCTCGAAGGATTCTATCACCGGGAACGGCATCATCGGCAAATTCCCGTACGCTGGACTTCGGAGCGGGCGTCCTTGTTCTTCCATGTCGACCAGGTGGACATCGACATGATCGTCACACTCGGTTACGTGGACATCCCGCGTCCCGCCGATGCGCCCCCGCCGAACCTGCAACTTCATTTCAACGGCACGGAACTGGACCCGGCCACGTACGACTACGACACCACCAAGCGGGGCGTCCGTCTCAAGGCGGTCGTCCCCCACGAACAGGTCCGGCACGGCGAGAACCGGCTCGATATCGTCGTCGAACCGTGGTCTCCCCTGGCCTACGGTGTGAGCCGGGATTCCCGGCAACTCGGCATCATGTTGGACACCGTCAAATTACAGTGCCTCCGCTTGACCCCATGAACATCATCACCAACAGTACGGTCGACTTGAATCCGTGGTTCCTCGCAACGGTTCATCTGCTTTGGTGGATAGGGTTGCCCGGCGTCGCATGGGGTTGGCGGTTGCCGGCATGGCGTAAAACCGAAGCCTCGGGACGGGCCCACCTGCTGATGAGCACGACCCGAATCCTGGTATCGGGACTCTTGATAACCCTGCTCGTCGCGCTCGTGTTGATACGCGCAGGCTTATTCACGGCCCCGGCGCACGGCATCGCGGTCACGGCAATCTCCGTGGTGGGGCTCGTCACGGGCCTGCGCCGTCATCGCGACGATTTTATCGCGTGTGCGCGGCAGGGGTTGCCCGGTATCTGCGTGTGCGCGATCGGCTTCATCGCGATCATGTGGACGCCGAAGTGCGGCGAGTGGATTGTGGGCGGTTGGGATCCCGGTATTTATATCAACAATGGCGTTGTCATCGCCCGCGAAGGCGGTGACCGGTTTGCGCCCTCCGCGGCCTTTACGGCATTGACCTACGAGGAACTGACCCTCTATACGCGCATCTTCGACGAAAAAGTGTACGAAGTCTTTCCGGGTGTGCCGATTGACCCGGAAACGCGTGAATATCGCCTGTACTTCTTTCCGCTCATGTCGGCCTGGGTGGCTCTCCTGGAGCTTGCGGGCGGCCTGCGCGCCGCCACGCGCGCGAACCTGTTCGCCGGCTGGCTGCAGCTACTGCTCATCCCCGCCCTGCTGCTGGCGCTAACCCAACGAAAGGCCTATGCCTTCTTTGCCCTGCCGTTTCTATGGATGCAACCCGTCTGGCTATACCATCTCGCCACGCCAACCTCCGAAATGCTGCAAATGCTCCTGCTGTGCGGCCTTCTTTTCTTAACGCCGTTCCGCACGGAATCCCGCAGCGCCGTCATCATGTTGGGCGGACTTCTCCTGCTTTCCGTCGTCAATCGTTTGGGCTTCCTGCCGTTCGGCGCGCTGTTTGTCGTCGTCCTCGCCTGGCTGGACGCCGGGCGCCCGGAGCGTGCCCGTGTAGGACGTGAACAGGCGTGGTACCTTGCCTGCCTCTTTCTGGGTGCGTGGATCGATTTTGTGTGGGCCACCAGCACCATCGGGCGATTGGGCGATATCGTGCCGACGCTGCTCATGGCGAGCGCAGGTTTCGCGGCGCTGGCCTTCGCGATTCATATCGCCGCCCATCGCGCCGTCGTGCGCGCGTTCCTGTCCCGTATCGACGGCCTGTTGCGTGGTGCCGGGGCCGCATCGATACTTGTCGTGATCTTGCTCTTATGGCGCGGCACACATCGATTCGGACTGGAAATCTCCTCGCAGACGTTTCAAGGCATCCTGCCCTTCTTCACCCCTTCCCTTGTGCTCATGGGCCTTTTGGGATTCTTTCTGCTCGCCTTCGATCGGCGGCCCGGCTTCCGCACATTGTCCTGGTGGACGCTGTTTCTTGCCTCATCCGTCCTCTTCCTGCTTCTGCAACGACATATTGCGGGGCTGTACCCGTGGGCCACGCGCCGTTTCGTTACGGAGTTGACCCTGCTGCTGGTCATCGGCGCCGCCTATCCCGTCTACCGGCTATGGGCATGGCGCGGGATTCCGCGTTGGACCGCGCGTGCCGCCGCCATCCTGCTGTGCGCGGTCGTCCTGGCGCCGGCATCGAAACAGGCGTACCGCGCCGCATCGCAAACCGAATACGACGGCTTGTCCCGCGTGCTGAACGAAGTGGCACAACACATCGATCCCGACGACATCGTTGTCGCCGACCACTTCAAGTGGGGCACGCCGCTCGCCCTGATTCATGGCCGGCAGATCATCAACGGGGAACGCCTTTGGGCGATACGGGACGACGAGCGGATAGAACACGGTGTCGAGGCCCTTCGCCGCATGGCCGCCGAGGGCCAACGCGTCCGCTTCCTAACGTCCACCGAGCGGCGACTTGATGTGTACCGCTGGCCGGTGGAAGGAGCCCGGGAGGACTGGCGCGCCGAACCGTTCACGCATACGGAATTCATCCACCATCCACGCGGCTCGACGTTCGTCCTCCGCACCAATCAGGTTGTTTTTACGCTCTATACATGGGAAGGCGCCGCGGCGGCGCCGTGATCACGGTGACACGGGCTCAAATACCGCCATGCAGGCCAACCCCTCCGCGGGCAAAACCGTCAAAACGGGATTCACGAAATCATACTCCGCACCGGGCCCGGCGGCGCCCCGTCGGAGGCGCCAACCCGTAAAGCGATACCCCTCCGCGGGCAGCGCCTCCAACTCGATCGGCACGCCGGAAAAATACACGGCATCCCACGGATACGGAGACGCGCCCACGCCCGGCGTCGCCTCTACCACCTCGATCGCGTTGACCCGAATCCGTCCGTGCGACGCATCCGATACATCCAACCGGATTTCGACGGGGTCCACCCCGAAGACCTCCGAAATATGCCGGCGCTGAATCGCGGGCCGTTCCGCCGCAAATACGAACATCGAGGCCTGCGGGCCCGTGTCCAGGTTCCACCGGTTGTTGTGTTCATCGCGATAAGGCCCAATGCGCGCTTCAAAGGCGTCGAGTACGTCCCGCACCCGTCGCGGATGAAACGAGGTATTGAGCTGGTCGGCCATCGCATTGATGAAAGCATGGCGAAAGTCGGCGTTGTTCAGCACAAGCGCCCGAAATAAACGGTTTGCACGACTGTGCGCCACACGGGACACGCGATACGCGTCGTCGGTGAGTTCCATCACCCGGGCGAGCGAGTTGTCGGTATGATCACCCCGATAGCCATACCCGAAATCCGTGTCGTTCAACAACCAGCGCCACCGTCCGTCTCGTTCCGCATCCGGCGCCC
>SLKG01000166.1 GCA_007134735.1 Kiritimatiellia bacterium
GGCGCTCGCTCCGGACGATCCGGATGTCCGCCTGGTCGAAACTGAAATTGACCGTGGCCGGAGCCTCCGCCCGGTCCCCGGGCGCGGGCATACCAATAACGCCGGTCAGAAAGACCAGCCACACAAACAATATGCGGTTCTTCATCTGGGCAGGCCTTATTTCACTATACCACGACGGGTCGCATCAACGAATTCAATAATATGCCTTATTTCTTCGCTCTCTTCCAGCTCCGTCTTCAGTTTCTCAACTGCCCGCGACGTTGACAACCCTTCTCGATAAAGAATCTTGTAGGCTTTTTTCAGCAATTGGATGCGATCGGCGGGCATCTCCCGGCGTTTCAACCCGACCAGATTGACGCCGTGGACCGCCAGCGGATGACCATCGGCCATCATGTACGGAGGAATATCCTGCGTGACCTTCGAACACCCGCCGATGATGCTTAACCGGCCTATGCGCACAAATTGATGGATCCCGCACAACCCGCCCACAATGACATGATCCTCCAGCGTGACATGGCCGGCCAGGGTTCCGCAATTGGCGATAATCACATGGTTGCCCACACGGCAATCATGCGCCACATGCGCATACGCCATGATGTGGCAATCCGATCCCACCCGCGTAACATCACCATCGCCGGTCGCGCTGTTGACGGTGACATATTCGCGAAGGGTGGTACGATCCCCGATCTCTACGCGCGTGTGACCGCCCGCATATTTGAGATCCTGGGTTTGCGTACCCAGGCTGGCGAACGGAAACACCGTGCAGTTCCCGCCGATTGTCGTATCGCCGTCGATATGCGCATGGGCCATGACCTGCGTACCCGGGCCGATCCTTACACGGGGGCCGATGATGCTGTATGGACCGATGACCACATCGGAAGACAGTTCGGATTGCGGCGCCACGACGGCAGTGGGATGAATGTTTGACATACGCGCTCTCAATCGTCCTTGCGCCCGAACATCATTTCCGCCTCCGACGCAAGCCCGCCATCCACCAGGACCTTTCCGTGCAGCTTCGCCATCGCGGTCCGGTTTTTCAGCAGCACCACCTCGATGCGCAATTGATCGCCGGGCCGGACAATCTTCCGGAACCGGGCATTATGAATGGCCAGGAAATACGCAATGTCGCCCTCGCGCCGCGTTACCCGGTTCAACAGGATGCCGCCCACCTGGGCCATCGCTTCGACCTGCAATACACCGGGCATGACCGGATTGCCCGGGAAATGTCCCTGGAAAAAGGGCTCGTTGACCGTTACATTCTTGATCCCTACAATCCGTTCCTTGTCGTCGCACTCGATCACGCGATCCACAAGCAACATGGGATAGCGGTGAGGCAGAATACTCATCACGTCCACCGTTTCTATACACGCCATATGCTTCTCCCGACTAATTAAAAAGGCCTTTGTTGTTCACCCGGATGAATACCGTTCGACCGGTTTCGTGGTGATGTAAGCGACCATGTCTAACAGAAGCGGAGCCCTGTGGAAACAAAAATCCCCCCCTCCGAAAGCCTGCGTGGGGAAGATCGGAGTGAACGCCCCCGGATCACTGCGCCTTGATGCGTGTGCCGGCCAGGCCGAAACGAATCGGTTCCCCCCGGCCGATCAACTCGTAGGCCACATCGACTTCCTCGTGCCAGGCGAGCGCGCGGGCGAATTTGAAAACACGAAAACTGTCGTCCCGGACAATGAAGGTCAACATCTCTTCATCCTTGTTCATGCCGTCGAGAATCCGCCCGAACCAATCGGTCGGACCCTCCTTCTGGATGTCTTCCAGGGGATACCCCGAAACATCGGGCAACGGATGCAAGGCCAGTTGCCCCATCAGGGCATAACTTAAATCGATGCGATACGCCTCATCCTCCACGTTTGTCCGGCTCATAAGCCCGAGCAACTGCTCGATATTCCCATCGGTCTCAATCCGGAGATTCCTTAATGTGGTATTCGCAGTCGCCTGGAGACGATCCAGGGGAACCATGAAAAGCTGATCGTTTCGGGCCTCGATGAAAATGGGACGCTTGTCGGTTTCGCGAGCCACCGGGGTGGGAATCAGCACACGGGTTTGGGAGGCGTCAATGCCGATCAGGATGATAATCAACACGAGCACCCCCACCAGACACGTCATGATGTCCAGGAAGGAGTCCAGGTTGATACCGCCTGCGCCTGCTTGTCCTTTACGGGCCACGGATTATCGTTCCCATCTGTTCCATCTCCTCGCGGTCGCGACGAGCTCGCTCGTAATCGACCGGCCGGCCGGCCTCGAAGAGTTCCCAACCCAGATCGATGCCCCGATCCTCAATCGCACGCTGCAAATGACGGAAGACCGGGACCGAACCGGGCCGAATGAGCAGGACGACATATTCCTCGTCCTTGTTCTCCGACAAGTAATCCAACAACCGTTCGAAGGAATTCTGCGGCCGTTCCAAATCCCGGATGGGAACGACAATCCCCCCGGGATAGATGATGATCCGGTCCGGATACACATCCACATAAGCCGGTTCCTTGTGGATATTACCAAACGGGAACGGTTCCCCGCCCTCGGTTTCCGTACCGCCATCCACCCAGATGCCGGACCGGATAACCGACGTGATCACCGTCTGCTCGGGATTGCTGATGATAATGAGGGTGTTGGCCACCAGCAGAATAACCAGGGCCCCGATCGTCATGATCAGCACGGCCATAAAGGCCGAGAGATCCACCTTTGCCTGTGCCGCTTTCTGTGCCATGGCCTATCAACGTACTCCACACGACGGGTACTTGCCACTTGCCTCAAGATATTTCTTCACGCAACGTGATCACCCGCGGCTTGCTCAACCGTTTGCAGAATTCATCGGTATTGACCAGGTGACTCCGCAATTCCTGCATGGTTTGCTGAAACTCAGCCGATGTCGCAATCCCCTCGATCCCCTTCCGCATGGATTCCTCGATGTGCAGGAGATCTTCAATGGTCGAGGCGAGCTTGACCACCTGCTCCATCCGGGAACCCAATTCACGCGCGGCACTCAAGGATTGCTCGGACGTTTCCCGGGTCGTTTCTCGCAGCGCATCCACGCCCGACCGGTAATCTTCCGCGACTTTCCTCGCGCTCTCGTACAGCTCTTCACTGACTTCGCGGAATTGGCGAACCTCTTCCTCGGCGGCTTGTTTCCGCCGCTCCAGCATCTGGCTGTCCTCTTCCCGCACATCGTCAACAATCTTGCGCATGGCGGCTTCCAGCGAATCGCCCACCGTCGCCATGCTCGACGTCATCCGCGCCGTCAATTCGTTCAGTGTGCTTTCGTATCCCTTGGACAGTTCGCCAAAACGTTTTTCGACGGATGAGGCCGCCCGCTCGATGGCATTGGAGAAGACCTCCTCGTACCGGTCCGGATCCGGAATGTAGCGCCGGAAGGCCGCTTCGATCGAATCCTCAAGGTTCTCGATGACGATGGGCTGCTGTTCGGGTGAGGGAAACCGGGAAATCAGCGTATCATCCAGGTAATTGTCGATCTCCACAAAGAGATTCTCCTCCCGGCGCTGAATCGCTGAAAGCGGGAACATCAGGACCACGGAAAGGATCAACGCCAGCAGCGTCGTATCAAACGCCACGCCGAGTCCCCGGGTCACACCGGCAATACCTTCCCGGATCTGCTCCAATCCGGCCGCTTCACCCAATACGTCCGTAAAACTTGCCACGGCGCCGCCCAGACCCATCACCGTGCCGATGAAACCCAGAATCGGAATGGCCCAGATCAACGTACGCCCGATCGCGTACGATGAATCGGACGCGCTCATATCCCGCTCCGACTCGGCCGCCGCCCAGGAAGCCACGCGCGAAATATCCTTGGAACCCAGCCACAACGCTAGAAGCCGGTCAATACGGGTCAACAGGATACTCCATTCCAGCGATTCATCCTCATGAATCCTCCGTCGGAGCTCCATGATTTCATCGTCGTTGCTGAGATCGATGTCGGGATCAACCGGCGCCTCTACGACGCTGTTTAATTGATTGCGAACAATTCTCGTTTTCAGGAATACGAGGGCCGCCACCATGAAGGCCATGAACAATTCCACATATTGCACGGGCCCGCGGTCGTTGATGATGCTGTAGATATACGCAACAAACCCGACGGGATGGTCTCTCAACGGGAATACGGCAAACGCTATGCCGATGGCGCCGATTAACCCAACCAGCAACTGAATGACTATATTCGCGTCCGTCGATGGGCGACTACCCGTCAGTTCCTCTTGTTCCGCCTCCAGGGCCACCTGTTCTTCAGCCATAGAACACCTCGCGCTCGGTTGATGAAAGTCCTACGCCCCTGTCACCGCCGGTCAAACCGGATCCGGCGGATGCGCACTCATTATCGCACGAATCCATACGTATGGATAAATATAGTCTTCCAGCCGATTATTGTCTATAAAGGAATTATGGGATGTCAACCCATAACGACACGGGAGCGGCTCCGGCGGCACGGCATGACCCGGTTGTTCAAGAGACGGATCGGTTGAATACGCGGAACGCGCGGACGAATGATGTACGACGTCTATTTCTACGAAACGTTCAGCGAGGAAAAGGAGTTGCTGATCTCCGAAGTCGGTTGCCGCATCAAGGCGGCCTGCACGCCGTTGACCATCGCCGAATCCGGACACCGCACACCGCCGGCAAAGATCATCAGTATTCGAACCCAGTCCGCCGTGCCGCCGGAATGGAGCTCCTCGATACACGCTGTGCTGACCCGGAGCGTCGGCTACGATCACCTGGCACACTTCCGGAAAGGAAACGACGATAACATCGCGCTCGGATATCTGCCCGACTACTGTGCCGGGGCCGTAGCCGAACAGGCCATCCTGCTCATGCTGGCGCTGATGCGGCGGCTCCACCGTCAAACGGCGCAGGTGCGCCGTTTTAACCGAAATGGACTGACGGGGGATGAATGCGCCGGGAAGACACTGCTCGTCGTCGGCGTCGGGCGAATCGGAAAACGCGTGCTCGACCTCGTCCGCGGTCTCGGAATGCAAACGCTCGGCGTGGATATCGACCCCCGCCATCCATCGGTGGAATACGTATCCATCCCGGACGGAATGAAGGCGGCCGATGTGATCGTGTGCGCGATGAATCTGACCCGGCACAATGCCGCCTATTTTAACCAGGAACGGTTTCGGGAACTTGCGAAACCCGCTTATTTCATCAATGTCGGTCGCGGAGAGTGTTCCCCGCCGCGGGACCTTCTCGCCGCCCTCGAGGAACGCCGCTTGAACGGCGTTGCCCTCGATGTCTTCCCGGACGAAGGTCGCTTGGCCGAAAACTGGCGGAAACGCACCGCCGCCCCGAGCCCCGAAGCGGCCGCGCTGCTTCGGTTGGCCCGAAGAAAGGATGTCATCCTGACTCCGCACAACGCCTTTAACACGCGCGAGTCTGTAAAACGGAAAGCGGAACAGAGCGTTGCGCAAATCATGCACTACGTACAATACGGGCGATTCATCTGGGAAATACCGGCCGACGACCCGGCATGATCGCATTTGACATATCGGGCTCCCCCCGCCATATTGTGACCCGGAATGGATGAACAAACGAACGGGTGGCGCGATCGGCCCTGCCGGGTCCCGCGGTCCATCTACACCACCAACGATCAAGGACCTGTGACATTATGAATCTGTTTCGACACCATACATGGATATGCCGCCCGGCAGGACGCCTCATTCTCGTCGTACCCGCCCTGCTGGTGCTCGGTTGGTCGCTTGCGGGATGTGAGCGGAGCCCGGATCACGATCTTCAGGACGACCTGGACATTACCCTGATGGGTGACCCATTCGCCGATAACGGCGAGGTCCGCCCGCCGCTGGATCCCAACCGGGTCATTGTCCGCGTGGACGGAAAAGAACTTACGCAGAAGAATCTGGCCGACGAAGTGAACATCATCGTAAGTCAGATCCGGGGACACGTTCCCCCCGAACAATTCGCGCAGATGCATGATGAAATCGTACATCAGGCCATGGAGAACCTGATCATCAAGACTCTGCTGGCCGATGAGGTGGAGAAGGAATCGGTCATCGTTGATGAAAGCGAAGTGGACGCGGCGATCAACGAATTGAAGGCCGGCATTCCCCCCGGCGATTCGCTGGACCGGTACCTTCAAGAGATGAACCTCACTCGTGAAGAATTCCGCGCGCGCATCCGGAACGACCTCCAAATCAACAGGGTCCTCGAAGAAAAGGTCCGGGACATCGCCCAACCCACGGACGAGGAAATCACCGATTTCTACGAGGAAAACATCGAGCGCTTTGATCGCCCCAAAACCGTGACCGCCCGGCATATCCTGATTGCGACTGAACCGCAGGACGACGAAACCGCCCGGGAAGAAAAGCGGGACCAGGCGGAAGATCTCCGGCAGCGCCTTCTTGCCGGGGATGACTTCGCCGCCCTGGCCGCCCAGTTTTCAGACTGCCCGAGCGGGGCCAACGGCGGCGACCTCGGGGAATTTACAGAGGGGCAAATGGTGCCCGCCTTTGAGGAAGCGGCTTTCTCCCAACCCATCGGGGAAATCGGCCCTGTCGTGGAAACCCGTTTCGGATATCACGTCATCAAGGTGACCGATCGCACACCCGCCCGGCAACTTACGATCGAGGAAAGCCGGGAGCGGATCGCCGATCATCTGCTCAGCCAGAATCAACGCACCATCTTGCGAGCCTATATCAGCGAACTGCAGGAAAAAGCGGACATCGAATTCCTGGATGCGCCCTGAACCGGTGGTGCACCCGAGAGGATTCGAACCTCCACGCCCTTGCGGGCACAAGAACCTGAATCTTGCGTGTCTGCCAGTTCCACCACGGGTGCTTCAGCCGTTGTAGGTCTATGTGTTAGCATGTGTTCGGGCGCAAGTCAATGGACAGGCCATCGGCGCCCGGGTCAGTCCGAAAAGCTCGCGGTAGCGCCGTGAACCTGGACCCCTCCGTCCGGCGTCACTTCAAAACGCACCCCGGCGCCTTCCCCGGAGTAAAACGTCCTCTGGACCAACCGTCCGCGCGGAGTAAAGGTGTGATGGGCAAAACGGGCCGGACCGGTCTGATGAAGGACATGCACATTGAATTCATCATCCGTTTCCAACTGCGGCCGGAACTGCCGGACAATGCGTCCCAGATAAATGACCCCGTAACTCATGCCGGCGGAAGGGTCGTCAATCCTCAAGAACACGTGCTCGCCGCGATCCCGGTTCAGCGTCAGAATGCGGTAGGCCCGGTACGCGTCGCCGTCCGGCGCCGCCGCCGCCGCCATGCGCGTCACCTCGTAACCCGGCACCACGTCCAAATAGGCGGCCGGTGAGGCAAATGAGGACCCCGCCCAGTCCATCCGGGCCCGTATCGTATAAGGCCCCGTCGATCGAAGATCATAGGCATCCGACAGCACAACCCGAACCGTCTCCGACCGACGCGGGGGGATGACCCGGGGTTCCGCGATCACCGGCGCATCCCGACGGTCCGCCAGCCGCCCCGGAGACCGCTCGATCATGAAGCGAAGCCGGACATCGCCGGGATCATCCGATACCCGCAGGGTCTGTGCGGTGTTGTTCTGGATCCGGACCGTCGCCACAACCGGCTCATGCCGAACCACCCGCGAATGATCAAGCCGGCACGACAATTCTATTTGAGCCGCCGCCAAATAGGGTGCGGCCATCAGCAATCCTGAAATGGCCATGATCGTTCGTATGTTCATCCTGTATTACCATCCATTCGTTAATGAAATTCCGGAAGGAACGGTCCCTCCACGCCTACCGGCCCACCGCCAACCGGGCCGCGAGCCGTGCCGGAAGGCCCGAATCGATAATTTTCTTCTGCGTAACACGATAATCGTAGGATACCCGATGCAATTCGATCTCGTTGTTCAGCAGATCGTAAATGGCATACGCCGCGCGGGGATCGCCGTCCCTCGGCTGACCTACACTACCGACATTGATGAAGTATTTCTTTCCGAGTGAAATCCGTATCTTGGCGTACAGACCGGCACGTACCACTTCCGCCTTTTCAAAAGCCAACGGAACATGCGTATGCCCGAAAAAACAAAGGGAGGTGGCCTGATACGCGAAACTCGCCTCCGCTTCCAGCTTGTCGAAAACATAACCCCACATTTCCGGTGTATCCAGCGTGCTGTGCACAATCGTAAACGTCTCAACCCGGTCCACGTATTTCAACCCCCGTAAATAATCACGCTGTTCTTCCGACAACTGTCTCCGCGTCCAGTCCACAACGTCCGCCGCCAGCGGATGAAAACCGTTCAGATTATCATTGTGCGAGCAGTAATGGTCGTGATTCCCCCGAACCGTCGGGCACCCCAGCTCCTGAATGACCTCCAGGCATTCCACGGGATTGGCGTTGTACCCCACGATATCGCCCAGACAAACGTATCCCGATACTTTTTTCGTACGAGCGTCCTCCAGCACCGCCCGGAGCGCTTCAAGATTGCTGTGAATGTCCGCTAGGATGGCATACTTCATAATCCTGCATTCCCATGGCTTATCCGTATCGAACCGTGAAATCCCGGTATTCTCCCGTTGCCCCGCCCCATTGAATGGATTCGTTGAATATAAAACGGCCCACCGGCGATTGCTTGACGGCCTGAATGAAACGCAGAATCTCGCCCTCTTCGCCCTCTACGCATATACGCACACTTCCGTCCATTTCATTTTGTACAAACCCGGACACCGGGTAATCCTTCGCCACGTGAACAACCGTGTAACGAAACCCCACCCCTTGTACACGGCCCGCATATCGAACAACAGCTCTTTTCCTTCCACTCATCTCCGGCTTCACAGAATAGTATTGTGGCGGACCGGGCGCAATCGGAAACGTGCGCTTGCCCGGACCCCTCTTCAGCGGTATGTATCCGGTGTGAACCCGGTATCCCAAGGACGATCATGCCCCATAGCAAAATTCATCTGATCCTGCCGGCGGTCGTTCTGGTCGGCGCCGGGGTCCTGCTGTACGCGTGGCAACACGATCGGGATGCCCGTATGATCCAGCGAAATCTCAACCGGTTGCGCGATAACCTTGAGAAAGAAGCAACGGAAACGGGTGCGGGCGCCGTTCGACGCTCAAACCGGATCCCCGGGTTCTTCGCCCCGGACGCCGGGTTCCGGCTGGCCCCTCATTTTCCGGTTCCCGTGGATCGGCGAGAACTCGCCGGCCATGTTTTCCGGGCCCGAAACGCCTTGGATACACTGGAAATCGATATCCCGGACCGCGAACTGACCATCGCGGATTCACGCCGGGCCGCCGCCATGCGCGTGTTCGCACAGGCCAAAGCCCGCTTTCCCGACGGGCAAATCGAGCGGCATGAACTCGAATTCGAGGTGGAATGGATCAAAGAAGACGGAACATGGTTGATCCGGGAAGTCATCCTGGTCCAGGGCGTCCGAAACCCGCGTTGAGCGGTCCGACCAGTTCGATCTGGTACAGCTTCGGCCAGAGTTTACCCGTGACAAAAATGCGCTGTCCCTCTTCGTCATACGCAATTCCGTTCAGGACATCCACCTGTCGGCCGGCACGATCCCCGGGCGCCAAAATTCCGCGAAGATCAATCCAGCCGACCACATCACCCGTATCCGGATCAATGCGCGCAATCCAATCTCCGGGAAACACGTTCGCCCAAATCTCCCCCTTGAGGTACGCCAGTTCGTTCAGATTGGAGACCGGTCGACCCGCCGCCCGGACGGTCACCGTTCGAACAGGCTCAAATGTTTCGCGATCCATGAACCTCAGACGCTCGGACCCGTCACTCATCACAAAATAGGACCCGTCCCAGGTCAATCCCCAGCCCTCCCCCTCGTATTCAAAGGTGCCCACCCGGGAAAACGATTCGACATCGTATATGAACCCGGTTTCGGATTTCCACGTCAGTTGATACAAACGTCCGTCGACATGGGCCAACCCCTCCCCGAAATAGCGGTTCGGGAGATCAACCCGGCGCAAAACGTTTCCCGTTTCCAGGTCCACCTTTCGAACCGAGGATCGCCCATGCAAACCCGTGCTCTCATACAGATATCCGTCATGAAACAGCAAACCCTGTGTAAAGGCGCGCTCATCATGCGGATACGAGGCGACAACCCGGTATCCGTAAACAGGAATGCCGCCCGACTCGACCGGGGGAGAGAGTCGTTCAACCGGCCGGCCGCAGGATAGGCACCCAAACACGAGCGCCAGCGTAATGGTGATGGATCGCCACATCGGAAAGGATCATCTGCACGGAATAATTACCGGCTTACACCCGCAGGATGGAAGAAGCCAGCAGCAGGTCGTCCGCTTCCACGATTTTCACGTTGCTGCGGGGTGCGGGAACCAGATGCACGGCCTTATGCGCACGCTCATACGCAATGGATTCTTCCTCATATTTCAGATTCTTCTTCCTGGCCGAACGGAGCGCCTTGCTTAACGTGTCCAGCTTGTAGGCCTGCGGGGTCTGTACCACCCACCCGGTTCGGGGCGGAATCGTTTTTGACGCTTTCAAGCCCTTGTTCACCACTTTGACCGATTCCTCAATCCGGTAAGCCGCAATACCGCTTCCATAACGTTTGGCCGCCTTTACCGTCTGGGAAATCAATTCCGGCTGCACGCAGGGACGGGATGCTTCATGAATAACCACCACCGCGGCATCATCCTTAATGGCGTTCAGCCCGCTCTGAACGGATGCCGCGCGCTGTGTCGAGCCCGCCAAAACTTTTCTGAGCTTGGAACACCCGAACAAATTGGCCATCCCCCCCACGTGCTCCGTCCGGTCCTTGCTCACAATCAGCAAAATCCCTTCAATGTCGGCGCATTCTTCAAAAGCCAGGAGGGAATATACCAGAGTGGGCCGGTCGCCCAGATGGAGATACGCGGTTTCCGTTCCAGCGGAAAGCTCTTCCTGCTTTCCACATGCCAAGATCATACCCCACACGCCACTTACCATAACCCCTCCTTTCAGACTGCTCCGCGTGAATGACTCTACTGAAACCGAGGTAATCCGGAACGAGGGTATAAATGAATGATAATCCCGTCAAGCGAATTTTGACCCTTCAGGCGCATGCCGCCCTCCGTAAGAGGCTTTTCCCCGCTATCGGCCGCCGATTTCTGCGTGATTATCGGGGTTGAGGGGGTTTCAGGGCGGCAATTCGAGACATGACCAACTGGCCGATCCGGGCATAATCCGGTTTTCCGTCCCGCAATTCGGGCAGTTCGTCGGGCATAATCGGCTTTCCGTAATACACGTTCACCTTTTTCGGCCTGATCAGGATGGCCCCACGGGGGAAAGCCCGGTAACTGCCGTCAATATACACGGGGATTACAGGCACGGACGCTTTTGCAATCAACAACCCGATTCCGCCCTTGGCTTCCTGCAAACGGCCGTCCATCGTGCGCGTGCCCTCGGGAAACAGGCACAACAAGCGGCCGCTCTTAAGCAATCGAACGCCTTTTCGAAGCGCGGACAAATCTCCGCGGTCCCGGTCTATGGGGACCGTCCCCATCTTTCTGAGAAACCAGCCGAACGGTTTGAAACGAAACAGTGTGCCGCGGGCCATGAAGCGAACCGCCCGATGCCTGATGGCACTGCCTACCAGCGGCGGATCCATGTAACTGGCATGATTGGACGCCATCAGGCATCCCCCGGACGCCGGGATATGCTCCGCTCCATGAACCTCCAGACGAAACATGAGGCGGCAGAAGCCATAGAATAACGCACGGAAAAAGCGAAAGAACCCAGGTTGTATCGTATCGTCGCTCATGCCCCTTCGGCCCGTTTGACTTCACGCACAATGAAATCGACGACTTCCTCGATGGCCATACGGGTCGTGTTGATGACGCGAGCCCCCAGAGGGATCTGGAGCGGAGCCGTCTTTCGCGAAGAATCTTTCAAGTCCCGCCGCTTGAGCGAATCCAGGACCTGTTTTTCATCGCCTCTACCCTCCGTTTCCAGCAATTCCCTGTATCGCCGGCGGGCCCGTTCTTCCGGATCGGCATCCAGGTAGAACTTGAACACGGCATTAGGGAAAACCACCGAACCGATATCCCGGCCTTCCATAACCAGGTCTCCGAATTCAGCAGTCTCCCGCAAACGATCCACCATGAACGCCCGCACCTCCGGAATCACCGCCACATCGCTGACCCGCTCGCGTACCGGCTCGGAACGCAACTGCGCCGTGGGATCCTCGCCGTCAATGGTGAATTTCAAGACCTTGTCATCGAGGAAAAACTCCCAGTTCGAACACTCCATCAGCGCAATTACCCGGTCGGGTTCCTTTACATCCACGCCCTCCCGGACCGCTTTCCACGTCATGCCCCGGTATAAAGCCCCCGAGTCCACATATACGTACCCCAGCTTCTGCGCCGCCTCACGGGAAACAGTCGATTTCCCGGAGGCGGACGGCCCGTCAATGGCAACGGTGATGAACTCGGAATTATTCGACATGGGCCCCCAATGTTCGCATGTCCTCCCAGAAATCCGGATAGGACGTTTCAATACACGCAATATCCTGAATGTGAACCGGAAACGGGGTATACAGGGCCATAACCGCCATCGCCATGGCAATCCGGTGGTCCCCGTATGAATATACGCGAACCGGCTTGTCGCCTTCCGGCACGCCGCCCCGAATGACCATGCCGTCCTCCTTCTCCTGCACATCCACGCCGATGGCCCGCAGGTTTTCAACCATGGCGGTGATTCGGTTGGCTTCCTTGACGCGCAATTCGGAGGCGTCGCGAATCACCGTTTCGCCTTCCGCAACGGCCGCCGCCACCGCCAGGACGGGGATTTCGTCGATGAGGTTCGGAATCTCATCTCCGCCGATTTCCGTGCCGTGCAGACTCGTGCCCGTAACCTTGATATCGCCGTAGGGTTCCTGTTCGTCCTTTTGACTGCGCCGGGACACCTTGATTCGCGCCCCCATGCGTTTAAGCGCATCCAGTACCGCCGTTCGACGGGGATTGAGCCCCACCCGTTTCACGGACAAGGAGGCCCGCCGAAGGCCGGCCGCGGCGACAATGGGGAAGGCCGCGGAGGAAAGATCGCCGGGAACCACCCAGTCCCGGCTCGTCAATTTCGGTCCGTCCGGCCCGAATCCCTCCATCTCAATGGTCTTGTCTTCCACGCGCACGGAAATCCCCAGCGCCCTGAATATGCGTTCGGTATGATCCCGCGTAAACTTCGGCTCGATGACCGTGACCGTCCCCTCCGCATGAAGAGCCGCCAGCAGAACACAGGATTTGATCTGGGCCGACGCCACCGGCAATTCATAGCGGATGCCCTTCAACGGCCCCCCGGTGACGCGCACGGGCGCACTCCCCTTCGATCCCAGTAACTCGACGCGCGCGCCCATCTTCTCAAGCGGCTCCCGGATGCGGCCCATGGGGCGCGATCGTAACGATTCGTCGCCCGTCAGCGTAAATGTCCCGGCGTACCCCGCCAGTAATCCACTCAACAACCGCATGGCCGTACCGGAATTGCCCAGGTCAATCCGGTCCGCCGGTTCCATGAGGCGACCGGCCGTACCGTGAATATGAAGAATCCCGTCCCGTGAATAATGGGTGCGCGCGCCCATGGATTCCATGGCCCGCAACAGGTTCACACAATCTCCGCTGTGCAGGAAATTCCGTACCGTGGTAATGCCCGAGGAGATGGAAGCCAATATGCCGATCCGGTGCGAAATGCTCTTGTCGCCCGGGGGATAAACCACCCCTCCAAACCGGGAGGCGGGACGTACAATGGCCATCTGCGGTCTATAAAACATGGGTTCCTATTTCCGTGATCGTGTAACCGGACTGTGCTTCATCAATTCCTTCCGCGCCGCTCGCCCGGCCTCCAGCATGCGCTTCACCCCGTCAAAATCTTCACGCTCCATGAGCTCCAGCAATTCGCCCAGCGTGCGCTCATAGGCGCGCAACTCCTCCACCAGCATGTCGGCATTTGTACTGACGATGTCGTGCCAGACCTCCGGGGAACCCTCCGCGATGCGCGAAGTATCCTGGAAACCCGTGGCGCAAAACGCCCCGGTACGCTTTCGGTCGCCGTCCCGGCCCGCGGTCAACGCCAGCAAAACGGCCACCATGTGCGGTAAATGACTCGTGCGCGCCATGAGACGGTCATGCGCCTCCGCCTCCATGACCAGCGTATGTGAACCCAGTCGCGCCCAGAACTCCGTCACCCGGCCCGTCTGCGCCGAGGACGCTCCCGCTGTTACAATGACCAGTGCGCCTTCGTATAAATCTTCGCGCGCCGCGGCCAATCCCTGCTGTTCCGATCCCGCGACCGGATGACTTCCGATAAACGTCGCCGGCGAGTCCCCGAGTATTCCGGCCACATCCCGCATCAGCTTTGATTTCGTACTGCCGACATCGGTTACAATACAGCCTTCCGGCAACGCGGAACGACATTGGCGAACCAAATCGGGGATCGTAAGAATCGGCGTGCAGAAAATCACAAATTCCGCGCCGGCCACCGCTTCCGCGGGGTCATCAAACGCCCGGTCCACCATGCCGCGGGATACCGATTCCTCCCGGGTCTCGGCCCGCCGCGCATACCCGTGAATTGTCCCGGCATAACCCGATCGCCGCAGGGCCCATCCCAGCGAACCGCCCATCAGCCCCAACCCCATTATGGCTACCCGTTCCATTCCTCATTCCTTAATTATAAAGACCGCCCCACAGCGGGGGATAACCGGCCCAGTTCTTCCATCATACCGGCAAATCGCTTCGGAAGCAGGGCTTGCGGTCCATCCGATAACGCTTCCTCCGGCCGGGGATGCAGCTCCACGATGATGCCGTCCGCACCCGCCGCCACGGCGGCATACGCCATCGGGGCGACCAGATCCCAATGACCGGTCCCATGACTCGGGTCCACCATGACCGGAAGATGACTCTCGCGCCGGATGACCGGAACCGCACTGATGTCCACCGTGTTGCGCGTAAAGGGCTCAAACGTGCGAATTCCCCGCTCACATAAAATCACCTGGTGGTTCCCCTCGCACATGACGTACTCGGCGCTCATCAACAATTCTTCAAGGGTGGCGGACATACCCCTCTTGATCAGTACCGGTTTACGGATTCTTCCCACCGCGCGCAGCAGGTTGAAATTCTGCATGTTCCGCGCCCCGATCTGCAGGATATCCGCCGTTTCCGCCACCAGGTCCACATCCTTCGTGTCCATGACCTCGGTGATGACCGGCAAGCCGACCTCCCGGCGAACCTCGGAGAGCAACCGCAATCCCTCGGCGCCCAGTCCCTGGAACGAATACGGCGAGGTACGCGGCTTGAACGCGCCCGCCCGCAAAACGTGCGCCCCGTGTTCCTTCACAAACTGCGCGATCTCGAACAACAGGTCGCGGTTTTCCACCGAACACGGGCCCGCGATAACCGTTACCGCCTGCCCGCCGATCTCCACCGGATCGGCGCCCTCCGTGACCGGCGGAATCCGGATCCGTGTCCGGTCCGCCCTCGCCTCCCGGCTGGCCAGTTTGTACGGTTTCAATACCCGCAACACCGATTCAACGCCGGGAAAAACCTCCAACGGCTTGTTGCGAAGAAGCGATTCGTCTCCGATGATGCCGATCACGGTGCGTTCGACGCCACGGCTGATATTCGTGTCGAACCCCCACCCCTGGACGGTATCCAGAATGTGCGTGATATCCTGGTCGCTCGCGTCTCGTTTCAATACGATAATCATGACGCTTCCGTCCTTTCCGCCAGCGCCTCATCCAGCGCCTCAATGAAACGATCGTTCTCGTCCGGGGTCCCGACGGTTACGCGCACATGATCCGGAAACCCGTAGGCATCCATCGGACGGACAATGACCCGCCGTTTCTGAAGACGCGCAAACATATCGCGTCCCTTCCCCACGCAAACCAGGATAAAATTGGCCACGGACGGCACATAATCCAGGCGGCGCTCCTCAAAGGCCCGGCTCAAACGCCGCAGGCCGTCCCGGGTCATCCGCTGCGTGTCGGCCACGTGTTCGTCATCCTCCAGCGCCGCGCGAGCCGCCACCTGCGCCATGGCATTCACGTTGAACGGCTGTCGAACCCGGTGCAGCAACGCAGCCAGTTCGGACGGCATGATGCCGTACCCGATGCGCAAACCCGCAAGACCATAAGTCTTCGAAAAGGTGCGCAGGACGCATACCTTCCGCCCTTCCCGGACATAGCGCAACGTGTCCGGTTGCCGGTCCTCGGGCAGCAGCTCAATATACGCCTCGTCAAACACCACCAACGGATGGTCGGGAACCCGCTCCATGAACCCGTCAATCGCCGCCGCATCCACCATGGTGCCCGTGGGATTGTTCGGGTTCGCGATGAACACCATGCGCGTGTCCTCCCGTATCGCTTCGCGCATCGCGTCCAGGTCATGCGTATATCGCACCATCGGCGCGGTACGCGTCTCGGCCTGGAACGCCATGGCAATCAGCCGGTAAATGAGAAAAGCGCCGTCCGACATGACGATGCTGCTGTCCGGGCCTAGAAACACATGCCCCAACAGTTCGATCAGTTCGTTACTGCCGTTGCCGATAACCACCTGCCCCGGGTCCACACCGCATTTCCGGGCCAGGGCCTCGGTCAAATAATGACCGCTTCCATCCGGATACAGGTGCATGTCCGAAACGGCCCCGTTCATGGCCTTCATCGCTTTCGGCGACGGACCCAACGCATTCTCGTTGGACGCCAGCTTCACGATGTCCCCGATCCCGGAAAGACCGAGTTCCCGGGCCAGCTCCTCCATCGGCCGGCCCGGCTCGTACGCAGGCAGATTCTTGATCCATGGTTTAGTGTTCACTGGAAGACTCTATTGTTCCGCCGCCCGCGGATACGCACCCAGCACGGTCAACACCGAGCAATGCTCACCCAATTCATCCAGGGCGGTTTTCACGCGAGGTTCCGCCACATGGCCCTCGATGTCGACGAAGAAATAATATTCCCACGCCTTGGTTTTGCTGGGACGCGACTCGATCTTCGTCATATTCAACCCGTGCTTTTTCAAAACCTCAAGCGTGCGGCACAAGGCGCCGGCCCGGTGCTTGACGCCGAACAATAACGACGTCTTGTCGTTGCCCGTCGGTTCGCCGTACGACTTCCCGATAACCAGAAAGCGCGTGGTATTGCCGCCAATATCCTGGATGTCCCGCTCCAGAACGGTCAATCCGTACAACTCCGCCGCCAGCTCGCCCGCCAACGCGCCGCTTCCCTCTTCCCCGGCCGCCATTTCCGCCGCGCGCGCCGTGCTCGATACCGGAATCAATTCCGCTTCCGGCATATGCTGATACAACCACCGCCGGCATTGCCCGAAAACCTGGGGATTGCTGTACAAACGCCGGATATCCCCGCGGGTTCCCTTCGCCAGCACATGATGCGCGATCGGTAAATAAATCTCCGAACAGATCTTGAGCGTGGTTCCGGCAAATTCATCGAGCGTGTGCGTAACGGCGCCCTCCGTCGAGTTTTCGATCGGCACCACCCCGTAATCCGCCGTCTGCTTCTGGACGGCGTTGAACACTTCGCCGATGGTTTCACACGCGACATACTCCACACTGCCGCCGAACCGCGCACGCGCCGCCTGGTGCGTGAACGTCGCCGAGGGGCCCAGATAAGCAATCTTCAACCGGTACTCCAACGAGAGACACGCCGACATGATCTCACGGTATATCGCCCGGACGGATTCGTCTTTCAACGGTCCTTCGTTCAACCGGATGGCCCGGTCCAGCACCGCCTTCTCGCGGGACGGAACATAGACCTCCTGAGCCCGCTCCTGCTTGAGGCGGCCGATCTCCAGCGCCATCCGGGTCCGCTCGTTCAGCAGCTGGATCAATTGCTCATCCAGCTCATCTATGCGTTTTCGTAAATCATCGAGATTCATGCGCATCCCTCTTCAATCGTACTCGTCCTCGTTCTCGTCCCCGTCCTCGATATGCCCTGCTCCATCCGCTTCACCATCATGCTCTTTTCGAGGACGAGAACGAGGACGAGTACGAAATATTATTCCTTGTCCGCTTCGTCAAACTCCTCGTCTTCAACCTCCGGCTCCCGACCTCCGCCTTCCGCCCCCTGCTCTTCCTTCTCCGCCCTCTTCAACTGTTCGTTTTCCAGTCTTCGCAACTCTTCCGTGCCCGGAAGATCGTTCAATTGCGTCAAACCGAAATGCTCCAAAAACTTCTGTGTCGTACCGAACATCCACGGCCGGCCCGGCAAGTCGCTGCGCCCGACCACCCGTATCAATTGAAGGTCAAGAAGGTTGCGGACAATCTGGTCCACGGCCACGCCGCGAACGGCTTCGATCTCCGAACGAACGCACGGTTGACGATACGCGATGATCGCCAGGGTCTCCAAGGCCGGCCGGGACAACCGGCTGGTCTTCCCCCGTTCCGTCAGGATCCTCAACCACGGACCGCAGGCCGGGTCGTTGATCAACCGGTAGCCGTTGGCGATCTCACGAATCTGAAGCCCCGTCTTGCGCTCCTCAAGATCCCGGCGTAACAACTCCACCGCTTCGCGAATATGGCCCTCCGTAACCGCCGCGTACTCCCGCGTCATGCCGCCCTGGGACTCGGCCGTCTGCTGGAATACCCGCCGGATCCGGGACGCCGATACCGGCTCCTTCGCCGCAAACAACATCGCGCCGATGATCTGCTTCAATTCAGGTAACACTTCAATTTCGCTCATGATAATCCATTCCCGTGCAAACCATCCTGCCGCCGAGCCGGGGTCAATCCAAGCGCCTTATCCGGCTGACGGCTCAGCAGGAGCTTCGCCCTCCAGATCGATCAACCACCATTGCCCTGTGATGGAGGGCGAGGCTCCCGCCGAGCCGGGGTCCCACCACGGCTGTTCTTAACGCACCCCCGCGCACTTTCACGCCTCTTCCGCCCGCACAATCAGGATCTCGCCGAAAGGTCCCTTCTGCCGCGCACGGATCTGTTTCAAGCGGATCAATTCCAGCACCGCCAGGAACGTGCAAGCCACCTCGTGACGGGACGCCATCCCCGCAAACAACTCCGTGAGGGAAAAGGAATCCCGCTTGCGCATCTCGTCCAACAGCTCGTCTATCTTTTCGCCGACGGTGAAGCGCTCGGAAAATATCTCGCTGAGCTCTTCCTTCTTGACCTTGGTCAGCGCATCGTTGAACGCGGTGATCAAATCAAATATGGATACGTCCTGCAACGCCACGTCGGGTTGTGCACCCAGTTCCAGGTTTTCATCCTGCCGGGTAAAAACGTTCTCCTGGTACATTTCCAAACCCTGAAGGTGCAAGGCCGCATCCTTGAACTTCTTGTATTCCACCAACTGCCGCACCAGGTCCCAGCGCGGATCGTCCTCTTCCTCGTCCTCTTCGTGCGTGCGTTCCTCCGCGGGCAACAGCATCCGGCTCTTGATCATCATCAGCGTCGCGGCCATCACAATGAATTCACCCGCGATGTTCAAATCGAGCATCCGCATCAGGTCCATGTACTCCATGTACTGGGTGGTGATCGTCTCGATCGGAATATCGTGAACATCCACCTCGTTCTTCTTGATCAGATACAAAAGAAGATCGAGAGGCCCTTCGAAAACCTCGAGCTTAACCTTATATTCTTCCTGTGGCGACATGGCAAAAAACGTTTAGCGTGTCGGGTGTCGGGTGTATAATTCCAATGATTGGAAATGAAGCCTGAAAAACATTCCAACGATTGGAAGTTCCCGTCTTCACCCGACACGCGACACCCTTCTCACTCCAACCCCACGGCTTCCCGCGCGCGTTTCAATGTTTTCACGGCTTCCGCGCGCGCCCGTTCGGCGCCGCGCCGGAGCACCGCTTCCACGGCATCCGGATTCCGGGCCAATTCCTCCCGCTTTTCGCGGAGGGGCGCGAAGCGTGCCTCGAACAACTCCAACAACTCCTTCTTGGCCTGACCGTAACCCAGCCCGCCCCGGCGGTACCGTTCCGCCAAATCCTCCTGCTGTTCCGCAGTGGCCAGCAGTCTATAGAGCGCGAAGACATTGCACTCCTCCGGATTCTTCTTGTCCTCCACCGTCTTGCTGTCGGTTACGATCCGCATGATGCTCTGTTTCGCCTGCTTGTGCGATTCGAAAATCTCGATCGTATTGCCATAGGATTTTGACATCTTGCGCCCGTCCAGACCCGGCACCACCGCCACGTCGTCCCGGATGGACGGTTCCGGGATCTTGAACACCTCGCCGAATTGATGATTGAACTTGAGCGCAAGATCCCGCGCCACTTCCACGTGCTGTTTCTGGTCGCGGCCCACCGGCACCACGTCCGACTGCACGATGAGAATATCTGCGGCCATCAGCACCGGATAGGCAAACAACCCGTGGTTGGCCGAAATGCCGCGTGCCACCTTATCCTTGTACGAATGACACCGCTCCAACAGCCCCATGGGGGTCACGTTCGACAAAATCCATGTCAATTCCGTCACCTCCGGCACATCACTCTGGCGGTAGAACGCCGTGCGTTCCGGATCCAACCCGCAGGCCAGAAAATCAAGGGCCACGTCCAGGGTATGGCGGCGAAGATGGGCTGCGTTCGATACCGAGGTCAGCGCGTGGTAGTTCGCGATAAAAATGAAGGCCTCGCCCTGTTGTTGCAATTCCAGGGCCGGTTTCATCATCCCCAGGTAATTGCCCAGATGCAGTTTCCCCGAGGGTTGTATGCCTGAAAGTATGCGCATGGTTCTACGAACTCCGATTCATGAATACATTTGGGAACAAATGAAAAAAGGAGGCTAATCCAAGTATCCCGACCGATCAAAGCAAAAATGTGCCGGGCACTTGGGGCGGGGCTCATCCTTCGGTCGTCTTAAGCACAACGCATGCTCTTGACAGGCAGGAATGCCTGTCTTACTGACTTCGTAGCGCCCTGCTCCAGCAGAGCGCTCTTTGGATTCATTAACCCCGATTGCCCGATCCTGCCCCCCTGCCGGTTTATTGGGCGAATCCTCGGGCAGACACAGGGTCAGGCGAGGCCGCCTGACCTACAGTACACGGCCTCCCGCGCAAGGCAATAGTAGGACAGGCGGCTCGCCTGTCCGGAGCATGGAGAGAACAACCCGTGTGAGCGGCGATGAAGCATCCATCCTCGTTCCCACACCGGAGAACTTCTTTTCTTTCCCGGTTTCTTCCATCCCGGCTCATCGGCACACGATAGCGCGCGACGAGAACGGATTACGAGTGAAGGCAGAATCGTCTTCCGTAATAGAATCCGACTCTCCCCTTCCTCATCGGTCCTCCGGAAACGCGAAGGTTTTGATGACCGGCATGTGTTGCATCTCCTTCGCCCCGGAATCATCCCTGCGGATGGGGTGCGGAGGGTCTTCCCACAGGCGGCTGTCAAAAACCAGCCCTTTGGTGAAGACCTGGGTCCCCAACACATGGGGATGATGCCGCGCATCCAGACGCCGGCAGGGCAACACGTAATCATACGGCCGGTTGCGCCTTCGGTTCGTATTCTCGTTTCCGGCCTGGTCGGCGGGACGGCGGCCGTCCGTCACCACGCCGTCCAATACGCCCATCGCCATTTCCCCCCGCCACCGCGTATTGAGATCGGCTGCAATCACGACATAATGCTCCGGATCGAAGTATTCCCGGATATACGATTTCAACCGCTCGGCCTGCCTCCGACGGTCGGTGGCGGAACCGGTGGCCAGAAAATGCGCGCTCACCGCCTGCAGATGACGGTCGGAACCCGGAATATCAATAATCGCCCACACGAAATTACGATTGCCGACACCCGGGTCTTCCCAGACCCCCCAGGATCGAATCGGCCATCGGCTGATGATGCCGCACGGCAACGGGGCATCGGCTTCCACGACATACTCATACTGCGCGCCAAAGACCTCATCCACAAAAGCGCGCCGTGTAATCCCGTTCGTCATCCGGAATTCCTGGATGCCGACTACGTCCGGCATCAGCCCCCGCATCAACCGTTTGCCCGGCTCCCGGTATTGCTGGCGCCGTCCGCTGGTCAGGTTCGCGGCCATGACGGTTACGCTGTCCGCGTCCCGGATACCGATATGGCATACCGCGTCTTCGCCGGGCCGATACCCCCGTCCGCCGGCCAGGACCAGGCGGGCGCGCCGCGGTCCCTCCGGCATGCCGTTCAACGGAGCGTCCAAAACAACTTCCCGGTAAACCGGACCCGTGGCATGAAACACCAGCGAGGTTTCGGACAGGATGAAGTCCCGGCCGGGCCGCGCCGGACCCTCTTTCCGGATTTCGATACGCGCATCGGCCGGCGCGTCCAGTTTCACCCGTAATACCACGCCGGTTTGACCCTCCTCAATATGGACGTCCCGGATCTCGAACCCGGCGACCGGCTGATGCGGTTCCCCTCCGCCGAAACACATCCACGCCGCCGACAATAGAATACCGCACCACACCGACCATGCCCTGCGGGCTGTCGAGCAGGAATACAATCGTTTTTCGCCCCACAACATACAGACCACCATACACCAAATCGACAGGAATGCCTGTCCTTCTGTCTTCGTGGCGCCCTGCTCCAGCAGGGCGCTTGGATTCGTCAACCCACATGACATGGCCCTATCCGGCTCCCTGCTGGAGCAGGGAGCTAATAAGATTCGTTCTCACACACACGCATGTCTCCGCCCTCTTTCCTTCGCTTTTTTTTGCGGCTTCTTCTCCTCATTCGGAAGCACACGCTATAAACGAACAGGGCCCGAAAGGGTATGATCACGGGGTGTTTCGTCCTGTTCTATTAAGAGTTATTCTGTTGTTCATCGTGGTTGCGGGGGGGGCCGGTTCGGCGGCCCGGGGAGAAACACAGTCGATCGCATTGAGCATTACGCCGCTGCCGGACGGAAGCTTTGGATTGAGCTTCCCGTCGGTAACGGGTGTTTTCTACACGATCGAGCATCGCCCTAACCTCGGAGTCGAATCCCCGTGGCAGAATCTCTCCGAATTCGATCAGGTCCCCGGCACGGGCGAAACCATGACCCATGTGGATACGGACGCCGCGGCGCCGGCCGTAACCCGACGCTATTATCGTCTCCGTATCGAACCCGACACCGGCCCCACCGAATACATCCTCGCCCTTTATGAGTTCACGGAAACCAACCCTGTCCCGCAAGTCGTGGCTTCCGGCATTACGGCTACGGATTTTGATATTTCGTCGGGATCGCTGAATTACGGCCATTTTCACGCGGACACCTGGACCGGTTCGGGCGTTCCCTATGCCCAGGGCAATTCCGGTTGGGATATACTCAACGTAGAGAATGCCAAATATTTCACCTACACGATCACGGCCGATGAGAACATGGTTTTCTCGGTCACCAACCTGCGCTTCCTCGCCCGGGCGTCGACCCACGGGCCGTCCGCGATCGGAGTCTTTCTCAACGGGGCGTTGGTACACGAACAGGATATGCCGGTGGACGAAACACTGTCCATCATCATTCCGGTATTTGGTCAAAACAACCTCACCCAGGCCGTGATCCGCATTCCGGGGTGGGACAACGATTCGCGCGAAACCGGCGGCGGGGGACACTTCCGCATCGACGACGTGCAGGCCGAGGGCACGGTCGGCATCCAGCCGGAACAGGTACCGCCCACGGTAACGGATCCCGTATTCTTCAATATCAGCGATACGTCCGCCACGCTGGGCGGCACGGTCAGCGACGACGGGTATGCGACCGTCACCGAACGCGGCGTGTTCTGGAGCATCACCCCGGGATTTGATCCTCCTTCCGAGGGTACGAAGGTTTCAGAAACCGGCGAATTCAGTCCGGAATCCTTCACCCTCAATGTCACGGGTCTTCCTTCCGACACGAACATCTATTTCCGCGCGTTCGCCACCAATTCCGCGGGCATGGGCCTCTCGGAAGAGACCTCCTTCAAGACCACGGACGAACCCGCGCTGGCCCTTCCGGTGGTCACCGAGCCCACCGCCTTGGATATCACCGAAACAACCGCCTGGCTGGGGGGGACGATCGAGGACGACGGCGGCGGCATCCTCGTTGAGCGCGGCGTGTACTGGAGCACGTCGGCGGACTTTGAGCCGCCCGAAGAAGGCAACAAGGTCTATGTGACGGGCGAATTCGATCTTGGAGCCTTCTCGGTATATGTAAGCGGGCTGCCGAGCGATACGGAAATTTTCTTCCGGGCTTTCGCGGCCAATGCCGAGCAGACCGGATACACCGATTTGGACTCTTTCGTGACGCCCGCCGATGACGACCTGGTCCTGTACACCTTTACCGGCTACACGGCCAACCCGGAAGCCCACCGCGAAAGCATTGCGCCCACTTCGCTGGATATATCCGCGGGCAGTTATGAATTCGGTTGGAGCGCGTCGGATGCAAGCCAATGGGAAAGCCTGGGGGGAACTGAGCCGTACGTGGAGGGCCGCGGTGGCGGCTACTGGAACGCGAACAATCAATCAGACGCCCGGTACTTTCACTTCACCCTGACCGCCGACAGCGGTTGGATGATGACCGTTACCGGGGTCAGTTACCTGGCCTATGCCAGCCGGCAAGGCCCATCAGCGGTCGGGGTGTCCCTGAACGGAGACCCCGTTCACGCGGAAAATATGCCGCAGGATACGGTCATTCAGGTGGAGGCGCCCGTTGCCGGATATGAAGATCTTTCCACCGCTGAGATTCGTATCCAGGGTTGGGACAACGGCTCCCGCAACACCACGGGGCGCGGGGCGTATCGCATCGATACCGTCCGGGTGCACGGCTTCATGACGATGGACCCGAACATCGGCGTGCCGACCGTGACCAACCCGAGCGTGTCGGGCGTCCAGTCGTTTTCGGCAACGCTGGGCGGCACGATAACGGATGACGGCGGGGCGACGGTTACGGAACGCGGCGTGTACTGGAGCACGGTGGAAAACTTCTCGCCTCCGGCCCAGGGCACGAAGGTGTCCGAGGCGGGAACCTTTGGTATCGGCGACTTCACCTTGAACGTCCATCAGCTTCCGCCGGACACCCCGATCTATTTCAGGGCCTTCGCGAAGTCGGTCGCCGGCGCCGGGTTCACCGAACAGGCCTCCTTCACGACGGAACCGTACGACGCGGAATTGTTGTCGCTGTACGAGTTTACCGATCAGGTTGTCACGCCGCACGCGCGTCATCCGCATATCGTATCATCGCATTTCGTGCACAACACGGGCCGGCCCGGATTCGGAAGCCACAACGAGGCGACTTGGACGGGATCGGGCGTCCCCTACGCCCAGATGGCCGGCAACCTGGCGCGGACGAGCCCGACCAACGCGCGGCACTTCGTGTACTCTCTGGAGGCGCCGTGGGGAACCACGTTCGATATCAGCCACATCCGTTTTCTGGCCCGGGCCACCGACCAGGGACCCTCGGCATTGAGCGTTTCCATCGACGGCGACATCATCCACACCCAGAACATGCCCGCCAACGAGACCCTCTCGGTCAGTGTCCCGGTCACCGGCTACACGGATATTGAGCTGGCCACAATCCGGATCCTGGGATGGGACAACGGCACCCGCGAGACGGCCGGAACCGGGCTGATGCAGATCGACGACGTGCGCACGGAAGGCTCGGTAAGCGGCACGGTCTCGGAACCCGTGACCGAGGGCCGCCACGTTCGGGTGGCCTCTTACAACATCGAAGACGGCATCGGACAGATCGGAAGCGCGAATTACACGGCGCTGACATCGGTGCTGGTAAGACTGGATGCGGACATCATCGCCTTCCAGGAAGTGTATGCCAGCGAGTACGACGACTGGGTCGCGTTGGCCGCGGCACTGGGCTACGACCATACCGCCCTGGCGCCCGAAGGCGACATCAGCGGCACGCAGCGGACCGCCTATTACAGCCGGTTCCCGATCGATTCGGTACACGCCGTCCTCTCCCCGCCGGGGGCGAGCGAAATGACGCGGGCCGTGTTGCGCGTCGTGATCGACGTGCCCGACGCGGAGAATCCGCTGGTGATCTGGAACGCGCACAAGAAGGCGATGGGCGGCGAACTCAACCACTTCCGACGCGCCGTGGAAACCCTGCGGATCGTGCAGGATATCGAGACCTACCGGGCGGCAAATACCGCGCATGTTGAATTTGTCGTGCTCGGCGACATGAATGCGGATGTCTATACCGAAGACCAATCCGTCCTGTTTACCGAAGATTGGTATGAGGACAACGAGTCCGATCTTCCGCAATCCTTTGTCCTCGGCGAGGACATTGATTTTCCGGTGTACTACTACCGGTTCCCGGACGACCGCTATGAACACGTGACGGGGGGGCTGCACCGTCCGGTGGTTCGCCAGCAGGACCGGAACAGCGTGTACTCGTTCGAGAACCCGAGCTTCATCTCCCGCCTGGACTATGTCCTGGTCAGCGACGCGCTCGCCGCCCGGGCGCCGGCAGGCGAAATCTATTATTCGGGACACGACGGAACCTATGCCGGCCTGCCCAAAGCCGGCGACCCGCTTCCCGCGGTGACCAGTTGGACGGCGTCAGATCATCTGCCCATCATCATCGACCTCTACATGAGCGCCGCGGCCGGCCCAACGGAGAGGGGCGAATTCTCGGTGGAAGAAGAGCTCATCGGAAAAGAAGACAAGGAAGAACCGGATGCATTCGTGGTCCTGTCTCAAACCTGGACCGGTGACGACGAAAGCCGGGAGGAGGACACGAAATCCGATTCGGATGACCTCACGGGAATCATCACGCTGGAAGAAGTGGCTCTTGTTACCCGGCTGGAAATCGTTCCGTTAAGCGGCGGCCGGTTTGCGCTTCGGTTCCCGTCTGAGATCGGATTCACCTACACACTCGAAGCCCGGAACGGATACGGCCGGGACGCGGCGTGGAACGTGTTGGACGGGTTTCAGGCGATCCCCGGCACAGGCGGAACCATGAGCCATGTCGATAAACCTTCGCCCGATGGCGGCATCCGGTTCTATCGCGTGCGCATCTCGCGCGACGGGATACGGTAGGGGCTTCGCAAGCGAAGCCCCTACATTCCCACGCAAGATTCATTCAATATGCGTCGGCGTGTCTGTCCTCCCCCGCGCATGATCAAGCGCATACGCGGAACAAGCGCCGGGCATGGCTCGATTCCTTGTTCTTCTCATGCACAACTCATGCTCCCGACAGGCAGGAATGCCTGTCTTACGGCCTTCGTGGCGCCCTGCTCCAGCAGGGCGTTCTCTTGGAAGCAACCCACCCGCCGTGTCCTATTCTGTTCCCTGCCGGCTTGTCAGGCGTAGTCCTGACCAAGAGGCAGAACGAAGGAGGAGTGTCACTCCGAATAAAGCCCGCGGTCACCGCGTAATGAGAACCCGGTAATATCGCCGATTCTCCACGGGAGGAAAGGATCCCGTTTCCGACCCGTCATCCGTCCACCGCGCTTCTCCGCCCGTGAACGTAATGGCGGAATGGTTGGTCAGGGTGACCCAGGAAAACAGGTCCGCGGAATACAGAACCCGGTAAGGATGCCGGTCGGGGGCATGACCCGTGGCTTTCCAGGTCAGGACCGCCCCGGACGCATCCGGCGCCACGGATGCGTTCGCTTCGGTCAGGGCCAATTGTATCGAATACGCGGCGTTCAACCGCCCCCACCCATAATAGGGATCCCAACCGGGCACATCGGACGCATCGCCCACCTGATCCTCGGCCCCGGCGCACAGCAATGTCCTTGCGGTTTCCTGATCGAACGACGGGCACACGGACGCCAGCAGAGCGGCGACCCCCGCCACCTGGGGCGCGGAAAACGACGTGCCCCACCAGTGCTCGAGGTTGCCGCTCAAGCCCACGGTATAGATGTTGGTTCCGGGTGCGACCAGATCGATTTCATCTCCCCAATTGCTGAACGAGGAACGAACGTCGTTGGAATCCGTTGCCCCCACGGTGATGCTCTCCGGAAGATTGCCCGGATAGGTAATAATGCCGCTTGAATGATTATGCGTTATGGTCACGAAGACCACCTCGTTTGAAACCGCATGGCGTATGGCATCGGTCAGCGCCGTCAACGACCCGCTGCCCCCGGCGGAGAGATTGATGATCTTGGCCCCGTTGGCCACGGCATAATTGATTCCGTCCGCCCACCACGAATAGTAACCCCAGTTACCCGAATTCAACACCTTGACCGGCATGAGCATGCACGTCCAATCCACGCCGGCCACCAGCCGGTCGTTATTGGCATTCGCCGCCAACACACCGGCCACGGCGGTGCCGTGGCCATGATCATCCGATGGATCATTGTTGTCGCTGACAAAGTTGTATCCCGGTACCAGGCGTCCGGCAAACTCGGCCTCCGACAGATCGATTCCACTATCCAGGACCGCCACGATGACATTGGTGGACCCGGTGGTCGAGGCCCACGCGCCGGTCGACTGGATGGTTTCGTGATGCCATTGAAGCGCGTATGACGGATCGGACGGGATTCCTCCTCCGAAGCCGACACCGTCCGGTTCCGCATACTCGATCCAGGGATGCCGCCGCAGATGTTCCAGCATCTCCGGAACGGTTACGCTTTTGTCCAGATGGACAATCAGGTGGGAGGCCTCCAGGTTGATACTCTCCATCTTCCTGTTTTGACCGCCGGCCTTCTGTCCCCGACTCCATTGATCAAAGCCGCTTTCCCGTACGCGCACACCGGCCGGCAACTGAAGAATCCGTTCGAGATCTCGGACGGCGAGTTCCGTCCGGCCGCGAGGATCCTTGCGGGTTGCGGCATCACTCAGTTTTATGATGACACGATTATTCGCACATAGATGACCGTTGATTGTAATCAAATGAGCAGCGTCGGACGCGGAAAGCGCCGACCGCCCACCGGCCATCACCAGTATGAGCGCGATGAGCACAGTCCTGCATAGCGTCTTCATCACATATTCTCTATACCCCAAACGTAGACCGGAGGTTAGCAGCATTACGGGATAATGCCGGTCGGGCATTTCTATCCCGCGCTCCGCGGGGCCTGCCCGACCACGAGCATGATGAAGCGCAGGCGCGGAGCAAATATAGGGCATAGCCCGACTCCTTGTTCTTCTCATGCGCGGCCCACGTTCCCGACAGGCAGGAATGCCTGTCTTACTATATTCACGGCACGCATAACCGTGGGACAAAGTAGGTCGGGCATTCCTGCCCGACCATGAGCATGATTAAGCGCATGCGCGGAGCAACCATGAAGCATAGCTCAATCCTTTGCTCATCTCATGCACAGCTCATGCGCCCGACAGGCAGGAATGCCTGTCTTACGACAAAAAAACTACATATAGTAGTTGATTATCAAGGACCCACTTGATACAGTATCCCCTTGGAAAAAATGCTGGCATTCGGTGACAAGTTAAATATTTTCGCTGCGGCAGCGAACGTACCGCCGGACTGATATCGACGTCGCGCACAGGAGACTGAATCGTGTACCTGAAAAGTATTGAATTGTTCGGGTTTAAAAGTTTCGCGGAAAAGACGCGATTGGAGTTCGAACCGTGCATGACGGCCATCGTCGGCCCGAACGGATGCGGCAAAAGCAACATTGCCGATGCCTTGCGGTGGGTGCTCGGGGAACAGAGCACCAAGGCCCTGCGCGGATCCCGCATGGAAGACATGATCTTCAATGGAACCGATTCCCATAAACCGCTGTCGATGGCCGAAGTCAGCCTCACGCTTGCCGGCTGCGAGGATAAACTCGGCGTGGAATACGACGAGGTGACCGTGACCCGCCGTGTGCTTCGTTCCGGTGAGGGACAATACTACATCAACAAGACCCCCTGCCGCCTGAAGGACATCCAGCGCCTTTTCATGGATACGGGAATCGGAACCAATTCCTATTCCATGATGGAACAAGGCCGGATCGACCAGATCCTGAGTTCCCGCCCCGAAGACCGACGTGCCGTGTTCGAGGAAGCCAGCGGCATCACGAAATACAAGGCCGATAAGAAGGAAGCCATACGGAAATTGGAGCATACGGAAGCCAACCTGTTGCGGTTGGCCGATATCATGCGCGAGGTCAAGCGCCGCATTATCTCTCTGCAACGCCAGGCGGGAAAGGCGCGCCGATACAAGGCCCTGCAGGACGAACTGCGCGGTTTCGACGTATATCTGTCGCGTCAAAAGATCCATGCGCAACAGGCCGAAATCAAGGCGCTTGAGTCCCGCCTGGCCTCATTGGACGAACAGGAGGAAGCTTTCCAGGCCGATATCCGCACACTGGAACAGGAAAGCCGGGACATCCGCGACGGGCTTGCGCGCACGGAAAACCATATCGCCGCCGCGATGGAGGCGGCCGTCCAGGCACAAACGGAGCGGGACCGCAACCAGGAGCTCATCCGCATCAACGAGGATCGCATTCGGGAGTTGGAAGCGTTGTCCAAACGCGATAGCCGGGATGCGGACGATGCGCGATCCCGCCTGGACGTTCATCGCAAAAAAATGGATGAACACGAAACGCAATGCGCCCGCGCGGTGGAAGCCCGCGAACAGGCGCAACAGGAACTGGATCAAAGCAATGAACGCCTGCGGAAACAGGATGAAGCCGTCCATCAGGCCCGCGATAATCTGAATGGGCTCCGAACCGAATCCATCGATCTGGAAAGCCGCCTGGCCCGGTTGCAAAACGAGTTGTCCGAAATGGACGGCGAAGAGCGAACCGGGGTGGTCCGCCGGGAACGGTTGACCGCCGAATTGAACGAACTGCGCCGCGGCGTTGAGAAATTTGAAGCGCGTGAATCGGAAACCCGAACGCAGATTGAGACGTTGCAAGCGCAGGTTTCCCAGTGTGAAGAGCATGTCCGGGAGACGATTGACCGGCGCGATACGACCGGCCGGGAAATGGAAAAGATCCATGCGGAACGAAACGACCTGCACAATCGAATCGCCGCCCGGAAAGCCCAGTCCGAGCTATTCGAGGATCCGGGAACACATAGCGAAGGATTGCCCCCGGGCGCTCGATGGTTGATCGATGCCGCGCCTGCGGCGGCGGGGGAACCCCGTCACATCCTCGGAGCGTTGGCGGATCATCTGGACGCGGATCCCGAATACCAGGTGGCGCTCGAAGCCGCCCTTCGGGCCTGGCTCGATGCACTCATCGTAACGGATGCAAACACCCTCCCCTCGATGCTGAAAGCGCTGGAGGAAGGGCGTCATGGAACCGCGCGGTTGTTGAGTCTTCCGGACCGCGCCCCGGAGGACGCAGGCGATCCCGGGGATATCCCCGGCGAGTCCTTGCTGGATCATGTCCGTTGTTCCGATACCATTCAACCGCTGGCACAGTATCTTCTGCGCCGGGTTCGGGTGGTCGATGCCGCCCATGTAATTCCCGCTCCCGCACCGAAGGACGTGACGTATGTCACACGCACCGGCGCCCTGATCCGGCCGGATGGTTCGGCGGAATTCTGGATGCCGGAAAAGAACGAATCGAATCCGATGACACGCCGTCACCTGTTATCCCGCTGGAAACAGGAGCTGGAGGAACTCACCCGCCGCGAGACGGAACGTTCCAGACAACTCGTAGACGTGCGCTCGGAATGGAACCGGCTCAATGAAGAAGTCGACCGCATGCGTGCCGACCTGGAAGAGAACAGCCGGAAATTGGCCCTTCGCGAGGGTGAATACCAGGTTAAATCCGATGAGGCAAACCAGGCCCGCGAACGTCTGGAAACGGTTTCCTACGAATTAAACGCGCTGAACGAACAACACACGACCAGCGGCGACCGGCGGAAAGCCATTTTAACCGAATTGGAATCCGTGCGGCATCGCCAGTCGGAAATCCGTTCCGAATATACACTCCGGTCCGACGAGCTCAAACAGCTCGAACAAAAGCGGTCCGAATACTGGACCGAAACAACGGAAAAACGGGTTCAATTGGCGGAACAGCGCCAACAGGTGGACCATCTGACCTCCGCGCAGGAATCGCTCGCGGCCCGCATACACGAATTGGAGGCCCTGATCCACGAACGCACCGAGGGCCTGAGCGATTATCAGCGTCGCGTACAGGAATTGGAAACGATGATCCGGTCCGCACAAGATCGGGTGCAACCCCTGGAAGCCGAGGTGGAGCGTCATAACAAAGCGCTCGCGGAATCGCGCATGCAACGCGAACAGAATTCGGCCCGGCAATCCGACTATGAATCCCGTCTTCGCGAAAAGCGGGAAGCCCTTGAAACCCACCGCAAACAGCGATCCGGGATCGAAGTCACATTGGCGGAAGAGCGAATGCGGGTACAAAATACCCTGGAACGCCTGTCCATGGATTACCGGTTGACCCCGGAACAGCTGATGAGCGAACCGGACCCGGAGTGGAAAGACGGGGAACCGCCGGACCGCGAAACCCTGGAAACGTTTGTCGCCGAAATTCGGGCGAAGCTGGAATCCATGGGACCCGTGAACCTGGTGGCCATCGAAGAACACGAGGAATTGGAGGAACGCCTCCGGTTTCTCTCGGAACAACATGACGACCTCGTCCGCGCCAAGCAACAATTGCTCGACATGATCCGCCGGATCAATCGCACCACAACGGAAATGTTCACCCAGACATTTGAAGCCGTGAATAGTAATTTCCAGGAAACCTTCAAGAAATTGTTCGGCGGGGGTTCCGCGAAACTCGTCCTGGTGGACGATGAGGATGTTCTGGAATCGGGAATCGAAATGATCGCGCGGCCGCCGGGCAAGAAACTGCAATCGGTATCCCTGCTGTCCGGAGGAGAACGCACCATGACCGCCGTGGCCCTGCTTTTTGCCCTCTACAAGGTCAAACCCAGCCCCTTCTGCATGTTGGATGAATTGGACGCGGCGCTCGACGACACGAATATCGGTCGTTTTATCCGCATGCTGAAGGAATTTCTCACGGATTCTCAATTCGTGATCATCACGCACAACCGGCAAACCATCGAATCGGCCGACACGCTGTACGGCGTCACCATGGAAAAACACGGTGTGAGCAAAATCGTTTCGGTGAAATTCTCGAGAACCGGCAAGGAATACGAAACCGCCGACACATAGGGGCCAACGGCTTCGCGACCGTTCACATGACCGGTCGCGGGCGTTTGCCGGGCGATTGAGGTCTCATTCAGTATTCTTATGGAGTGACTCCAAACAGGATGCGGCTACTGTGCAGGATGCGATTTATGCGGGTTTATTGCTTGCCAACGTTTACGGGGTTCGATAGCTTGCCGATGTGTAGCTTCTGGGTAATTCCTTGATTTCAGGAAGAACCCGAAGCAGAGCCCAAAAAGGTCTGGAGCGGTCATACGACCGAGGTCTCCGGCATAAGGGGGGGGGGTAGTGAAAACTGAGGCAATGGGCTTAAAGAGAAAAAGGCCTTCCGGAAAACGGCTGCTGGCAGTGACCGCGGCCATATCGGCCCTGTTTCTTACTGCCACATATGCGGATCCGTTCCGAATCGGCGTATGGGCTGAACACGATGCCGATGAAATAATCCATCTGTGGCAACCGACCGTAGATCATCTCAACCAATCCCTTCCCGGCCATGCCTTTTCCCTGCAACCGGTTAACGGGGATGAGCTGCTGGACCGGATGAGTCGCGGGGAATTGGATTTCGCCATTATTGAACCGGGCCTGCTTCTCCCGCTGAAGGAGGCGGCGGAGGCCAAGGTGCTGGCCACCGCGCTGACCCGACTGCGCGATACGCACTATGCGCACACGGCCGGGGCTCTCCTGGTACAACGGGATCGGCGCGACATCACCTCCCCGCGCGACCTGCGCGGCAGACGGATCGCATCCGGCGACAGCCGCTCGCTGGGAGATTGGCTTTCCATTAAACGGGAACTCGCCCAGCGGGGACTTTGCCCGGATCGCCACGGCATGGTGGTCCGTTTCGTGGGGGACCCTACGGCCGCGGTACAGGACGTGATGGACGGAAGAGCGGATGTTGCCGCCGTCCGAGCGGGGACCTTGGAACATATGAAAGCAGTCGGACTGGTCCCCGCGGGGACATTCAAGACGCTGCGTTTCGATCACGTGCGCCCGGAACCGCCGGCCCGGGCCATTCCGGCCGTGACCAGTACACGTGTGTATCCCGGCTACCTCTTTGTGGCCGGGACCGATCCGTCACGGGACATTCTTCACAAGGTAGCGGCGGCCCTGATCGGTATGCCCCCGGTTACACTGCGAACAACGGATCACGCCCGGCCGAACGCATGGACGGTTCCCGAATCCGATGCCCCAATTCATGACTGTTTCCGGGAATTGCGCCTTCCGCCCTACGAGCGGTACGGGGAAGCGTTATTCGTGGATGTGGTTCGGGAGCATATGTATTGGTTTATCGCCGCGGGCGCGGCATTCATCCTGTCCATCGCGGTCAACATCTATATCACCTTGCTCAACCGGGCGTTGGCGGCCGAGATCAAAGTGCGCAAGGGCGCCGAGGCTGCGCTTCGTGAAAGCATCACCCGGTTCGAACACATCGCCGCCTGCTCCTCCGACTGGATTTGGGAAACGGACGCGGAGGGGCATTACATCTATTCCAGCTCCATTGCGCAACAGATGATCGGATATACCGGGGAAGAGCTTAAGGGCATGCATTATTTTGAGTTGTTCGCCGCGGTTGAAAGAGAACGTCTTCTGGCCGAAGGAACGCTACCGCTAGCGAATGGCAGACGTGTCTTCCGTGAACGGTACCGCATGCGGACCAAGGATGGCCGGGTCGTCATTCACGAAACCACGGCGGAACCCGTGCGCGACGAAAACGGACGCCTGGCTGGATATCGCGGCGTCAACCGTGACATAACCGATCAGGTCCGTTTTGTGCGACTCCGGACATAGGCCGGGCGCCATCAAACCGGGGAATCGAGACGGTGCGGCCATGAAATCCGAGAAGTATGCTGCCAATCCAATTCACGTCTTGCTGATGGAAGACGACCCGGCGGTGTCGCGGCTGATCGAGCGGCATCTCACCGATCAGGGCTTCACCGTGGATACCGCACCCGATGGGGAAAGCGGCCTCGCCATGTTCAATCCGGGTACGCACGATATTCTTCTGGTGGATCACAAAATGCCCAAACGCGCGGGGCTGGATGTGCTCCGCGAATTTAGAAAGCGGGGGCTTTCCCCCGCCGCCATCCTGATCTCCGGCCTGGGGGCGGAGGAAGTAGCCGTGGAAGCGCTTAAGCTGGGCGCTCTCGATTACGTGGCCAAGGATCCCCAAGGTCTATTTCTGAAACATCTGGGCGATTCCATCACGAACGCCATTCAGCGACATCGGGAAAACGAAAAGTTGCGAATCGCGGACGAAGAGCAGACCCGATGGCTTCATGAGCTCAAGCAGCGCATCCGGGAACTGGGCTGCCTGTACGGAATTGAAAAACTACTGTCCGCGGAAAGCGAATCGATCGATACCGCACTCGAAACGGCGGTCAACCTCGTGCCGTGCGCAGCCCGGAATCCCGATAACTGCTGGGTTCGTCTGCTGATGAACAATCGCGAATACCGTTCCGACGCCTATATCGATTCTCCCTGGAAAATACGCATCGATCTGGATGTCCGGGATGGCGCCCCCTCTTTTATGGAGGTGGGCCATCGCGAACACCCCCCGGAACAGGATGAGCCGCTGTTTTCACCGGAGGAAATGGAACTCTTGAACTCGGTGGCGGATCGCCTGGCGGATTTTTATGACCGTTGGCGCACGGAATACGAATTGCACGTGACCCACGAAGAGATCCGAAAAATGCAGCGCGCACTGGAACAAAGCGCCAGCGCGGTCATCATTACCAATCCCAAAGGCACCATCGAGTACGTCAACGCCGCGTTCACGGTCATGACGGGCTATTCCCGGGATGAAGCCGTCGGACAGACGCCGCGCTTGCTCAAGTCGGGCTTGATGCAGGAACAGGAGTACGCAGACCTTTGGCGTAATCTACGATCCGGCCGGGAATGGCGCGGAACGTTCCATAACCGAAGAAAAGACGGCTCGCTATACTGGGATCACTCCACCATCTCCCCCATTATCAATCCCGACGGGGGGGAGGTGACCCATTTTGTCGCCGTCAAGGAGGACATCACAGAGGAGAAGGAGGCCGAACAGCTTCGTTATGCCGTCCTGCAACTTTCCGCCGACGTCGCCGGATGCGCCACGGAAGATGAAATCTGCCGGGTGGTCGTCGAAGGCATCCGCGAAAAAATGCATGTGGATCGCTGCGGCTTGTTTCTCGGCGACCCCGAAGACCCTGTCTTTCACGGAACGTACGGGACCGACCTGAACGGACACACCACCGACGAGCATGACCACGCCTGGAATATACGGGCGGAGCGGGACGTCGAGGAGCTGTTTGCATCCGCCACCTTTAAGTCGGGCTTTCCGCTCGGCCGACCGGAAAGCCGCCCCGGCGAAGAGGACCTGGCGAGCACTTTTGTGGCTCTCCGTCAGTCGGGACGCGTATTCGGGATCATCAGCATCGACAACCGCATGTCTCGCCGTCCGGTAACGAATAACCAGATGTCGCATATCGCACTGCTGGCCGAGGTGTTGGGCAATGCCCTGCAGGTGGCTCGGGCCCGCGAGGAAACCAACCGGGCCAATGAGGAATTGGAAGCATTCAATCGCGCCATGGTGGGCAGAGAACTCCGGGTTATCGAACTCAAGGAGGAAGTCAATGCCCTGTTGAATGAACAGGGAAAGCCGAACCGCTACGAACCGATTTGGAACAAACAAACGGAGGACCATGCTCCACGACGAGGAAAGAGCGCACGTAGATAAGGCGGAAAATGTTCGCCGTGTGGAGATGGCATGGATCACTCCGTTCCGTCGGTATGCCCCCGCCCTGCTGGTCGTGTGTGTGGCCGGCCTGCTTTCAGTGGCGTTCTGGGCCGCGCCCATCGAACGAGCGGCCTTTCGCAACGTCCAGGTTTTCACCGCGCTGCTGGCCGTGATCTACACGGCGTTGGCGGCACTGGTGGCACACCTCTGCGTTGAAGCCCGCCGCCAGGACACCATTGCAAAACGTGAACGCGCGGATGCGGAAAACCTGTATGGCCTGAGCGAACGGCTCGCCACCACGCTTGAGAGCATCGGGGAAGGAGTGATCACCACCGACCGGGACGGCATGATCACCTATGCGAACGGCGTCGCCGCGCACCTTACCGGATGGCCGGTCTCCCGGGCGCTCGGCGCACCCATTCGAAAAGTCGTACGCATCATGCCCGAAAACAGCCGCAAGGCCATCGAACATCCGTTGGCCCGGGTACTCGAAGGCGGGGAACGCGTCCGTGAAGACGACGCCGTTGTGCTGTTGGATCCGAACGGCAAGAAATCTCACCTGATTGCATATCATGGGGAACCCATCATTGATCGCGAGGGCTGGCTCGCCGGGGGTGTCCTGGTGTTACGGGACGTGACCCATTTGCGCGCCGTACAACGGCACCGCAAACAACTCATCGAAGAATTGTCCCAGGCCAATGAACGTCTCCGCCGGGAAGTGGCCCATCGCGAGGAAGGCCGGCGCGCCGCGCTGAATATCATGCAAGATGCGCAACTCGCGCAAGCCGCTCTTCGGAAAAGCGAGGCCAACCTGCGCGAAACCAATGCCGCCCTCGAGGAATATGCACGAGTGGCCTCCCATGACCTCCAGGAGCCCCTCCGGAAAATCGAAAGTTTTGCCCAGGTGCTGGTCGAAGACTACGGCGACCGGTTCGATGAGCAGGGACGGGAATATCTGGATATCATGGTCCGCTCCACCCGTCGAATGCGTCAACTCATACGGGACATCCTTGCTTTTTCCCGGGCGGGCACTTCGGAACGCCCCTTTGTTCCTGTCGATTTGAACAATGTGCTGGCAATCGTCAAAGACCATCTCTCCGAACGCATCCAGGAACGAAACGCGCGCATTGTCACAGGCCGCCTA
>SLKG01000105.1 GCA_007134735.1 Kiritimatiellia bacterium
AGCATACACCGGAACTTGACCGTTATGTCCTGCACCCATCAATAATAGTTGCCTGTTGTACCAGAACATCCCTAAATTAGCTTCCGAGGGAATTTGCCATGGCGCATCTGGACAGACACGCTCTTCAGGATAACTCACAAACTCAAAACTTTTAGGTTCAAATGATAGGGAGTTGGCTCGAAAATAATTCGCGACATAGTTAGAAAAAATGGCATCTAACATTTCTGGTGTCCACCGCTCGAGGTACACAGGAAACCCTGGAAAGTGATGAATGAGGATTAGGGGAAAAGTATGTTCTTCGATGGCGTTTAGAAAACCCCTTTGATCCCATCGATTAGCCATTGCCAGTTGGGAAATTGCAAACGGTTGAATATAAAACGGGATCCGGTTAACCGAAAGCATTGCACTGTATTCATCGGCTAGAACTGGCCCTTCTAGGGACGCCTCCAGAATACTATTTTCAATTAACCTGTAACCAATACCCATCTGAATTCTTTCCCGGTGATTAGAAATTGGGCTCAATAAGCTTTCTCGTGATAAAGTGATGAATTGGTTGATGATAATGGCAGAGATGAGGATTAAGATCACCAGGTTGATCCACATATTCCGTCTGACTTTAGGTTCGATCGGTTCTGGCGGTGGGATTTTATCCTTTTCGAAATCAAGGTCTGGTATTAGATCCTCTGAAATTGGTAGCAGCTCCCAGGATTTACCAATCAACAAACCAGCGAAAATGGCAAATGCTGCGCAAATTTCTAACAAGTAATTGACATTTGATCCAACTTTACCGATGGTAATCGCCACAGCAGCTGATACAAGCATGTAGGGCACCAGGAAGGCGTAGGAGCGAAAAAAACGCCATCCTACCAATAGATAAACACCGAATAAGTAAATAAGCCAGGATAAGTTTTGATAGATTTGTTTTGCAAAGTGTTCAACTGTGTGCCAATTAAAGGGATTAACATTTGCCTCGATGATGTGAAAAAAGAAACCGCCTTGTGAAAGGATATGGATTACGCCAAAAATGACCAAACCTGTGATGCCATACATCAATACCAATTTGATAGCCTGTTTACGGTTTTTTGTCCAGACCCATATCGTGGCCGCCACAGGTGCAGCGAGTCCAAAGGATTGGCGAGTATAAGCTGCCAGTAGAAAAAAGACTGCTGCCAACAGGATTGAGCGATTTGCTTCTGGTGCCTTGATCACAAGATACAAACCTGCAACCGAAAATAAAATGGCCAACAAATCAATTCGAAAATAGGCTGACCATTGTAATACATGAGGTATGATCAAAAACAGACCCGCACCTACAAGGCTGGGAAGATATCCATGTTTAGGATTGAAGTGTTTGATAATCAAGCCAATGACTATGGCTGTACCGATCGTGCTAGCTAATACAAAAACCCTTCCAATCAGCAGACTAGGGCCAGTTAACCACATCAAAGCAGCGCTGAGAAGAATAAAAACAGGGGGATAATTTGAAATTAAATAAGGTGGAGAGGAAATATCTGTTGGATAAAGTGGTTGTCCATCCATCAACCGCAGGGTTTGATTGAGTACCGTACCTTCTCCATAGTCAAGCGGATAATTAAATCCAATAGCTTGTAACCCATGAATAAGAAAAATCAGAATAGCCAGGCCAGAAAAAAAAGTTAAAACAGTTTTGCATAATAGCCGTAAATCTTTTAAGAACAATTTCTCCGCGAAATTCATACACTCTCCTGAGCAAATAATTGTGTAAATCCGTTATCAACCTCAGTTTTTTGGTCTTTTCTGATGTATTATATCAACCTGATAATTCGGTTTGGTTCATTTTCTTAACTTTCCAACAATTTCATCGTTACTACTCAGGCAGGCCAACTATTGAAGAGGCGATTCCCTTGCAGACTGAGTATTTATATTTCATCATTTCAATCACCGCAACGAAAAAAATCGTTTGACAATGAATTATAGATGCCATTATAATGCTGTTTGTTGTCTTACTGAGCCCGATTAGCTGAAATCGATCGGAAAGATACCTCACGAAAGTTTTTTAATATAAATATCATCAAGCATTCAATTATGTGGATTCTGGCTCAACCAAGAAAACAGCGTTGCTACTCAGGCAGACCAGCTGGCAAACAGGAGAGAGGCTGAGTAGTTATAAAATGGAAATGCTAAATAAGAAATATGGGTGATATGGCAATAATTGCACTATAAAAAACGTTATTCTGTCAATGTGGGTTATACTCTATTTTTGATGGAATTAATAATCACAACCAAATAATTATTCGTGTGAAAAAGGAGAAATAATGGCTGTAAAAGCTGAAGCAATACCTCAAACCAAAGCTCAAAAAAAACAACGTAGAAGAACTTTATTTGCACTTTCCTTTGGCTATTTTATTGACCAAGGAGAGGGTCAAGCCATATCCGTCCTATTCCCCACCTTACAAGCCCTGTGGGGTGTTTCCTACGGCAGTCTTGGACTGCTTTCTACGATACGCAATGTTCTTCAAGCGCTTTCAACGCCGATCTGGGGATATTTTTCTGATAAGCTGACGAGAAAATATGTGATCCTGATCGGCACAAGTCTGTGGGGCTTATGGACATTCTCACTCGGATTTACACAAAATTTTGGACAGTTATTGGTGATTAAGGCGATTACGGGGATTGGGCTAGGAAGCCTTCTTCCTGCGACCTTTTCTATCATGGCGGATACCTTTCCTCAAAAGCATCGAGGCAAGGCACTGGGAATCATGGAAGCGATCGGGGTGTTGGGGATCATTTTTGCAACGATTGGTTTGGGTTTCCTGGCAACACCGACTCTTTGGCGTTGGGGTTTCTTTCTTTTAGGTAGTTTCAGTGTGATTAGTGGGCTAGTGGTTTTGTTTCTTGTTGAAGAGCCGGTTAGGGGCGCATCAGAACCTGAACTTTATGACAAAGTCAATCAAGAAAATGTGCAGCAATTTGCCATCAAGTTTCATGACATTCCAAAAGTGTTGAAAATTAAGACAATCTGGGTTGCCATTGGCCAGGGTTTAGCCGGTACGATGCCGTGGGTTGTCATGCAATTTTTCCTGATCACCTGGTTGGTTAATGTTCGGGGTATCCCTACACAAACTGCAACCCTCGTATTTGCTGGAATAGTCTTGGGAACAGTTTTCTCAAATATTATTGGGGGATTTCTTGGTGATCTGGGTGAACAAGTCAGTCCGAAATATGGACGTACCTTTGTTGGGCAGGTGTCGATCGTCAGCGGTATTCCCCTGACATATTTTCTGTTTACCCAAACAGATAACTGGCCTTTGTGGGGATTACTCGTATTATGCTTTTTTACAGCCTTATTAATCAGTTGGCCCGGTAAAGGTGCGAAGGAACCCATGATGCAGAATGTTGTGCCACCAGAGTTGCGAGCAACCGCATTTTCGATCACAACATTCATTGAAAGTGGGTTTGCAGCCATTGCGGGGGTGATTGCTGGAACACTTGCTGATCAGATTGGTCTCACAGAGGCCTTAATTTGGACGGTCCCTGTCCCTTGGATTGTTTGTGCTGCAGTATTTAGCCTGTTTTATTTCACTTACCCCAAAGATACGAGTAACTTGAGAAAATTAATGGCTGAGCGCGCAGCCATTATTGAAGGCGGTAATCTATCTGATTAAGCAAATTAAGATGCAAAAAGTGCGAGGGAAACCTCGCACTTTTAGCGGGAGCGACGGGATTCGAACCCGCGATCTCGGCCTTGACAGGGCCGCATGTTGAACCACTACACCACGCCCCCGAACGAAAAGTA
>SLKG01000031.1 GCA_007134735.1 Kiritimatiellia bacterium
AATCGGAGCCGCCTACGACCGGTTGAAGGCGGACTACGAATTCAGAACGGCCAGACACGGGGAATGAGCGGCACGGCGATGGCGAGGATGATGATCTGGACGGGAAGGCCGAGGCGCCAGTAGTCTCCGAATTTATAACCACCCGGGCCCATGACCAGCGTGTTGGATTGATGACCGATGGGGGTCAGAAAGGCGCAGGACGCCGCGACCGCCACCCCCATGAGCAGAGGATCGGCCGATACCCCCAGCCCCGCCGCCAGTCCAAAGGCAATGGGGCACATGAGTACGGCCGCGGCCGCGTTATTGATCACGTCGGACAGGGTCATCGTGACGATCATCAGTACGAAGAGGGTCAGCAACGGTGGCCACTCGGCGCCGAGATCAAGCATGCCTTCCGCGATCAACGCCGCGCCCCCCGTGTCTTCGAGGGCCTGTCCTACGGGGATCATGGCGCCCAGCAGGATGATGACGGACCAGTCGATGCTGTCGTACAGTTTGCGCGGCGAAATGATTCCGGTCAGCACCATCACCACGGCCGCACAGGCCAGTGTGATTTGGATGGGCGCCAGGTTTGCGACCGCGGCGGCGATGGCGCCGCCGAAGAAGAGAAGCGAAAGAATAATGCGCCTCGGTTGCCCGATCTGTAAATCGCGCTGGGCGAGTGGCAGACAGCCGAGATCCGGGATCGCTTCCTGCAACGCGTCTCGGGCACCCTGCAGCAGCACTACGTCGCCGGGGCGGAATCGAATGCGGGACAACCGTTCCCGCAACCGCTGACCCTGGCGCGCCACAGCGAGCAGATTGATCCCGTGACGCAACCGCAACAAAAGGCTTCGCGCGCTTTGGCCGGCCATGACGGATTCCGGAAGAACAACCGCTTCGGCCATGTTGATGTCGTCCGCCTTTACCCGGGGTTCCTTTTCCTCGTCCTTGTTGCCGCCCGCCATCGTGACCCCGGTATCCTTGACGAACTCCTCCAACTCTTCTCCGCTGGCCTGCACGACGACGATATCGCCTTGCCGGATGATTTCGTAGGGCGAGTACGCGGGAATGCGGCGATCGTTGCGCAACAGGCCGATGATGGTCACTTCCGCCTCCGAGATATCACCAACTTTGGAGAGCGTTTCCCCAGCCAGCTTGGAGTCTTCCGGGACATGGAGTTCCGCCAGGTAATCTTCGATCTCGAACAATTCGTTGGGCTGCGCTTCGCCTTTCCGTTTGGGAAGCAGGCGCCAACCGATCAGCGTGATGAACAGGATGCACGCGGCGGCCAGCGTGGCGCCGACGGGCGAAAAATCAAACATGCCGAACGGTTCGCCGCCGTTTCGCGCGCGGAACGTGGCCACAATGATGTTGGGCGGTGTTCCGATCATGGTGACAAGACCCCCGAGAAGCGATCCGAACGCGAGCGGCATAAGCAGGCGTGAAGCGGGTTGTTCGCTTTCGCGCGCCATTCGGATGGCAACCGGTAACAGGAGCGCAAGCGCGCCGACGTTGTTCATGAATCCCGAGCACAGCGCGACCACGATGGTTAGCGAACCGACCTGCAGAATCGGATGCTTCCCGACATGTGCGAGCCAGCCGGCGATCAGATCGACGACCCCCGCATTGGACAGGCCCCGGCTGATGACCAATACGGCGGCGACGGTGATGACGGCGGGGTGACCGAATCCAGAGAAGGCCTGTTCCGGATCCACCACGCCGGTCAGGACAACGGCAAATAACGCCATCATGGCCACCACGTCGTAGCGCCAGCGGCCCCAGATGAAGAGCGCCAGCGCCGCCACGAGTGTTCCGAATACGATGATCTGATCAACCGTCATGCGAATCTCCCGGGGTTACGCCGCAGCGCGACCCTCCAAGACCTTATCAAGGGCAAGTAAGGGGTGCGAGCACGAATCCCGTGTCGGGTGTCTTTATCCTTGTCTTAATCCTTGTCCCAATCCTTGTCTTTTCGGAAAACGATAACGGGCGACGATTACGGATGACGATTAAAGAGACCAAGGACCAGGGACGAAGGACCAAGCACCCGCCGCGAAGCGGCGGTCCATTCGTCCTTTCCGCCATTGTGTGTCCGGTTCCCCTGTTGTATGGTCTTCTGTTATGCATACCAATAAACAGGCATCCCGAAGTCCGGGCCGATCGGCGGTGCTGCTCATGCACTGTCCGGACCGGAAGGGAATTGTTTCGGCCGTCACGAAATTCCTGGCCGATCACGACGGTAACATCATCGATCTGGATCAGCATGTGGATACGGAGCAGGGGGTCTTTTTCATGCGGGTCGAATGGGACCTGGAGGGTTTTGCCGTTCCTGTCGACCGCCTTCGGACAGAGTTGTCGCCGTTGGTCGATTCCTTGCAGGCCACATGGGAGCTTCATTTTTCAACGGATCGATTTCGCATGGCCGTATTTGTTTCGAAGCAGGCCCATTGCCTGTACGATATCCTGTCCCGGCACGAATCCGGAGAGTGGTCGGTGGATGTTCCCCTGATGGTCAGCAATCATCCGGACCTGGAAGATCTGGCCCGCCGCCACAAGATCGATTTCCATGTGTTTCCGAAAACACCGGAAACAAGAGCGGAACAGGAGGAGCGGGAAACGGCCCTGTTGAAGGAGTACCGCATCGATTTTGTCGTGTTGGCCCGGTACATGCAGATCCTGACGGGTCGCTTCGTGCGGGAATTCCCGAATCGAATCATCAATATCCATCATTCCTTTCTTCCGGCGTTTGCGGGCGGCAAGCCGTATCATGCCGCGCATGCCCGCGGCGTAAAGGTCATCGGCGCCACCAGCCATTACGTGACCGAACAATTGGACGAGGGGCCGATCATTGCGCAGGACGTGATCCCGGTGAGTCATCGGGATTCCGTTACGGACCTGGTGCGGAAGGGACAAGACCTGGAGAAGGTCGTGCTGGCACGCGCCGTGTGGCATCATCTGGAGCACCGGATACTGGTGTATCACAACAAGACGGTGGTGTTCGGGTAGGGAAGGGCGTGTCGGGTGTCGGGTGGAGGGCGGATGGTTTCGGGTTTTGGGTTTTGGGTTTTTAAATCCTAATCTTAATCTTAATCCTAATCATACTGTCGCCCCTTCGGGGCTTTTGTTTTTTTCGCTTCTTCCCGGCGCTTACGCGCCGGGCTACAGAATTCCGCCCCTTCGGGGCTCCATACACTTTCTCTAAACACCTACTCAAGAAATCCCGTATCGGGTGGCGCGTATCCCGTATCTCGTTTCGCGTGCCTTCATCTTTGTCGTAATCCTTGTCCCAATCTTCGTCGATCCGACAGGGATTAAGACAAGGATTGAGATAAGGATGAAGAATCTCCCCCGAACAGGGTCAACACCCAAAAGCCAACAAGGAATATCCAATGTCCAAGGGAACCCGATGAAGTATATCGCTTAAGAGTTGGCGAGTAAGAGTTCCGTGCGGCGTGTCGGGTGGCCGCATCTTTACTCGTCATCCGTAATCGTCGCCGTAATCGTCAACCGGGGTTGCGGGTATTCTGTGTCGCGTGTCGCGTGTCTTTGTCCCAATCATAATCTTAATCGCAATCTTATCACCCTATTCCTCCAATTCCACTTGGATCCGGTAGAAACGATGGGCGTCGGCGCCGGCGAGCGCGTTCGTGTCGGTCCAGACGACCCAGCCGTTGGTGATACTGAACGCGAGATGGTCCAGGGTGTGCCAGACCATGTTGGTTCCGAGCCGGGATTCGCTCCAGTCAATCGTATAGACGCGGCCTTCGGCAAACGGCCAGCGAAGAAC
>SLKG01000113.1 GCA_007134735.1 Kiritimatiellia bacterium
AATAACCTGGATCGAGTTCCCTTCGCATACCGCCTGCAGTTGGACGGGCTCAAGTCGAATGCGACCTATCGCTACGGCAACCGGGTAGTTGTTCCGGGCGATCCTCCCGAACAGGATGGAGCGGGCAACATGATCTTTGTGACGGGCGCGGACACCAACTGGATCCGGAATACGGATCCGCCGCGGTTCCTGCACGGGGATCATGGGGAGCGGCACTGGACGTTCACAACCGACGCGGAAGGGAGCTATACGGGCTGGTTCGTGACGGAGCCGACGGGGAACGCGCGGTTCACGCCGAAAACAACCCTGTTCATGCGCCTATTGCTCAACGACGGGTCGGGCGGGCAGGAAACGGCGCTGAAACTGTCCACGACCAACCCGGTAACGGTCGTCCGTTTCGGTGAAGCGGGGGATGAGGCGACGGGCATCATGGGGGTGAGCGCGGAAGCGGCCCGGAACTTCGTCTTCCTGTACGATAACACGGAAGGCACGGGCCGCCCCTTGGCGGGGGTTCCGATCGAGATTACGGGAAGTGAAGTGGATGACCGGTACGCGGCCTTTTACGAACAGACCGTGGCCACGACCCCGCACTACTGGGGCACATTGATTCCGAACACGCTGCCGACAGGGGTCCGGCGCATAGAGGCCCGAGCGATCGGCGATGGTTCAATTCTGTCCGCCGAGACGGAAGCGGGCGGTTTTGATGGAACGGTCGATCCGGACGGCGGGTTGGACATCATCATCCTGGATCCGGAAGAAGGAATTCCCACATTTCTGCCGCCCGGGGACGGTGCGTGGGACATTAATGCGAACTGGAGTACGGGGGTATATCCGGACGGGGTGGACGCCGAAGCGATCATCGGGCCCCGCTTGGACGATGACCGTAATGTGGACCTCTTCTCGCCGGTGACGATCGGGCATCTGATCGTGGACAATGCGACGAGCACGAACCGGAACCGGATCCAGACGCAGGATGAAAACGCCACGCTGACGTTCGAATCCTCGGAAGGGCCGGCCCACCTGGAGATCAGGGGTTCGGGCAGCGGGTTTGTGGAGTTTCGAAGCGACGAGGGTGGTTGGTTTGTCCTGGCAAGCGATCTGTTGGTCACGATCACGAACCTCAACGAGCATCATGGTTTGGAAGGGGTGTTGAACGACGATTTCGGCGCGTTGCGTTTCCGCAACGATTGGATCGGATCGGGCGGTTTGATCAAGGATGGTCCGGGCGTGATGACGATGACGGGCGGCGGCAAGGATTACACGGGAGAGACGGTCGTGGACTTCGGCGTGTTGCGGGTGACGGAACCGGCGACGCCGACGAACACGTCCGCTGTGACGGTTAATCCGGGCGGTCAGTTGCGCCTGGTGTCGGACGGAGACCGCGTGTATCCCTTTGGCGGGACGATCACGCTGAACAGCCTGGGCCGCGGCGGCGATGTGCCGGTGGGTGAAAACCTGGGGATTCTGGGGGCGTTGCGGTATGACCCCGGAAGCGGTGGGAACCGGGCGGAAGTTACCAATGCCGTTACCGTTGCGGGATCCACCAGTCTGCATGTGGATGGTCCTGAAAACCGGATGGACTTGACCGGTCCCCTGTCGGGCAGCGGCGCGTTCAGCAAGTCGGGCGGTGGAATGCTGCTATTGAGCGGCGACAGTTCGGGCTACGCGGTTCCGGTGATCGTGAGCAATGGGATGCTGCGGGTCAACGGATCGCTGGGCTCATCCGTGTGGATGGATTCGGACGGCCGAATCGGCGGTAGCGGCACGGTCGGCGCACTAAGCGGTTTGGGGGTGGTTGCGCCGGGAGGGGCAACGCTGACAGCGCCTTCGGTGAATGGCTTGAATTATCGTTTTACGCTGACGCACGGCGCCGGCGATCTGCTCCGGTTGACGAACGAAACGCCGTTTGAAGCCGATCTGAACGCCGCAAACACAATTGAGATCTTCATCGATGTTGATTCGTACGACGAAAATAATGTATTTGATGGTGGGTTTTTTACGGATGACGCAGGGGACTTTATCGGTTCCATTTCGAATGCAACATGGACGCTCTATGTTCGGGATGATGAAGAGGGCGACGTGGAGCATGAAGGGAAAACCTATTCGGAATACGAAGGGGCGCTCCCTGAGCGCCGGACGGTTCCTGCGGTGCGTGATTTTGGTCATGGACCGGTGGAAGGACGTCTGTTGCGCATCGGGCCCCGGCCTGGGGGATCGGCGCCATTAAGCGCATGGATGGATGCCAATTTCACCGCGGAAGAGCTGAACGATCCGGAGATCAGCAAATTCAGCGCCGTGCCGGATGGGGACGTCATACCCAACATTGTGAGGTATGCACTGGGACTGAATCGAGGCGATCCGCATCGCGAAGCGTTGCCGCGTGCGTCGATGACAAGCGAGAACGGAGACGATTACGCGGTCTATACGTATCGCCGCTTGACCGATGAAGAACGGGGTGTCGAGTATCAGGTAACATATGCACGGAATCTGCATGATGACTGGGAATCAATTGATGCGCTGGACGGAATTCATTGGATGGATCCCGTGGCGATTGATGAAGGCCTTGAAAAGGTGAGGGTTCGTATCCCGGCGGCCGAATTGGCCGAAATACTTTTTTTGCGGTTAGAGATCATACATTCAGAATAACCGAAATACGATTTTGAATATGGGCAAACGAGAACAACGGGGAATGATGGTGATTCTGTTTGTCCTGGCCGGGCTGACGCCCCTGGTTTTTCGACTGGTATGGGTGGTGCTCAATCCGGAATTAAGCTTCCGTGACGAAGTCATTTATCTGGATCTGGCACGCCACCTTGCCGTGGAAGGCCGGTACGCGCTTTCCCCGGAGTACGGGTTCGCCCTGCGCTGGCCGCCCGGTTTGCCCCTGTTGCTGGCCGCCGTGGGCATGGTGGCGCCGGTCAGCGCCCTGACCGCGTTGGTTGTGAATTCCCTCCTGTCGTGGGGAACCATTCTGGTCTATGCCGTTGCCGTCGGGTGGGTGACGCGTCGCCCGATCGCCGTCGCGGCCATGCTGTTGGCGGGGGGGCTGCATCCTTCATTTCTCTTCCTCGGCGCCACCAGCTATCCGCATACGTTACAGGCGTTCACCATGGCCATGCTGGTGCTGGGCATGGCGTGGGTCGCGCGTCCAGACGCGCCAGGCCCGCCGCGAAGCGGACATGCCCTGTGGATGGGCGCCTGGCTGGGTATCGGCGCCCTCGCGGTGCCGGCCAACCTGTTCATCGTCCCCGCCGTACTGTTGTGGCTGTATCTGATCCATCCGGCGCGCATACTTCCGCACGCATTCCTTGCGCTTATCGGCCTGGCCCTCGTCGTGGGACCATGGACCCTTCGCAATCTGCATGTGGAAAAGGAGTTCACGCTGATCAGCGCATCCGCCGGCCAGCAGATCTTTTACGGCTATAACGAAAAAACGGATATGAATGCGGGCGCGATGATCCCCATCCCGGACTCATTACAGGCGCGCCTGGCAACCGCACAATCAGCGAAGGAAGCGGACCGGGCCTATTGGCAGTACGGGATGTCATGGATTCGGGAGAACCCCGGGCGGGCAATCGGCCTGTACGGACTGAAGTTCCTTAACTTTTTCCGGTGGGATACGGGCCCCCTGTTCACACGGACGGAAGAAACCCCGTTCCGCACCTGGGTAGCGCGGGGTACGACACTTGTCGTCTTCAGCCTGTTTATGGCGGGCGCCGTTTTTTTGTGGCGGGCA
>SLKG01000159.1 GCA_007134735.1 Kiritimatiellia bacterium
CCGATGCGTCAACAACCGTTTGCGGTAGAAATTCAATTCCGCGATCGAGGCGTGGATGTCGTAATACGCATCGTGTGTGCGGTCGGGCAGGTGGTGACCGGGGAAGGGGAGGTATTCCAGGACGCGGTCACGATTCTCCTTGTCGAACGGTTCCCCGTCCAGCCAGTCGAACCACTGAAGTTTCAGCGCGCTGACATCCAGGTGCCGGTAATGAAGGCGGCGGCACAGTTCCGGATAGAACCGGCGCGCGAGAAACCAGTCGCTGTGCACGCTGTTGCCGGCCAGCACGGGCCGCGCGCGGACTTCTTCCGCCGGCGGACCGAACAGGCCGTCCACGTATTCGATCATGCGTTCGCCGGCCTCCTTTTCGGGGACGGCTTGCGAGGAGCGGCAGGTGGTGATGAGGTCCGGGAGGTTGTCCGTCAACCAGGATGACACCTCCGTGCCTTCTTCCAGCCGGATAAAGAGGTTGATTCCCTGGTCTTCCGGCGTCAGCGGATCCAGGTTCACATCCGTACCCAGCAGCGCGACCTGGAGCAACCGGGCCCGGTCCAGGTCCAGGCTTGTGAATTCGGTATCAAACCAGAGATAGGCTTTGGATGTTTCGGTTCCGCTCATCGTGTCTGTATGTCATGAATTAACATAATCGTAATCGCAATCCTAATCATAACATGGTTAATTATATCCCGCCATGCGGATCATACGGGAGATAGCGGAAATGCAGGAAGCCTCGCGGACGTGGCGTGCCGCGGGGAAGCGGATCGGCCTGGTTCCGACCATGGGATCCCTGCACGAGGGGCACCTGTCCCTGATGCGGATTGCGCGGGAACAGGCCGATGTACGGGTGGTCAGCCATTTCGTGAATCCCACCCAGTTCGGTCCGGACGAGGATTTCGACCGGTACCCGCGGAATTTTGATCGCGACCGGGATCTTTGCCGCGAGGAATCCGTGGATGTCATTTTTTATCCCTCGCGTGAAGAAATGTATCCGGAAGGCCATTCGGTTTATGTTGCGGATGACCGTCTGTCCGCCGTCCTGGAGGGGGTACATCGGCCGGGTCATTTTCGCGGCGTCCTCACGGTGGTAGCCAAGCTGTTCCATGCCGTTCTGCCGGACTTTGCGGTATTCGGCCGCAAGGACGCCCAGCAGCTTCTTCTGATCCGCCGCATGGTGCGTGATTTGAATTTCCCGGTCGAGATCGTTTCCGGGCCCACCGTGCGTGAGCCTGACGGCCTGGCCCTGAGTTCCCGCAATGCGTATCTCACTCCCCGCGAGCGGTTGGAGGCGTTGTCCTTGAGCCGGGCCTTGCGTGAAGCGAAGCGGATGTATGACGAGGGGGAGCGCGACGCGAATCTTCTCCGGGCTGTTCTGCGCGAGAACCTGAGCCGTGCCGAAGGCGCGCGCACGGAGTACGCCGAGATTGTGGAGGTTGATACATTGACACCGCCCGATCGACTTCAGCGGCCCGCGCTGGCCGTATTGGCGGTGCATATCGGGAACACCCGCTTGATTGACAACATGGTACTGGCCGAAGGAGACTTCGAATTATGACCCTTGCCCCGCTGGAAATCGCATTGCAAGCGCTTGATCAACACCCGCCGGCTTTTGGGCGTATCCCGGAGCGGGAAGAGGCCCTGCTGGAAATCGGCCGATTCCTTGAGAACCACATCCGGGCCGGGCAACCGTACGATTTACAGACCGTCCACCCGAATCCTGTTTGGGATCTCATGGCCGACCGCCTGCATCGTGTCCTGGATCGCGCGGAACAAACCCCGGCGCCGGCGCGCGGAGTGATGTTGTACCAGCTCTACAGCAGCGGCATGCTCGTGAAGGGCGCCGGATCCGTGACGGCCGGTTTTGACATCGTGCCGGTGTTAAGGACGTACGGGTGGGAGGATGTGCTGGGCATGACCGACCGGCTGGCCGATCTTCTCGATGTATTGTTTATTACGCACCGGCATACGGATCACTACGATCGCGACCTGGTACGCGCCTGCCTGGCGCATGGCAAACCGGTGTATATACCGGCGCACCTGGCCGGGGAATGGGACGGTGAAGAGAATATCCGGCCGATGCGGCATGACGACCGGTTCGAAGTGGCCGGTCTTCGGGTGCATGCCCGGAAGGGCATTCATGTCTGGCGGGAAAGCATGGAGGAGGTGCCGCTTATTTATTACGAGGTGGTTTTCCCCTGTGAAACCCGCCTGGTGTATGGCGGCGATGTGGATTACACCAAAGATCTCGAAAAGACCGAGGGCCGCGATGTGGATCTTTTCTTCATTCCCTGGCGCGCGCCGAATGCGCGGTACGAGGAAGGGCATCCGGAACAGACCGGTGAGTTAAAGGAGGCGGTGGAAGGCGCCCTCTGGAAGATCGGGCCGAACGCGCTTATGTACGAACACTGCGCCGAATTGGAGCACATCTACGACGGCTTTCCTGCTTCATTCAACCTGGCCCTGAACTTGAAACGCGCATTGCCGGTATCTTCGGAACTGTTGTTCTGGGGAGAGGTATTCGGGCCATGCGGAACGGGGTTGTCCGCATGATGCGGGAAGGCCCGTGATTACGGCATGATCTCGAGGCGTTTGAGTTCGAAATAGCATCGGGCGCAGGCGCGGACATCGGTCAGGGCGTCATGGGCGCCCCGGAAGCGTTTCCCGAAAAGCCGTCGGTGCAATTCCTGCAGGTTGGGCCATTTGTATCCGTGGGGACCGATCAGGCCGCAATAGTGTTTCGACCAGTGCATGGTACAGCGGCGTCTTTTCGTTTCCAGGGGGTTGGCCAGGCCGGCGCGCAAATATTCGGCGCCGAGTACTTTTTCGTCGAAGGCCATATTGTGGGCGATGAGCACGGACGCCTTTTCCAGACTCTCCGTAAAGGCGTGCAGTGCGATGTTCCGGTCCACGCCTTTTTTCAACGCCTTGCCGGTGGTAATGCCGTGTACCCAGGCGGACCGCCAGGGGATGGCGAACCCGTCGGGCTTCACGATGTACTCCGCGCTGAATATTTCCGTCCCGTCTTCCTCCGTCAGGATCCAGGCCAGTTGTACCAGGCGCGGCCAATTATCCAGGTGATAAGCCGGGGCGTTATACGTGCGCGGCAACCCGGTTGTTTCCGTGTCGAAGAACAGGTACATGCCCTTATGTTGCCTGCAACCGGATGCCGGCACAAGGCGGTTGTGCGGTGATTCGGGGTCGATACGTTCAGGGCGGCATCAAAAGCCTGTTTCGCCCGGAAGGCTCACCGGCTTTTGATACCGCCCCTGGTGTCCCTTGATTTCGTTGTCGTTCAACGCATCAAGGTTAGAACGCGTAGGACAATTCCCATCGCGCGAAGTAGGCCGTATCGCGCACGTTGTAATAATCGCCGGGTTCCAGCACCTCCAACAGCAGGTGTCCGAACAGGCGGTCCTTATCGGTAAACCACTGGCTCCCGATGGTGAAATCGTACCGCGCGGTTCCGAGCCAGCCGCGTTCGCTCCCGCCGCCCGGCCCGTCCTTCACCGGCGCGGTCATGCGGCCGACGAGGAGGGAGAGGACACTGCCTTCCGTGGGTCTCAGGGAGAGGGTCGCGTACGGCATGGTCACGTTCGACCAGCGGCCGGCGGCCTCGGCATCCCAGGCGTACACATACAATTCGCTGTATTGCGGCCAGCGCGCCCACAGCGGGTTCCAGCCTTCATCGCGACTGGTGTTGAGCTTGTTGCCGCTGATGTGGTACACGCCCAGCCCGATGGTGGGCACGAAACGTGTTTGCTGGAACTGCTGACGCAAAACCACGTCGGCCATCCAGGCGTCCAGGGAGTGCTCGTCGTCCGTTTCCCCGAACTGTTGAGCCAATTCGATATTGGCGGAGGTTCCGCCTTCGGTGTGCGGCATCCAGCGTGTCCCGATCGTGTGGACATCGCGGCCGGGCCGGTTCGTTTCAAAACGGTCCACCCATCCGCTTTCGCGTTTGAAGATATAATAGGCCTCAAAGGGAAGCCCTTCTATCTGTTGGTTCATGATGTACACGGCGCCGCCGCTTTCGGTCATGTCGTTGTATCCCGGGTCCACCCCCGTCAGATCACGGTCCTGCGAGTTGATGGCCAGTTCGCTCTCGGGCTGGTTGTATATGCCGAGCACATCCACGATATTGTTTTCCCATGTATGGAACCGCAATCGCACCGCATCGTGGTACAAGGTGCGGGAGCCGTCTTTCGGCGTGCCTTCCAATATCAGTTTTCCCGTGCCGTAGATCAGGTCCTGCCGGCCGATGCGCGCGTCGAGCAACCCGTCAAACAGTCCGTTGACATCCAGGTAGAGGGCGTCGACGATTGCTTCATCGGGAAAGTCCCAGTTGCTGTCGGTCCCCGTTTCATAATGCCGCCATTCATTCACCAGCCGGGTGTAGAGGCTGATCTGTTCCGAGAAATCGGCACGGGCCCAGAGGCGGGTACGGGTTCGGAAGAAATGATTCTCTCCTCCGCGGGTCACGCCCGGCGGATCGGCGATGATGGGAATATCGTCGAAAAACACCTGGCGCACCCGGATGTCGCCGCCGAATTCAAGCTTGTCGCCCACGGTCAGCGACACGGGTTCGGCGATCGCGGATCGGCCCATGCCGAGTATCACGAGCAGCGTTGCAAGGCCGGTACATACGTATTTCACGGATCTTCCGTTCATGAGCTTTCTCCTTGATTGCGGGTTGTCTGGTTTTTCGCGGGCGATGCCGTTCCCAGGCACCGGTTGACATGGTCTTCGGACAGGCGGGGGGTACACAGGGAAACCAACCACGTGGTCAGCGCCGAAAGCGGCAGTGCGATCAGCATCGGATCCACATACGCCCAGATGATTTTCCCGGTACTGCGAAACACTTCGACCCCGTCCACCATCTTGATGCCGAGGGTGCGCACGCCGAACAGGCGCTCACAGAGGAGAAAGGCCGTGGCCTCCTCGTGTTTCACGAACAGCATCCAGAGCAGACTGGCGACGGCGCCGACGAGCATGCCGGTAATGGCGCCCGCCCTGGTGATGCGCCGGGTCCATAGTCCCCCGATATACATGGGAAGAAACGATGCCGCGCACAGTCCGAAAAAGAGAGCCGTCCCGCGCGCGACGATGGCCAGTCCGGTACGTCCGAACAGCCGTTCGAGTTCATAGCCCAGGTATACCGCGATCATGATCCCGATCAGTACGCCGGCCCGGGTTGCCAGTATGCCGCCCTCCGAATGACCCTTTCGGCCCAGGGCCTCCTCGTAGAAATCCCGTCCGAGCGAAGTGCCCATCGTATGGAACTGGCTGCTCAGTGTGCTCATCGCCGCCGAGAGCAGGGTGAGCATGAACAGCACGCTGAACCATGCGGGCATGGCGCCCTGCAGGTACATGGGAATGATGCGTTCCACGTCGCCGCCCGCGGCCACCAGGGCCACCTGTCCTTCTTCCTGGAAAAAGTACACGTTGCAGAGGGCGCCGACCACGAACGCCACGCCGGTCATCATCAGAATAAAAAAGCCGCCGATGGGCACCGCGCGGTCGAGTTCCTTCTGGTGTTTAACCGTCATGTACCGGACGGCCAGTTGCGGTTGCGCGAGCACCCCGATTCCCACGCCCATCACGATGGTGCTCACCAGTGTCCACCACAAGGGAGAACCAAAGGCCGGCATGCTGGTCCAGCCCTGGTGTCCGCCCGCGGCCAACCGGGCCGGCACCTGGTCGGCCAGTTGGGTCAGCGCCTCGTGCGCCGTAATGATTCCGCCCATTCGCACGTAGGTCATGACCAGCAGGATGACCATGCCCAGCAGCATCAGGGTTCCCTGCAGGGCATCCGTGTACATGACTCCCTTGAGTCCGCCCATGATCACATACAGCGCGATAATCACGGAGAAGGTGAACAGGGCCACCTCGTAGGGAACGCCGAGCTGTTGGGCCAGGTATTTACCCGCCCCGATCAGGACGGCGGAGGCATAGAGCGGCATGAACACGAACACCAGCGCGCTCACGGCGCCCTGGATAAAGCGCGATTGGAAACGGCGCCCCAGCAGTTCGGGGAACGTATGCGCATCCAGGCGCAATCCCAGCCGGCGTGTCCGGCCGCCGAAGAAAACAAAGGCGATAAAAATACCGACAAAGATGTTCAGGAACGTGAGCCATAACAATCCCAGGCCGAAAACGCCCGCGGCTCCGCCGAACCCGACGATGGCGGATGTGCTGATGAAGGTCGCGCCGTACGACATGGCCATGACGTACGGATGAATCTTTCGTCCGCCGAGCATGTAATCCGTGGCGGAACGCGTATGCTTGAAACCGCGGTATCCCAGAAAGGCCACGGCGGCGATGTACAGAATAACGGTAAGGGTCATTAATGGCATGGCGGGATCCTTCTACTAGAGTTCTTCCTCGACGCGGTCTTCTTCCTCGGCCCAGTGCCGGATTTCCGCTTCGGGTTCATCCGGTTCCTCCCGGTTCCAGTGCACGATGCCCCAGCCGATACACAATACGGTTGCAGCAATGCACAACAGGTAAACCGCCGTGATCCATGGATCCGCCATACCCATCATAGGCCCCTCCTTGGTTGAAGTGCGTTAAATCCAAACTATTTGGACAGAAACGTCAAACATTAAATCCATCAAAAAACAACCTGGGATTAACCATCCGCCTCGTAACCGCGGCGGCTACGAGGGACCTTTCCGAAGTGCCTGTACCTGCGGCGCCCGGGATTATTCCCCGGGCGGCGTGGTTCTGGGTGAGACCAAAGCCCGTTCCGGGTCGGGGATCCGGGTCCAGCGCGGACCCGGTTCATCGCGAAGAGACGGACCCGGTTCAACGGGTTGACCCGGCGCGGCCGCCAGGGACATCGCCTGGGTTTCTTCATACGCGGCGATCGCGGCGGGCAACCGTCTGCGCAGTCGCCGGGCCCGTTCACTGCTGGGCGGATGGGTCAACAGAAAGCTGATATTCTTCATGAATTTGGGTTCCTCTTCCGCCGCCCGTTCCCAGAGCCGGACCGCGGCCCGCGGATCGTAGCCGGCCCGGGCCATGTACATCAGCCCCACCTTGTCGGCCTCGCGCTCGTCTTTCCGGGAATACTTGGTCATGACCAGGCCCTGGTGAACCAGGAAAGCCCCGCCGAGCAGCAGTTGCAAGTCCTCGTCGTCCTTGTATTCCGCATAGATGACGCCGCCGAGCAACAGCAGGTTGATCGGCATGGACCGGGTCATGGCGCGCGTGGAATGCCGGCAATTCACATGCGCGATTTCATGCGCCATGACGAAGGCCAGTTCGTCTTCGTCCCGGACCAGGCCGAACTCTTCGTCGTACAATCCGGAAAGCACGATGAACTTGCCGCCCGGCATGGCGAAGGCGTTGACCATGTTGGTTTCCAACAGCATCACTTCGTACGGCAGATCGGGCATGTGCGACACCGCGGCGATATCGTTCATGATGCGGTTCAACTGTTCCAGCCGTTCCGTGTCCCGGTTAATGGGGATGCCCTCGTCCTTCGCCCATTGGTGCATATCCTTGTAGACATCGGCGCCCATCCGGATGTCGTCTTCGATGGTCCAGATGTTGTAGACTTTTTTCCCGGTCACGGGATCGATGGTGGCGCAGGAAGCGGTGAGTAATGCGGCAAACACTCCGCACAGGGTTCTGGCCGCCCGTGCGCGCCAACGGGAAATGCCGGCGGACCGCCGTGATGGAGGAAAAACACCGTTCCTTCGCTCTTCCCGGTCATGCCTAAGCTCGGCGGACAGGCGGATCGCATTCATGAAAGTATTCCTTTCGGGTTGTGCCGGTGGGGTGGGGACCTCTCATTCATGCCGTAACAGTGTACGAAGCCGGCCGCGCGTTGACTATTCAATTATTACGCCGGTAATCAAGTAGCGGCTATCCGCTTTAAACGCATGTGAGTGATGTATTGCTCGTGACGTGTCCCGCCCGGCGGGGGCGCCGGGTCTCCATGGCGAAGAAACAACGCGGCTTATGGAGCCGCCGCCTTTCCGCCTGTGGTAATATGATTCACCGACACCGGACTTGACCTGATGGGGTTGATTTAGCAAGCTTTCCCGACCCAATCGGATTTGGTAATGATGGTCCTCATGCGCGTGATTCGGGACCAGCCGATACCGTTTGTTAATTCAATTTCGGTGTATGAAAAGAGGTCGCACACGATGGAACAGATGTTGTTGACAGGTAACGAGGCGATTGCCCTTGCGGCGCGGGACGGCGGGGTGCGGCTGGGCACGGGGTATCCCGGCACGCCGTCCACGGAAATCCTTGAGAATTTTGACCGGTTCGGCGGGCAGGCCCAGTGGGCGCCCAACGAAAAGGTGGCGCTGGAAGTCGGGCTCGGATCTGCCTATGGCAACGCGCGCACGCTGGTCACCATGAAACATGTCGGCCTCAACGTCGCCGCCGACCCGTTTTTCTCGGCCGCCTATACCGGGGTCATCGGCGCGCTGGTCATCGCGGTCGCGGACGATCCCGGCATGCATTCCAGCCAGAACGAGCAGGACAGCCGCCGGTATGCCGAAGCGGCGGGGGTGCCCATGCTCGAACCGTCCGATTCGCAGGAGGCCTACGACTACACGCTCAAGGCCATCGAGATTTCCGAACGCTGGAACACGCCCGTGATGATTCGGTTGACCACCCGGATCTGCCATTCCAAGAGCCTGGTCACGCCGCTTCGCGACCCGCTGAATACCCGGCCGGCCGCTTTCCAGCGCGACATCCCCGGGCTCGTCATGATTCCCGCCTATGCCCGGATCGCGCATCAGCGACTGCGCGAACGGCTGAACGAAATCGCGGCCTGGAACGAAAAGGAAGGGCCGTTCGTGGAAGTCGAGGGTGATGCCGACACGGGTATTGTCACCTCCGGGGTTTCGTTCATGCACGCCTGCGAGGCTGCGCCTAAAGCCCGTGTGCTGAAAGTCGGCATGACCTATCCGATTCCTTTCCGGCGCATCAGGAAGTTCGCGGACGGCGTCAAGCGATGCGTTGTTGTGGAAGAGGGCGATCCCTGGCTGGTCACCGCCCTGAAAGCGGAGGGGGTGCCGGTGACCGGAAAACAGGAGCGGTACCGGTTTGGGGAACTGACCGTGGACCGGGTACGCCGGATTTTGAACAACGACACGTCGCCGGAACCGAAACCCGAGCCCGGCCGGCCTCCGCGCCTGTGTCCCGATTGCCCGCACCGCGTGGCGTTTGCCGCGTTGTCGAAGGCGAACTGCATCGTCACGGGCGATATCGGCTGTTATACGCTCGGTGTGCTGCCGCCGTTCGAGGCCATGGATACCTGCGCCTGTATGGGCGCCTCGATCGGGGTCGGCCTTGGACTGCGGCATGTATTGCCCCGGGAAGAGGCGCGCCGCGTCGTCAGCGTGATCGGCGACAGCACGTTCGTCCACAGCGGAATCACCGGCCTGGCCGAGATGGCCTACAACCCGCCGCCCACGGGCCACGTCGTATTGATCCTGGACAACGACATCACCGCCATGACCGGCATGCAGGAGCATCCCGGCACCGGCCGCCGCCTTGACCGTGAAGAGACCCCGAGCAAACTCAATTACGAAGCCTTGGCGTTGTCGCTGGGGATCCAGGACGTGCATGTGTGCGATCCGGTCGACGATCCGGAGGATTTCGAGCGTATGCTGAACGACGCGCTGGCCAACGAGCGACTGACGCTTATCGTGGCGCGAAAACCCTGTCCGCTTCTGACGCGTAAAACGGCGGCGTCCGAAGCCTCATGCGAAGCGGCGAAATCATGACCGATGATCCCGTCACCAGCGTGGTTCTTGCCGGCATCGGCGGCCAGGGAATTGTCACCGCCTCCAATATTTTGTCGGACGCCCTGCGACGGCACGGGTACGACGTGAAGAAGAGCGAGATTCACGGCATGAGCCAGCGCGGCGGTTCGGTCTGCAGCGACGTACGTTTCGGGCGGCGCGTGATGAGCCCCATGGTCCCCGTCGGAACCGCGGACTATCTCGTGGTGATGGAACCGACCCAGGTCGGCCCGAACCGCCATGTGCTCCGGCAGGACGGCGTGCTGATTACGCCCGATACGGCCGCCTATGCGATCGAGAGCAACTCGGACGAACCGGATCCGAAAGCGGAGAAACTGTTGAACGTCGCCCTGCTCGGCGTATTGAGCGCCTACCTGGATGTGCCGGGCGCCTGCTGGATGGCGGCGTTGCGCGGAAACCTGTCCGAGCGTTTGCACGACATGAATATCAAGGCGTTTATCCGGGCCCGCACCGTGGAAACGATGGCGCGGCTGGTGACGGACGCGTCGAAACCGAACAGGAGATAATCCTATGGCGAAGAGGAAAGTCGATCACAACGGGGAGTTTCAAATCGTCAGCGCGCCCGATTACCTGCCGGTTCCACAGCTTCGGACCCTGCAACTGCAGCGGTTGCGCCGCATAGTGGAGCGCGCGGGAAGCCGGGTGCCTTTCTATCGCGAGCGATTTAAAGAACTCGGAATCGCCGCCGAGGACGTCCAGTCGCTGGAGGACATTCAGAAATTGCCCTTCACCCAGAAAACGGATTTGCGCGACACCTATCCGTTTGGCTTGTTTGCCAGTCCCATGAAAGAGGTTGTGCGCCTGCACGCGTCGAGCGGCACAACGGGCAAGCCGATTGTGGTGGCGTATACCGATCGGGATGTGCGGGTCTGGTCGAGCGTCATGGTACGCACCTTCGCGGCCTGCGGGTTGCATGCCGGGGACATCATCCAGAACGCGTACGGCTACGGCCTGTTCACCGGCGGCCTGGGCGCGCACTACGGCGCCGAAGCGCTCGGCGCCACGGTCATTCCCATAAGCGGCGGCAACACGGATCGCCAGATCGCCGTAATGAAGGACTTCGGCGTAACCGCCCTCTGTTGCACGCCCAGCTATTTCCTGCACCTCGCGGAGCGGGCCAAGGCCCTCGGGGTGGATTTATCCGAACTGCCGCTCCGCGCCGGCATTTTCGGCGCGGAACCGTGGTCGGACTCCATGCGGGAACACATCGAATCGGATACGGGCATCCGCGCGCAGGACATTTACGGGCTGTCCGAAATCATCGGTCCCGGCGTGGGCAGCGAGTGCCTGGAACGCGGCGGCCTGCACATTTTTGAGGACCACTTCTATCCGGAGATCATCGACCCCGAAACCGGCCGGGTCCTGCCGGAAGGGGAGGAGGGCGAGCTGGTTCTTACGACGCTGAGCAAGGAAGCCATGCCCATGATCCGCTACCGGACGCGTGACGTCACTATGTTGCTGACCGAACCCTGTCCGTGCGGGCGTACCCTGCGCCGCATCAAGCGCGTCGGACGGCGCAGTGACGACATGTTCATCATCCGCGGGGTCAACATATTCCCCTCGCAGGTGGAGACGGCGCTGCTGCAGGTGGAGGGCACGTTGCCGCATTACCAGATCGAACTGACCCGCCGCGAGGGGCTGGACCAGATGGCGGTTTCCGTGGAAGTGACGCCGGAATTCTTCAGCGATACGGTAAAGGGGCTGGAACAGCTTGAACAGCGTCTCATCAAGGCGTTGGAGCATGTGTTGGGCCTGCGTGTTGAAGTGAAGCTCGTCGAACCCCAGACCCTCAAGCGCAGCGAAGGCAAGGCCCGGCGGGTGATCGATAACCGTGAGTTGTGAAACAAGTAGTTGGCCGTAAGAAGCAGGCCGTAAACGGATACCACATAACGAGGGTTTAACATGAAATTCAAACAGCTCTCCCTGTTCCTGGAAAACAAGCCCGCGCATCTGAAGCATCCGTGCGATGTACTGGCCGCGGCGAACATCAACATTCTCACCTTGAGTCTCGCCGATTCCGAGAAGTTCGGGATCATGCGGTTCATCGTCGACGACTGGGAACGCGCGAAGGATACGTTGGAAGCGGCCGGTTGCGTGGTGACCGTGACGGATGTGCTGGCCATCGAGGTGGACGACCGGCCCGGAGGGCTTTCGGCCCTGCTTGCGATCATCGAGGAGGGCGGACACGATATTGAATACATGTACGCCTTTGCCTGCCGGCGTGCCGACAAGGCGGTGTTGTTCTTCCGGTTCAGCGATACCGACGCCGCCCTGGCGAACCTGCAGTCGCGCGGGGTTCCCGTTCTGGACCCGGTTGCGTTGTAAGGAGGCGCCGGCCGGCGGGTCCGCGCGGGGTTGCGTCCGGGATCATGTTTTTTTGCCGGCGGGAGGAGAAAGCGGGAACACCTCGGGCGCGTCGGGCAGAGTTTCCAGGTAGAGCGACCGGCTCGGGAAGGCAAAGGAGGAGCCGGCGCCTTCCACGATTTCCTTGATCCGGTATGCGAGCCGTTCCTTGATTTCCAGCCAGTCCCCCCACACGATGGTATTCGTAAAACAGTAGACCATGATGTCAATGGAGCTGTCGTTGAAGGAATCAATTCGCACGAACGTGGGTACGTCGGACGGTTTTGCAAAATCCTCGTTTTCGAGGATGTACTGCTCGATGCCGTCGCGTATTTGTTTGAGCTGTTCGAGCGTGGTTCGGTATTCAACCCCGACCATCCACAGGATGCGCCGGTGGCTCATACGCGAAAAATTGGTGACCGCGTTATCCGCGAGACGCGCGTTGGGGACATAGACCGGGGCGCGGTCGAACCGGCGAACGGTTGTGGTGCGAAAGCCGATTTGCAGGACCGTTCCTTCCACGACGCCGTCCACGTGGATCCAGTCGCCCGCATTGAACCGGCGTTCCCCGATCACAAACAATCCGGCGATGAGGTTCTTGAACAAGTCCTGCGCCCCCAGTGCGACCGCTACACCGAAGAGACCGAGTCCCGCGATGATGGGTGCGACCGCAATGCCCCACATCTCGAGAATCGTGGCCACGCCGAGCGCGACAAACATGATCCGGGCGGCCTTGATGACCCATTCCACCATGGCCGGGGTCATGACCCCTTTGATTCTCGACAGCAGCATGCCCGCCGGCTGGGACAAGCGGAAGAAGGCCCAGAACAGGGTGAAGGCGATCAGGGACCGGTTGAGATTGTAGAAGAACGCGCGCGTGGTGTCTTCCACATCCAATGCGCGTGTGGCAAAGAAAACACCGATAACCACCGGCACGAAACGAATGGGATCGTACAGGGCGTCTATCAGGCGTTCATCGAGGTCGGTATGGGTTTTTGACGCGCCGCGTTTGAGCGCGCTCAAAATGAAACGGGTGAACAGATTCCGGATCGCGATGAACACAAAGAGAATCAGGGCGGCGAGGAGCACATGTGAAATATCAATACCGAACACCCCCTCGCGCCAGACGGTGACGACGAGATCCCAGAATTCCTGAAGGCCTGAGGTAGTGTTCATGAGGATTTACGGTGACAGAACAAGCCTTCGGGCGTCAAGTGTTCACTCCGGTTTGCGGGGCGGAACACACCAAAGGCTTGCCGCAATCATCAGGAAAAAGATGACGTAGATGGCCAGAAACACCCGCGGGCTCCATTCCTGATACAACGCCTGATGCAGCCAGTACTGCATGAACGTGGTGTCGTACCGGGGATCCTGGCCTCCCAACGTTCGCAGATTCGCTTCCCACGTGGTGAGCGGGCAGATTCTTTCGAACAGGGCCTGCAATACCACGATGCCCATCGCGGCCAGGTGGGCCAGGCGGAACCGGAGATTCCGAACCCAGGCCCATTGAAAAAGCCATCCCGTCCAGACGGCCACAAAACCCAGGACGACAAAAGCCACGAACACGGTGTGCGTGATCAGTAATAGATCGGCCAGGATGATATAGAAACGGTCCATCGTACAGGTCTTCGGTATCGTGGAATTCAGCATACATTAGCCCAAGTTCGACCGTTACGAGACAAAAAATGCGATATTTCCCGGAAATGCACTCCCTTGCTCCTCTTTTTCTCCACCACATTTTCAGGACCGCGAGGCCCGGTCTTCGCCTGCGGCTTCGCCCTGGCTCGCGCGGTCCCTCCCGCCG
>SLKG01000164.1 GCA_007134735.1 Kiritimatiellia bacterium
CGTAATCGTGACCGTAATCGTCGACCGAAGAGAAAGGGACGAGGAAGAAATGGAATCGGAAGCGGGTTCCTGGTCAGGCAGGAATGCCTGACCTACATGATCCCGCGGTCAAATCAACTGCGTAACTGTTGAACTGCTCTTGATAGGTCAATCCGCCTTGGCGGTCGCAACCTCGTGGAAAGAATAATCACCTCCCTCTCCCCCGCTTCGGGGGAGAGGGGCGGGGTGAGGGGGCGCCTCTGGCACGTTATCATTTGTCAAACGGAACAACCGGACAACCGCTGCTGTTTCTCCGGACTTGATTCGAACCAAACGCGCGATTAAGGTACGTGTCATCTTCTTATGAAAACTACCAGAATCGTCGTAACAGGGATGGGGGCGCTGACCCCCATCGGCAACAACGTGGAAACGTACTGGAACGCCCTCCGGAACGGGGTCAGCGGCGGCGCTCCGATTACCCGGTTCGATCCCGAAGGCTTTCCGAGCCGGATCGCCTGCGAGGTCAAGAACTTCGATCCGCTCGATCACATGGATCGCAAATTCGCCGGGCGCCTGGATCGCTTCAGCCAGTACGCGCTGGCGGCCGCGCGGGAAGCCCTGCAGGATGCCGGAATCGATCCGGCGGCCCTGTCCACCGAAGAACGGGAACGGACGGGAACCATTATCGGGAGCGGTATCGGCGGCATATCCTGCATGCAGCAGGAGATCGTCAACTGGCACGACAAGGGGCCCCGCCGTGTGTCGCCGCTGATGATCCCGCTGGTCATCTCGAACATGGCGGCGGGGATGACCGCCCTGGAACTCAATTTACGCGGTCCGAGCTATTGCACGGTCGCCGCCTGCGCCACCGGAAACAGCGCGTTGTGCGACGCCTACATGGTGCTTCGTCAGGGCTACGCCGACACGGTCCTGTGCGGCAGCACCGATGCCTGCATCGTGGAAAGCATCATCGCCGGTTTCTGCAACATGAAGGCGTTGTCCACGCGCAACGATTCGCCGGAAACGGCAAGCCGCCCGTTTGACGCCACGCGCGACGGGTTCGTCATGGGCGAAGGCGCGGGCCTGTTCGTCCTGGAAACGCTGGAGCACGCGCAGAAACGGGGCGCGCGCATATACGCCGAAGTGCTCGGGTTCGGCATGTCCACCGATGCCCATCACATGACGGCCCCCGAACCGGAAGGCTCGGGTGCGGCGCAAGCCATGCGGCAATTGCTTGATCAGTCGGGGCTCAAGCCCGAAGACGTGGATTACGTCAACATGCACGGCACCTCCACAAAACTGGGGGACATCGCGGAAACCAAAGCCATCAAAAAGGTGTTCGGCGATCACGCCTACAAGTTGAAGATTTCATCCACAAAAAGCATGACCGGGCATATGATCGGCGCGGCGGCGACCGCCGAGGCCATCGCCTCCATTCTCGCCCTGCGCGACGGCGTGGTGCCTCCGACGATCAACTTCGAAAATCCGGACCCGGACTGCGATCTCGATTACACCTTCAACAAAGCGGTCGAGGCCCCGCTCAACGTCGCCATCAGCAATTCCTTCGGTTTCGGCGGTCACAACACCACCGCCGCCTTCCGGAAGTGGACGGAATAGGGCGGGACCGCCCTGTTTCTCCACCGCTTCCGAGTGAAGCCCGGCGGACCCGCCGGAGCATGGTGGTGCCGAACCCGATCCTGCCTCCCGGCGGTCGCCGCGCGACCGCCCTACCTTCCCGCGGCGAATTCGGGGAATTGGAGGGCGAGGCTCCGCCGAGCCGGGTTCCATCCACGCGCTTTACCCGGTTCACAGCTCACCGGGAGGTTCGCCCTCCATCACTGATAAAAACCCTTTGAATGTGAAATGACCGGCCGGGCCCGCCGGAACATGGGTTGTGAAAGACCGGATCACTGAACCCCTATCCAGTTATCCTTTTTGCGCCTTTGCCCACTTCGCGCCTTAGCGTTCTCCTCTTCCGCCTCACCACAAAGTCCGGCGGTCGCCGCGCGACCGCCCTACCTTCCCGCGGCGAATTCGGAAACGGTAGGGCGGGGCCGCCGGACCCGCCGGAATATGGAATCCGCCGAGCCGCGTTCCATCCACGCGCGTTGCCTGGCTCACGGCTCATCCCGCAGACGCGCGACTCAGCATGACTTTGCCCCACATTTCTTCTTGCACTGGAAGACCTGCCCCGTATAATACTTCGACAATTAACGAAGTAACGAATCATGAAACAACCGCTGCATACCGTGCGCGCGCTGGCCGACGAAATCCGGATGCGCGCCTGGAAGGCCCTTGAACCGGGCGAATTATGCCTATGCGAGCTGATCGAACTGCTGGACCGCTCGCCCGCCACCGTTTCCAAGCACCTGTCCCTCCTCCGACAGGCGGGGCTGATCGAGTACCGGAAGGAAGGCCGCTGGCATTATTACGGCCGCGCGAAGTACGCCGGGGCCTCCGCGCGAATGCTCGGGGCACTGGACCGCATGCTGGATGGCGACGACGCGGTCCGGGCGGATAAGAAACACCTGAACCGGATTCAACGAAAATCGCGAGAGGAATTGTGTCAATGTTACCGAAAAAAATGAATGTGCTGTTTCTGTGCACCGGTAATTCGTGTCGAAGCCAGATGGCCGAGGCGTTTACGAATCACCTCAAGGGCGATACGATCCGCGCCTGGTCGGCTGGCATTGAGCCCAAATCCATCGATCCCCGCGCCGTACAGGTGATGGCGGAATCGGGCATCGATATATCGGGCCGATCCTCCAAGTCGCCCGACGACCTCAAGGATGTCGCTTTTGATGTCGTGATCACCGTCTGCGATCATGCACATGAATCCTGCCCGGTCTTCCCGGATAAAACCCGGGTGGTACACGCCGGATTCGACGATCCGCCGCGCTTGGCCGCGCAGGCCGCAAGCGAACAGGAAGCGCTTAGCCATTATCGACGCGTCCGCGACGAGATACGCGCATTCGTGGAACGGATGGAGGAGGGAGAGGAGAGGTTATAGGTTTCCGCGTCGCCGCACGGCGGCAAGCGGCCACTTGGCGGCGGAGCCGCCAAGTGGCAGGTTTTGGGTTTTCAGGAAGACCGCGGTGTTTCCAACGATTGGAAAATGGGGCTTGAAATTCTTCCAACGATTGGAACCACGCCACTGAACACTGAACACTGAACACTGAACACTGAACACTGAACACTGAACACTGAACACCCATCATGACGCAATCCAATAAACTCGAACTGACCAAAATGAACCCCTTTGAGCGCTATCTCACGCTGTGGGTTGCGCTTTGCATCGTCGCCGGAATTGTGCTCGGCAAACTCATGCCGGGTCTGGCCACCACGCTCGACGGCATGGCTATTGTCATCGACGGCGCGCCGGTCGTTTCCATTCCCATCGCCATCTGTCTGTTCTTCATGATGTATCCCATCATGGTCAAAATCGATTTCGCCGAGGTCATCCGCGCCGGGCGCACGCCCAAGCCGGTTGCGTTGACGTTGTTCATCAACTGGGGGGTCAAGCCGTTTACCATGTTCGGACTGGCCGCGTTGTTTATCGGCGTTTTCTTCCGCGACTTCCTGCCCGGCACGGATATCCTCCAGGACGGCACGGAGGTGGAGCTGTACCGCTCTTATATTTCGGGGATGATCCTGCTCGGCATCGCGCCCTGCACGGCCATGGTCCTCATGTGGGGCTACCTCTCCCGCGGGAGCAACGGGCTGACGCTCGTCATGGTGGCGATCAACAGCCTGACCATGCTCTTTCTCTACGGCCTGCTCGGCAAATGGCTGCTTGGGATCAACGAAATGCCCGTGCCGTGGGAAACGCTCCTGCTTTCCATTTCCATCTATGTCGCCCTGCCCCTGGCCGCGGGATACGTAACGCGCCGCGCCCTGCTCCGAATCAAGGGCTCCGCCTGGTTCGAAACCCGTTTTCTTCATTACCTGACCCCCGTAGCCATCACCGCCCTGCTGGCGACGCTTGTCCTGCTCTTCACCTTCAAAGGCGAGACGATTCTCGACAATCCGCTGACCATCCTCTGGATTGCCATCCCCCTGTCCGTGCAAACCCTGCTGATTTTCGGGATCACCTACGCCCTGGCGTGGTTCATCCGACTGCCCTACGAGGATGCCGCGCCGTCGGCGCTGATCGGTTCCTCGAATCACTTCGAAGTCGCCATTGCCACGGCCACGATCCTGTTCGGACTGCATTCCGGTGCGGCGCTGGCCACGGTGGTGGGCGTTCTGATCGAGGTTCCCCTGATGTTGCTGCTGGTCAAGGTTTGCCTGCGAACGCATCATTGGTTTCGGCATCGGTAAGCCAGGGAAAGCAAGATCGGGGACAGGTGCTCATATCCCGGCACCCCGGGTTTGTCGCGGGGACGGCATGGCCCTCGAGCGGCCGGAGGCGCCCCGATAAGCCGGGCATAACCGCGCCCCTTTTGTACATATGGCCTGTTTTCATCGGAGGACGATCGAAAACACTGGCTGTACCGCGTTGCCAAGCCGACTCCGAACACTTCGCAGTTGACGCGTGCGAGCGGGGGTTTATGCTGACGGCATGAAAAAACGATCCGCCACTATCAATCGGAAAACAAGGGAAACACAGATTGCCATTACGCTGGAACTGGACGGAACCGGCGGCTCTTCCATAGACACCGGGATCCCCTTCTTCGATCACATGCTGGAACTGCTGGCCCGGCACGCCCTGTTCACGCTGACCATCAAGGCACAGGGCGATCTGGACGTGGACTATCATCATACGGTCGAGGACATCGGCCTGGCATTGGGCAAGGCACTGGACCAGACGCTGGGTGATCGCAAGGGCATCGCGCGATATGGATTCAGCCTGTTGCCCATGGACGAATCGCTTTCCCGGGTCGCCGTCGATCTGGGGGGACGACCGTACCTCGTCTACCGAATCGCCAACCGAAAGAAAAAAATACGGGACTTTGATCTGGGCATCATCGAGCATTTTTTCCGATCCATGGCGGATCAGGCCCGGATGAATCTGCATATTGCCCAGGTGTACGGAGACGATGCGCACCATGCCTATGAATCCGTATTCAAAGGTGTTGCCCGCGCACTTTATATGGCCTGCGCTGTGGACCCGCGCGTGAAAGGGATTCCGTCCAGCAAGGGCGTGGTGTAGAAGAGGGTTTCAGGTTGCAGGTTGCAGGTTGCAGGTTGCAGGTTGCAGGTTGAACGGGTGAATCCTTATTGTAATCGCCGCCCCCAAACATAGTCGCCTACACCTGGTCGATTACGTGATTAGAACCCGTGTGCGGAACGAAGTGTGGGGGTTGGGAGGTGTAGCGTCCCCACTGCCCGGATCTGTCTCGTAGCTTGTGCCGGCCGAGGCACGAAGAAGAACGCAGGATTGATTTGATCTTTCAACCGGTAACCTGCAACCTGTAACCTCTTTCATGAAAACCATCGGTATAATTGACTATGGCATGGGCAATCTGGGCAGCGTGTCCAACGCATGCCGATTTCTGAAGCTGGATTCCCTGGTCCTTGAGCAACCCGATCAGATAAGTCAATGCCGTGCCCTTATTCTTCCGGGCGTCGGGGCCTTCAAGGATTGCATGACCTATCTGAATCAAAGCGGTTTCGCGGAAGCCGCCCGGTCATGGATCGATTCCGGCCGGCCTTTTCTCGGAATCTGCCTCGGCCTCCAGATCCTGTACGAGGGCAGTGAAGAATCGCCCGGTACGGCCGGACTGAATGTATTCCCGGGAACGATCCGCCGTTTCCGCCTGGATCCGGAACTCAAAGTTCCCCAGATCGGCTGGAACCGCGTACGGCAGGTGAGGCCGAAATGCCCCTTATTCCATAATATACCGAACGACGCTTTCTTCTATTTCGTGCATTCCTATTACGCGGCCGCTTCAACGGATATCCCCACTGCCGGTACTACCGATTACGGTATCGATTATACATCGGCCGTATGGCGGGATAATGTGATGGCGGTTCAATTTCATCCGGAAAAGAGCCAACACACGGGTCTTCAAGTATTGAAGAATTTCAGTAGCTGGACTGAAAAACAGGGGGCCGTTTCATGAGCGAATTTACGGTAATACCCGCGATTGATCTCAAAGGCGGACAATGCGTACGCCTGAAACAGGGGCGCGCCGATGATGCCACCGTGTATTCCGGCGATCCGGTCGCCATGGCCCGGCATTGGGAAGCCGGCGGCGCGCGCTGGTTGCACGTGGTCGATCTCGATGGCGCTTTCGAGGGCCGGCCCGTCCACACGGACATCATCGGACACATCGCCGACGCCATCTCCATCCCGGTCGAGGCCGGCGGCGGACTACGAACCGATGATGATATTGTCCGGCTGCTGGACACCGGAGTCCAGCGCGTTATTCTCGGTACACGGGCCTGGTCGGACCCGGGCGTCGTGGGGCGACTGGTGGACCGGTTTGAAGACGCTATCGCCATCGGGATCGACGCGCGTGACGGGCGCGTTCAGGTGCGCGGCTGGACCGAAACCACCGACGAGTACGCAACGGAGCTGGCCTGCCGGATGGACGACGCCGGCGTGGCTACCATCATTTATACCGACACGGCGCGGGACGGCATGCTGACGGGCGTCAATGCCGATGCCGTACGCGCCATGTGCGAAACGGTGTCGTGCGGCGTCATCGCTTCGGGCGGTGTCGGATCGGCGGACGACATCCGCGCGCTACGCGCGCTGAACTGTCCCAATCTGGCCGGCGTCATCGTCGGCAAGGCGCTGTATGAGGGCCGAATTGATTTACACCCATGAAACTCAATTATAGCGAAACCACACTCGATAACGGCGTACGCGTGATCTCCGCGCATATGCCCCAGGTCCAGAGCGCGGCCATGGGGATTTGGGTGGGTGTCGGCGGCCGCTATGAACCTGCTCGCCTGTCCGGGGCCAGCCACTTCATCGAACACCTTCTATTCAAGGGCACAAAAAAACGCACCGCCCGCGACATTTCGCAAGCCATTGAAGGCCGGGGCGGCTATTTCAATGCCTTTACGCAGGAAGAAGCCACGTGCTACTACGCGCGCGTCGCGGCTTCCCATATGCCGAAGGTATGCGAAATCCTGGCCGACATGTACAGAAACGCCCGGTTTGCCCCGCGCGACATTGAAAAAGAACGCGGAGTCATCATCGAAGAGATCATGATGTACCGCGATCAGCCCGAGCATCTGGTTCAAGACGCGCTGGGCCAAATTCTGTGGGTGAACCATCCCGTAGGCCGCCCGTTAATCGGGAATCTGAAAACGCTGACGCGTATGACCCGTGAGCATCTGCTGGATTTCAAGGAGAATAAGTACGTAGCGGTCAACACGTATGCGGCCTACGCCGGGAATGTCGATCACGGCCGGTGTGTGCGCCTCACCGAATCGCTGCTGGGCGGCCTGAACGGGGGTAAGCAACCGCGATTTCGGGCGGTGACCCCGGAAACGGAACAGCGGCGCTCTTCCTTCATCCAAAAAGAGATCGAACAAACACATCTGGCGATGGGTTTCCGTCTGTTCGGCCGTCAAGATCCACGGCGTTTCACGCTGAAACTTCTGAGTGTCATTCTCGGCGAAAATATGAGCTCACGGCTTTTCCAGACGGTCCGTGAACAACACGGACTTGCCTATTCCATTCATTCCGGCGTTCACCTCTTTCGAGATACCGGAGCCTTTGTGATCAGCGCCGGATTGGAGCGCAAGCGCACGGATAAGGCCATAACGCTTATTATGCGCGAATTGTGCCGGATCAAGGAGCGGCGCGTAGGAACACACGAGTTGCGACGAGCCAAGGACTATGCCATAGGGCAATTGATGATCAGCCTGGAAAATACGATCAGCCAGATGATGTGGATCGGAGACTATAATATCGGGCAAGGAAAATACGTTCACCCGGAAGACATCATCCGGCAGATTGAACGCGTAACCGAAAAGGATATCGCCCGGCTCGCCGGTGAAGTGCTTGGATCGGAAAACGCAAGCACGGCCATGATTTCAGCGGATGACACCGCCCGATACGAAGACATCGTACACGAACAAATGACCCGGCTTTGACCGGAAGTCGGTCAGGCGGGGTTCACGGCCCGCGGCGTCGCAGGCCTTTCCGCAGGAGCCGGCTTTCTATTTCGTCCCGCCGTGAGCTTTCAGCAAGGTCTGGATTTCCGCCCGGTCCCAATCCCGCGCTTCCTTGAGCAACTCCAGACGGCGCAAGGGGGTCACTCCCCACTTATCCTTGGCATTTACATCGGCCCCCTGCGCGATCAAGTATTCCGTCACCTCAAGATGCCCGGACATTACCGCGATATGCAAGGGAGTCCGATCCAGAAAATCGCGCGCATTAATATCCGCCCTGCGAGCCAATTCCTGTTTAACCTCTTCCATATTGCCGCGTCGAACAGCCCAATGGAGCCGGGTCCACTCATATTGCGGATCGTCTTCCAGAATGGTCCGGACTTCCCGCACGTCGTGATCGGCTACATCGTATCCGGCTTGCGCGACGCCGAAGGGAATAAGCAGGGCCACACAGGCGATCGCATACATTACGCGTAATACATTCATCATGACAATCTCCTCACGCTTGTTCATAACATTAACAAGAGCACACAATACCCATTCTGACGAAATAAGCAACTCCGATCGACAGTCACCCCCACTGGACACTGCTTACTTCCTGCAAATAACTAGGTATTCTCTTCCCCCGGCGGCTCAAACGGCTCGGCCACGATTTCATCACCTTTCTTCAGCAATATTTCAATCCGCCGCTCCACCTCGTTCAATTTGTCCGAACAGTATTTCACCAGCTTCGAGCCCTCCTCAAAATGAGCCATCATCTGCTCCAGACTGAGCGAGCCTTCCTCCATTTCCCTGACGATTTTCTCCAGTCGCTCAAGGGCTTCTTCGAATTTCTGTTCGTCTTTTTCCTTTTTCTCCGGTTTCTCTTTCTTCTCCGTCATGTTGCTCCCCCGGTTTTTGATACCACCGACTCTATAACACCTTTTGCCACCTGGGTCTCCAGTACGTCTTCCTTCTTCACGTTTCCCGCGGTCCGGATAATCGTACCGTCCTTGAGCCGGGTAATGCTGTATCCCCGTTCCAGCACCGCCTTCGGGCTCAACGCGCGCAATTGAGACTTCAACCGCCGCACATCCTGGGCTACCGCTTTATGCCAGAGATCGACGCGATGCCGGAGATGAAGGCCGCTTTCGTCCAGGCGCTGCTGCCGCTCCCGCAAGGCGCCCCGCAAGCTATGGCCCAGGTTGACACGCGACGTCTCCACGCGTTGACCGTACTGCTTCAAAAGGTTCAAGGGTTCCCGGAAGGCATAACTGCGGCTGGCTGCCGTGAACCGGTTTTTCAATTCCAAACGGAACGTCTGCAAAGACCGCTCCAAGCGCCGCGCGGTTTGCGTCAACAACTCCTCAAACATCTCTTTCTGCCCCACGACCAGCTCCGCCGCCGCGGACGGGGTCGGCGCGCGCAGATCGGCAACGAAATCGCTGATCGTGAAATCGATCTCGTGTCCTACGGCCGAAATTACCGGCAACCGCGATCGCGCGATGGCTCGCGCAACGACCTCCTCGTTGAACGCCCACAAATCCTCCAGGCTTCCCCCGCCCCGTCCCACGATCAGTACATCCATCCCGGCACGCTCGTTCAGGTAATCGATCGCCGCCGCGATCGAGTCGGCCGCGCCTTCGCCCTGCACCTTCACCGGCGCGAGCAGAACATGCAGATTGGGAAAACGGCGCTCGAGAATATTAAGGATGTCGCGGATGGCCGCGCCCGTGGGCGAGGTCACAATGCCCACGCGCTGCGGAAGAAGCGGAATCGGCTTCTTGCGCGCCTCGTCGAACAACCCCTCTTCGGCCAGTTTCCGCTTGAGCCGTTCGAACGCCTCCTGCAAGGCGCCTTTTCCGGCCTCCTCCAACACGTCCACGATAACCTGATACTGGCCGCTCCGCTCGTACACCGTGACCTGGCCGTGCGCGCGCACCAATAAGCCGTCTTTCGGTTCGAATGTCAGGCCGCGTTGTTTGCCCTTGAAGAAGGCGAGTGGAACCTGGGAGGTGTCGTCCTTGAGCGTGAAATACAAATGACCGGAAGACGGGCGGCGCAGGTTCGAAAGTTCCCCTTCCACCCATACGAACCCGATATCGGATTCCAGCAGAGTCTTGATTCTCCGCGTAAGTTCCGTGACCCGGTAGATTTTTCGCTGGTCGGCATCCATGACGCCACATAGTAACAGGGGCCGACTCGAACGCAAAGAGGAGAGTAACCACGCACGTCACCGCAGGCGGCTCCTCATCCATCCACCCACCCGCCCATTCCCCTCCCCCGACACGCGACACCCGGCGAAGCTTTCGACAAACCGGATAAGGCGCCGACCTAACGGATCGGGGTCCGCGGAGTCATAGCCGGTTTATGCCTACGCGACGGCCGGGGCGGCTTGTGCTCGAGCCGAAAAAAATTATAGGTTAGTACGATGGCCCCAGAGAAACCATGGCCGGATATTTTGCTGTCGACTAACTTCACTTTACGGCTGATTCCCTTGACATCACTAAAACTCATCCATCGGTACATGACATTTCCGCGCAGCGCCAGCCGTGGAGTAAAATAGTACGACAATCCGGTACCCATCCTGGCATAGGCCCCCGAGAAAGTGGCGTCGCTTGTATTCTCGTCAATGTCCATTGAGTAGTTCCGAACCTTTAGCACCGGCATTCCCACACCTATCATAAGCCCCGGCTGTAACGCTTGGTCCGGGAAGAAACGCGCGCTGTAGTCGAGCCCGGCCATAGAAAACACGGCTGTGTTCTTCAGGTTCCCCTGAAAGGAAACATCATGAGTGGACTGCATGTAGCTTAATTCGAAAGCAGATACTTTTGTATGGATCGGAGTCAGGCTGTTTTGGAAACCCAACACAATCCCCACGCCAGAGGCGCTGTCCACTTTCGGAACCAAAATCAGCTCTTCCCTGTCCACCAGCACCGATGAACCCTTAAACCCTCCCCCGATCTCATTATATGAGAGAAACAGCCCCGCATAAAAACCGTTATCGGAAGCATAATGCCATTCCCCTTCATCACCGAGCGACAGCCTTCCGGGGATCAGTGGTGAAAGAATGGCGATCAAGAACAAGATTCGCAACAACGGTGGGCTCTTCATGTCGGGATCCTTTCGTTTTCAATGCGAAGACCGCTCCCGATCTCTGTTATGGCACAGTCGGACACGGGAGACCCTCGCACATCACCTGATACGAAATCGCTTTTCGGGGGAGGACTGGGGAGATGTCCCTGTAGTTGCGGAAGCCAGGTTGTTGATGGTGGTGATGGTGATGATACTACCTTCACGTTGTGAACGTATCGAAATCGGGGGCAGACGTCAAGCATTGAGACCGCGCGATAATATGCCGGATCCCTCTTACTATTACCAATCTCCCCTCATTTCCCCAACACAAACCGCCGGATCTCTTCCGCCACCGTTTCCCGGCCCGCGTCGATCGGGATCACGTGTCCGGAGGCGTAATCGTAAAATACCTTGCGCACGGGAGCTTCCAGATCGGCCAGGTAGCGTTCGGCCGCCGGGTTGTCTACCACCCGGTCCCGCGGCGCGATGACCATCATCACGGACCCGTCAAACGTACCCGCCGGCGCGGAATGAAGGCGGTCGATCAGCGCGAAGAGTTCGGCGTACAGGGACTCCGGAATAAACCGGTCGCGATCGTCCAGTTCGTGCGCCTCCTCCAACTCCGCATCCAGCGGCATGTGCAATTCGACGACATCAGTAAAGATCGAAACCCGCCGCACAACATCAAACCAGGTCCGGGCCGGCAGAAACGGGCTTCGCTCATCCGACACCCGGATCAACGGATTCACCAGCACGATCCCGTCCGCCAAGCCGGGATCCTCCCGGATCACGTTCAGGATAACGGCGGCCCCCATGGAATGCCCCACGAGCCAGACCTGTTCGTAGATTTGGTTCAGCGCGCGCGCCTCGCGAAGGACGGCATCCTTCCACTCTTCCTGGCGGACCTCACGCATGCGGTCGATCGGTTCGCCCTTGCCGGGCAGGCGCATGGCATGACAGGAGAATTCGGGATCCAGCACCTCCGCGAAGAAACGAAACAACGCGGGCGGAGCGGCAAATCCCGGCACGAAAAGGATTGCGGTATTTCCTTCGCCGCATTGAAACGGTATGGCTCCGCTGCGAATTCCGTATTCATCCCGAACCAGGGTCTTTTCCCACTGCCGGATTCGTAAACGCATGAGCGCGGCATACAGTGCGTCCGCCGCCACCGGCAGGATGAGAATGAACGCCACCCACCCGATCGCAATGCGCAACCTTCTCTTGCGGTTTCGTTTACTGGATGTATGCCCGGACATAGCTTCATCAACAGCCTGCCACGTTGACACTCAACTGCAAGCGCCATCATGCATCCATTCGCAAACGGCCCGCTCTTTCTTGAACGGTGCTGATCTTTTCCTTTCCTGCTCCCGCCGCCCTCGCCCTGTATCCCGGCCCGCGAGGCCGCGGGCCCGCCCCTACGCGACACGGTTTCCCTTCGTCCTCGTCCTCGTCCTCGTCCTCGAACAACCGTCCATTCCCGACACCCGACACGCGACACTCTCTTCCCTCCTTGCCTTCTTCGGCTCGCGGCCGCACACTAGTCCCATGCGCACACTGGAATTGGTCGTGGCCCGTCATCACGAAGACCTGAACTGGCTTCGGCGTGTGCCGAAACGGTTCCGAATCACGGTGTACGACAAGGGCGCGTCCCCTTTGTCCCTGCCGGGCCACGCCCTATCGGGCGCGGCTACGAAGCGGCCTTGCCGCCGGAGCAATCTGGAACAGATTACCCTCCCCAATGTCGGCCGCGAAGCGCACACGTACCTGCATCATGTCATCCGTCGATACGATGAACTCTCCGATCTGACCGTCTTTGCCCAGGGCAAACCGTTCGATCATGTGCCGGACTTTCACAAGATTCTTCATCGCATCGCCTTCAATCGGATTGCGATCGAGGATTTTCTATGGCTGGGTTTCATCATCGACCGGGACGACGCGGACGGGACGCGCCTCTTTCAGCAATGGAGCCGGAATCCCGAAGGCCGTCCCCTGCCCCTACGCGCATTCTGGAAGGCGCTGTGGAATGAAGCGGCGCCGGAAGAAGTGATTTTTTATCCGAGCGCCCACTTCGCGCTGACCGCGGACCTGGCCCGGCGGCAACCGCCCGAATTTTACCGGAAGGCCTTGGACATCGCCGAACAACTGCCTGACGCCGCGCACTGCTTTGAGCGCACGTGGGACCGCGTATTCGGCGTCCACGGCATCCCGCCCGAATACCGCGCCGGCCCGTTCCCGATATACCTGCGCGCGATACAACGATTAAAGAGACACTTGATATTCTCAATACCACAATGAAAATATCCGCCATCATTCTATTCATGATATCGGCCATGCATCTACAGGCACAAGATCATCAAATCAAGGTTATGTCTTTTAATGTTCGCTTTGACAATCCGGCCGACGGAAAGAATGCATGGGAATTCCGTTTGCCGATTATCAAGGACTATATGGAACAGGAAGCTCCGGACATTATCGGCATGCAGGAAAATCTCCATCACCAGAATCTTGATCTGCTGGAAATAATGCCGTCGTATCAATACGTCGGCACGGGACGCGACGACGGACAAGAGCGCGGGGAATTCTCCCCCATATTCTTCCGGACAGACCGGTTTACGTTGCTCGATC
>SLKG01000009.1 GCA_007134735.1 Kiritimatiellia bacterium
CGCATCCAGCAATAACTGGGTGCCCAGGATATTGGTTTGAATGAACTCCTGCGGCCCGAAATGCAGACTGCGGTCCACATGACTCTCGGCGGCGAAATTGACAACCCCATCGAACGCATGAGAACCAAAAACGCTTTCCACATCCTCCGGCCGACTGACATCCCCCCTGAAAAACGTATAGCGCGGATCCCGGTCCACCCCGGAAAGGTTTTCCAGGTTTCCCGCATAGGTCAGTACATCCATATTGACGATTTCGACATCCGGATACGTATCCATCATGTACCGGATGAAATTACTGCCGATAAATCCGGCGCCGCCCGTAACCAACAGTTTCATATCGTTCCCTTATCTGAATTTGATCTCTTCATGCTCGCCCGCCACTGCCCTTCTCCTGGAGGGGCGCGCTTCCGTGTGCCCGGAACGCGCAGAAGCGCGTCCCTCCAGCATAATGAACCCATTATGAATCGATCAGAGCAACGCTCCCTCTTCTTTCAAGTACGCCTCGAGCCCCTCCTCCCAGGACGGCAGGGCTTCGCCCGTCCATGAAAGGAAACGGCTGTTGTCCAATACCGAAAACGGGGGCCGCGCAGCCGGCCGCTTCATTTCGTCCGACGACACCGGTTCGATGCGGGCGTCCGGTTTCACGCGATCCGCGATGGCGCAGGCAAAATCATACCACGAACAGAAACCGGATGCGGTGACATGCACCACCCCTTTCTGCTTCAATCGGGCAAGCTTGACAAGGGCTTCGGCCAGGTGCCCCGTCCAGGTCGGTGCGGATACCTGGTCGTTCACCACCCGAAGCGGCGCATCGCTTTCCCGCAGCTTGCCCGCAATGGTCTTCACAAAGTTCGGGCCGTGTACACCAAACAACGACTGGGTGCGCACAATGATATAGTGACCGCCTTGCGCCCGGATGGCCTTTTCGCCCGCCAGTTTACCGGCGCCATACACGTTGATTGGATTCGGGCGTGCATTTTCCCGGTACGGAGTTCCGGCGCTCCCGTCGAAAATATAATCCGTGCTGATATGCATGAACGGCGTCCCGCGACCGGCACAGATGCCGGCCAGGTAACGCGGGGCTTCCGCATTGAGGGCAAAGGCCTGATCGCGTTCCCGTTCGGCGTCATCCACGCGCGTATAGGCGGCGCAGTTGATCACCCAATCCCCGGACGGCAATTCGCGTTCGAGCTGTTTGGGTTCCGTGATATCCAACTCGGGCAGATCCCGTCCGACCGCCTCGAGACCTGACCGTTCGCAGGCTCGAACCAGATCCGTGCCCAGCATCCCTTTTGCGCCCAGTATAACCAGTTTCATATGCTTTATCGGCCCCTATCCTGCTTGCACATCCGGGTGACTATAGCACAAAGCCCGGCTTCCGGAACAAGCCCGATGAGGAGGAAATGGCGTGTCGCCCAAATCGAATCACGCGATGGATTCCGACCGGCACAGTCATCGTCTCTCTCGAATTCCCGGGAATTCAGCGAATTAAGCGGGAGGAACCGCGGCCTCGCGGACCGCTTTTCGTTTTGGGCAAAACCTTGTTAACGGATATCCCCTACGGCCTCGAATACCTGAGCCGTCTCCAGATTATTCAAATCTCCGTCCGGGCTCCTGAGATGGGTTACGCGTTCGCCCCGTGCGCCCCAGCGATCGGCATCGCTGGGTCCGTACAGCGCCACCACCGGTAGGCCCAGGGCGGCCGCCAGATGCGTGATCCCCGAATCGTTTCCAACGTACACGGCACACTCGGACAAGACGCCCGCTACCTCGGATAACTCGCATCCGCTTAATACGGGCATCTCTCCGGCGGGTGGCTGATCCGCCTCCCCCACGATAAAAAGCGGCTGGTATCGGCCCTCACACTTGATTCGTTCCGCCAAGGCAACGAACCGGTCCGCCGGCCAGTTCTTCCGGCGGCTGCCGCTTCCGGAATGCAAGGCCGCAACAGGCCCCGTGATCCCCATGGCCCTCAGTATTTCCCGGCCCCCCTTCCGATGGTCATCCCCCAATACGAGACGGGGAATCACGTCCGCCTCAAAAATCGCCAGCGATTCGAGCGGCCTGAGGAGATGGTCCACGGCGTGCCCGCTCTCTACAAGCGGGGAACCGTAGATGACCAGTTTCGCACCCGCGAGCTTGAGGTTGTTCTGAACGATCCCATCGCGATCATGAAGATAGGAAAAGACGATATCAAACGAACGGATATATTGGATCTGTTCCTGTGGAAACGCGGGACGATGAGAAAAGAAGCGCGCCATGCCGGCCTCGTCCAATGATCGCACAGCATCCGCCAACCCACCCGCCTGTGCCAGGCGGGCAATGTGCGGATACCCCACGACTTCAATGTGGGCATCGGGCCACCGGTCTCGCAAGGCGCTCAATGCCGGCAGCGTCAGAATGAAATCCCCGATGGCGCCCCCGCGCAGGAAAAGAAACCGTGGTTGTTTGCTGATCATGTCTTCTCCGGCTCAATTCGAGGACGAGAACGAGGACGAGTACGAATGGTCCCGTTACTTACCATCGGACTGTCGCACCCGCGTGATCTCCACCGCCACGCTCCGGGCGAACCGCAAGGCGCCGGGCTTGTCCACGGTCACCACGGCCTGTCGCACATTGGGATCCTCCAGGCAGATTGCCGCCACGCGCTCGGCCAGGGTTTCGATCAATTGATACTCACTGGCCTCCACCATATTCAGGATCTTTTTCTTGATGGATTTGTAGTTAACCGTGTCCTCGATCCGGTCGGCTTGGTGCGCTTTTGAAAGATCACATTCGAGAATGACGTTGATGACCACATCCTGTTTCTCCCGCCGCTCCTCCGGATTGATTCCGATGATGCAGCGAAGATGCAGGTCCCGGATATAGATTCGATCATTCATATTGTGTCGCCACCCTTCGATTCGTCATCGCGCGCAAGCGCGCTTCCTACAAGCCCGTGCACATAATCCGTCTGAAGATGTGAAAAGCATTCGCGGATCGAATAAGCACATCTTCAATCATCAATCGGCCATCTTCAATCACCAATGCTTCAGGTGTTGCCCTCCGTCGACATAGATGATCTGTCCGGTCAGGGCATCGTTCCGCAATACAAACAGGACCGCCTCCGCGACCTCCCGCGGCGTGACCCGACGGTCAAGGGGGACGTGTCCGGCCTGTTCCTTCAGGTACTCCTCCCCTTTACCCGGCGGCGGCAATACGGCGCCCGGCGCGACGCCGTTGACCGTGATGCCCGGCGCCCATTCCAAGGCCGCCAATTGCGTCAGGTCCGAAAGGGCCTTCTTGCTCAGCCAGTACGGCACGCAGGACGGATCCGGCGACGTGATGCGACGATCGAGCAGGTTCACCATTTTGCCGGTTTGAAACCGCTTGGCGAATGCGCGCATCAGATGCAGGGGTGCATACAGGTTCGGCCAGAATTCCTCATCCACGGCTTCGGCCGTGGATTCCTCGAGGGAAACCTTTTTGAACCGGGAGGCGTTGTTGACCAGGATGTCGAGTCCGCCCGCCACATCCCAGGCTTCCTGCACGAGTTGATCGCACGCTTGCTCCGAAGTCAGGTCGGCTTGAAGCAGATAGACGCGGCTCTCGTACCGGCTCAACATCTCCCGCAAATCCTCGGCTTCGGATTCGGAACTACGATAGTGAACGCAGACATGCGCACCGGATTCGGCGAGGGCTTCGCAGATCGCCCGGCCGATGCGCACGGCGCCCCCGGTCACCAACGCCACTTTGTCTTTGAGTTCCATAAGGATTCCATCCTTGTTGAATCATCTCATGCGTCCCGCTTGCTCAAAGTCAGGCAGGAATGCCTGACTTACTCCACATGACACAACCGTGGTCTGCGTCACTATACATAGGGAATGCCGTTAACTTTGGCAAATGGATAAAGGCGGGGGTGCAACCGCCGAGGCGCAAAACACCGGGCGCTCTCATTGCCTATTCCGGCGGGTCCGTCCGGCTTCGCTCGGAAGCTACGCCGTGACCAGGCGCCCTACCCATCTCAAATCCACCGCGGGAAGGTAGGGCACGGGCGCCCTGTCACGGTGTAGTACCGCCTCCCGGGCGGAACGAAGCCGGATGCACGCGCCGGGGCGAATCGATCCGGTCTCTATCAACCCATGCTCCGGCGGGTCCGGCGGCCCCGCCCTACCCATCTCAAATCCACCGCGGGAAGGTAGGGCGCGGGCGCCCTGTCACGGCGTAGTACCGCCTCCCGGGCGGAACGAAGCCGGATGCACGCGCCGGGATTTATGGTTCCAGCCTGTTACAACCCGGACTCCCGTCCCGGTCAGCCGTATAGCCGCCTGAGATACCTCGACTTCTCCGGCATGACCGCTATAGTGCGGTTGAGAGGCAAAACGATTGGAGGTTGGTTTTAATCATGACGGTGCAGGACATATTTACAGCCCTAGCGCTGATCGGGGGATTGATTCTTGCCGGGAAGGCGATCCGGCGCCGGGTCCGCGTATTGCAGAATCTGTTTCTACCCAGTTCCATCGTGGGAGGCGCCTTGGGACTCCTATTGGGACCGCAGGTATTTGGACGGTTTTTCGAGGAACCCGCCCGGTTTCATGACGGCTTGTGGCCGACGGCCATTCAAGAGGCGTGGTCGGCCATGCCCGGCCTGTTGATCAGCGCCGTTTTTGCGGCGCTGTTTCTGGGCAAGACGATCCCAAGTCCTCGCAAGATCTGGCGACAGGCGGGACCGATGGTGGCGCACGGTCAAACACTCGCCTGGGGCCAATACGTGGTGGGTCTTACCCTGGCCCTGTTCCTGTTGACTCCTCTTTTCGGCATCAGCCCCATGTCCGGGGCCCTGATCGAGATCGGGTTCGAAGGCGGTCACGGCACCGCGGCCGGCCTGGGAGACACATTCCGTTCGCTGGGATTCGAGGATGGCGCGGACCTGGCGCTCGGGCTGGCGACTGTCGGTGTGGTCATGGGCGTCCTGCTGGGGACGGCCCTGATCAACTGGGCCGTATGGCGGGGGCATATCCCGCCGCCGGGAGAGTTGGGTTCCGTCGAGGAAAAAGAATCGCTTTCCGAACACGAAAACCGAGAACCGGAAGAAACGGGCGGCGTCAAACGCGATCAAGCCATTGAACCCCTATCCGTTCACCTGGGTTTCATTGCATTGGCCATCGGTATCGGATGGTTGCTTCTGGAAGGGCTGGTCCGAATGGAAGCGGCCTGGCTTGTTCCGCTGGGCTGGCCGGAACTCCTCGTGCATATTCCTCTTTTCCCGCTGGCCATGATCGGCGGCGTTTTCGTTCAAATCGCCGCTGACCGTTTCGGGTTCTCCGCCCTGATCGACCGGCATCTGATCAACCGGATATCCGGCGCCGCGCTCGACGTCCTGATCGTCGCGGCTTTGGCCACTTTGTCCCTGGAAGCCATTGGTACGCATGCGTGGGCCTTCGGCCTGCTGGCCCTCGGAGGGATTCTGTGGAATTTGTTTGGATACCTGGTACTGGCGCGGTGGATGTTTCCGGAGAAATGGGCGGTCAACGGCCTGGCCAATTTTGGTCAAGGCATGGGCATGACGGTCATCGGCCTGCTCCTCGTGCGCATGAGCGATCCGAAAGGGCAAACCGGCGCCATGGAAGCGTTCGGTTACAAACAGCTTCTATTCGAACCGGTGGTGGGAGGCGGTCTATTCACCGCGGCTTCCCTTCCGCTGATCGATCAGTTCGGCGCGGGACCGGTTCTCATCGGCGTCTCCGTGCTCATGATCGGGTGGTTGATTTTTGGGATATGGCAATTCCGGCCGGGCCGGTGAGGGGGGAGATGGATAAGAGCACGTACAACCAAAGAGGAAGGAACCACGGATTACACGGATGGCACGGATGAGAGAGGGAAGCCGCAAAGAGCGGGAATTGACCACGGAGAAAGACCGAGGCACGGAGAAGAGGAAACTAGGGAAAGGAAGAATGGACGGGTGGACGTTCCCCCTCTTTGTCCTTCTTTGTTCTTCCCATTCTCTTCGGTGGACGCGTACGGGCGACGACGTGAGTCGCGTTGCGACAACGTCGCTCACGCGATTACGGTGGACAATGAGGGCTGACGTTTGTTTCGTAGCCCGGCGCGCGGGGACGCGGGCCCTCCCGTTTCATCGGTGCTATCCGTGTTATTGGTGTAATCCGTGGTTTCTTTGAGAACTTTTCTCAAAGACGTTTTCATTATTCTTGTTTTCAAAACTGTGGTATCTTTCCCCGGCATGAAACAGCTACGCATCATGATCTACCTGGCGTTGATCGCCTCTGTTGCCATCCCCATCGGTGCGCGGGACGAGGAAGCGGCGTTGTCCCCGGATATCCGGCCGCTTGAAGAGGGGCTGATTTATATCCTGCCCATTCGCGGTCCGATCGAGCCGGCGCTGCTGTATATATTCCGGCGCGGACTCGCGGAGGCCAAGGAACGACAGGCCCGGGCCGTCATATTTCCCATGGACACCCCCGGCGGCGCCGTGAATATCACGGAGGAAATCGTGGATCTGATCGCGCGAATGGACGTGCCGACCTACACCTTTGTGGAACACAACGCCATCTCGGCCGGCGCCATTATTGCACTGGCCACGGATCATATCTACATGGCGCCGGGATCGAAGATCGGAGACGCCATGCCCATCATGATGGCCCCCGGCGGCGGGGTACAGCCGATGCCCGACGCCGAGCGGGAAAAGATCATGTCCTACGTAGATTCCCTTATCCGGGGCGTGGCCCAACGGAAAGGACGCGATGAAACCCTCGCCTCCGCCATGGTCCGTCCGGAAATTGAATACATCCTCGACGATGAAGTCATCAGCGCCGAGGGTCAGTTGCTCACACTGACCAATATGGAAGCCGAACGGCGGTACGGGGAGGAGCAGAAACCCCTCTTATCCGAAGGCACCTATGACTCGCTCGACGAATTGCTGTATGCACTGGGGTACGCCCATATGGTCCGGGAAGAGTTGGCTGTGACCTATGCCGAGCATGTCGCACGGTTTCTACAAATCATCGGACCGTTGCTCATGATGATCGGATTTCTGGGCATTTACCTGGAAATTCAATCACCGGGCTTCGGTTGGCCCGGCATCATCGGGATCTCCTGTCTCGTGCTGTATTTTGCCGGACATCACATCGCAGGCCTGGCGGGCCATGAGGAGATTCTCATTTTCATTCTCGGCATCGCGCTCATTCTTATTGAGGTCTTTGTGCTGCCGGGTTTCGGCATCGCGGGAATTACCGGTATTGCGCTGGTGGTTTGGTCGCTGCTCAATGCCATGATTCAGCGTTTTCCCGGGGATCCGTGGGTCCCCTCCCTGGCCGAATTTCAGATTCCGGTATTGAAGCTGTCGGGCGCCATCATCGGAGCCGCCGTGTGCGCGGGTATCATGGGCAAACTCTTGCCGAAAACACCGCTCTTCCATAAACTGATTCTGGATGAGGCCACGCGCCGGGATGAAGGATACGCTTCATCGGACGATACGCACGACCTGGTTGGACAGGAAGGCGTTACCACGACTCCGCTGTATCCGGCCGGTGATGCGATGTTCGGGGACCGCATCCTCGACGTAATCGCACGAGGTGAGTATATCGAGGAAGGGCAACGGGTACGAATCGTGGAAACACACGGAAACCGCATCATAGTTGAAGCCGTCGAGGAAACGACGACATAAACCCATGGAAACCCAACTGTTCATCATTCTGGTCGCGGCCGGTCTTTTTCTGATGGGCGCTGAGATCTTCGTACCGGGCGGCGTGTTGGGTATTCTCGGCGGAATCGCCCTCCTCGGCGCCATCGTTACCGGCTACCAAGCCTTCGGGACGCAAGGCGGAACGTTGGCGGCCATCCTCATTCTTATCTTTCTCGCGATATCCATCGTGGCCTGGATGATTCTGATCCCCCGATCCCGGCTGGGCAAAGTGCTGACCCTCTCGGACGACGTGCGCGAATACAAGGGAATCTCAACCAAGTTGAAAGACTATATCGGGCAGGAAGGCATCGCCATCACTCCGCTCAGCCCGTCCGGAGTCATTAAAATCAGCGGCCAACGGATTGATGTCGTCGCGGAAGGGAAATGGATCGACAAGGGATCCCGCGTGCGAATCGTGAACGTGATTGGAAATCATGTCACCGCGCGAAAAATCGAGGAACCTGCCCCAGGACCGGAACCAACGAAAGAAGCCAAGGAGGAGGGGTATTTCTAGTGCGGCGATTGTGTTCGCTTCTCCTCATTCTAATCCTCGTCCTCCCGCTGTCCGCCTGGGCCGAAGGCATACGTTTCCGAAACGTCGATCATTTCTCGTTGAATTCCGACGAATCGCTTGTTCAGGAACTCTGGTTGATTGCCGACCGGATTGATATACAGGGAACGGTGGAGGAAAACCTGTTTATTCTGGGCGGCGACGCTCTTTTTCCCGGACGATTCAAAAAGGATCTATGGGCGCTTACGCGCACCGCGGATTTCAATGGCCAGATTCAGCAAAGTGCCCGATTGATGGGCAGCGGTCCTCTTCGTTTGAACGGCACGATTGAATCCGGCCTCATGGCCCTGTCGAGCCGTGTGATCCAGCTCGGGCCGGACGCCCAGGTCGGTCACGACGCGATTCTGGCGGGACACGACATCAGCACACAGGGAACCATCGGGGGAAACTTACGAATCATCGCCCGACAGGTAACACTGGGAGGCCACATCCAGGGAACGGTTCGGCTTCAGGCCGATGATATTGTGGTGTTGCCGGGTACTCGAATCGGCGGCGACCTGGTATATACCGCCCCCAGAGAGCTTGTTCTTGACCGCCACGTGCACCTGGACGGCCGACTCATCCGAAGCGAGCCGGAGCCTGAACGGCTTATGCTTCCATGGGCGGGCAACTTGTTGCTTCAGGGGCTTCTTTTTTCCGCCGCCATGCTGACGGGTATCGCCTTTGTAGCGGTATTTCCGAAGTATTCGGGCCGTGCGGTCAAAGCGGTGCGCCAATCACTTTGGAAATGCGGCCTCGTGGGCGGAATCGCCTTATTCCTGATCCCAATGCTGGCATTTTTTGCCCTGATCACGGTAATCGGAATTCCTTTGGGCGTGCTGATGCTCTTCGGATATACCGGCCTGCTCTATCTATCGAAAATCATCGTGGGACTGGCTCTCGGCGGCCTCCTGCTGGGCCGACGCGGCCCTCAACCCCTATCCACCGTCATCGCCGCATTGGCTCTTGGTCTGCTTTGCCTTTACATTATGGCAACCCTGCCTATGGTGGGCAGTGTAGCGGTCATCCTGATAAGTATTTTGGGAGTGGGAGGCCTTATTCTGGGCTGGGCCAATCCCTCGCCGGAGGAATCCCGGACAGAGACCGGGTAACGCACGGTTGATTATTATTTCGAGACGCGTACAGATATCTGATCACACATAAAAAGGAGTCCGATCATGGAACAGGTATTCAATGTGATTATCGTATTGCTGGCCATTGCCGCGATGGTGCTGGTGGGGATTTTCTTCTCCTTTCTCGGGACATGGGTGCGCGCACTTACATCCGGCGCACGCGTGTCGCTCTTTACGCTCGTGGCGATGAAACTGCGCCGCGTGCCGCCGAAACTCATGGTGGACGCGCGCATCCGGCTCGTCAAGGCGGGCCTGGACCTGAACACCAACGTACTGGAAGCGCATTACCTGGCGGGCGGCGATGTCATCAATGTCGTGCAGGCCCTGATCGCAGCCGATAAAGCCAACATCGACCTGAACTTTCAGCGGGCATGCGCCATCGACCTGGCGGGCCGCGACGTGTACGACGCGGTCCGGACCAGCGTAAATCCCAAGGTAATTGATTGCCCGGATCCGAACAAGGGCACGGCCCTGCTGGACGCCGTGGCACAGGACGGAATCCGGTTGCTCGTCAAGGCACGCGTGACTGTGCGGGCCAACCTCGAACGTCTCGTGGGCGGCGCGACCGAGGACACGATTATCGCGCGCGTCGGACAAGGTATTGTAAGCGCGATCGGGTCTTCCGTAACGTACAAGGACGTACTGGAAAATCCGGATCACATCAGCCAACGCGTATTGGGCCGCGGCCTGGATGCGCAGACGGCATTTGAAATTGTATCCATCGATATCGCCGACGTCAGTGTAGCGGGCGTCAGCGGCACCCGCGAAGTGGCCAACGTCGGCGCTTTGCTGGAGACCGAGCGCGCTGAGGCCGACAAGAAATTGCGCCAGGCCGAAGCCGAAGGCCGTCGCGCCATGGCGATCGCCTATGAACAGGAAATGCGGGCCCGCGTACAGGAAATGCAAGCCAAGGTCATCGAGGCGCAGGCCGAAGTGCCGCTGGCCATCGCGCAATCCTTCAAGGACGGCAATCTCGGCGTCATGGACTTCTATCGCATGCAGAACATCCTGGCGGATACGTCCATGCGTGAATCGTTGTCGCGGGATGAAGGCGAATCCGGGAAACAGAAATAAGCCTGTTCGATCCGGCCGCAACCACCGGGAGAACCGCACCCGGAGGGAGTCCCGGGCGGGCGAATGCAGGACAAGAGAAGGGCCATGTTGGAATTGCTGAACATACAGCAGAACGATGGGTTCGGGCCGGAAGTGATCGTCTGGCTCATCATCGTGGTGCTGTGGATTGTGGCCCAATTGGTAGCGCGTACCAAACAGGCGGGCCGGAGCCGGCCGGCCGAACCCGAAACCCGGCCCGAAGCGCCCGCGACCGGAGAAGCACTGGACCGAAAACTGCGGGACTTTTTCGAGGATCTTACGGGGGAATCGTTCCTGGAAGAATCAACGGGAGAAGAAGCAGTCGCGCCACGGGCGCTCGAAAAACAACCTGAACCTCCACGACGCGATCGAACCGCGCCCGCGCGAACCGCCTCCCGAGCGGGAGACTGGAGTCGGGCACGGGAACCGTCCAGGCCGAAAATCCGGACGGAACCGGAAAGGGCCCGGAAGAAACGACCCTCCTTCCGTACGGTCCCATCCGCGCCCCTCCCGCCGCCGCCACCGTCACCGATCACGCATCCCGGCCGGTTTGACCCCGGTTATCACGAAGTGGATGAAATCGATCATTTCAAACCCGCCCCGGCCACGTTTTCGCATGCGCTGATCGATCCCAGGACGTTGATGGTCAACCTGGAAAGCCTCCGTATGCCCATCCAGAAGGTACCCGTTAAAATGCTCGCATCTTCAACCATGGCCGTGCCCAGACCACCATTGCAGACCCGCTCGGACTTCCGAAAAGCCGTGCTCGGTCATATTATTCTCTGTCCCCCATTGGCCATGGGCGAGGACAAGTCCGCCTATACACGGAAATACGCCTAGGGCGAAAACCCATGGGGCAAAGCAAATCGGCGATTCCGACCCCGCGCGTGAAGGGAACAGGCCGGGAATTCATCGGAAGAGGACTGGACTTTTCCCCGTCGATTGGCAATACTGGCGTTGGGTAGCGCAACACATACACCTCCTGTTTCACGCAGGCAAATCAGAGGAGAAACGTTATGAAATGTGCACGCTGGATTCCCCTATTGGGTGTCATAGTCCTGTTTCTCGGCTGTGAACGACCACCTGAAGCGCAATATGTTCCGGTGGATTCCTCGTTGATCGAGGCCGTAAGATATGACGATGCGACCCAGACATTGACGATACGGTTCATTAATCCCCCCCGAACATATGAATATGAAGCGGTGCCACCTACCGTATATGCTGAGTTTCTCGTGGCCGACTCGAAGGGCGGGTTCTTCAACACCTACATACGCGGGGAATACGACGAAACCCTGGTTTCGGACTGATGCCGCTTAAGAACCCGGCATTGCGGAAGAAGAGCCGTACGGTCTACGGCAGGAGATGCAGGACCCGATAGAAGCGTTGGGCGTTTTCCGGCGTCAGGGGGTCCGTCTTTTGGGAAACCTCGTTTGTGGCGATCACGGGTTCGCCCAGCGTCTGCCAGCCGGTATGCGTTATATTGGACAGATATTCCACGCGGTAACGTTCTCCAACCAGCGACGGCCACCGAATCACCATCTCCGGCCCCCCGACGGTTGATTCCATCAGAACCGACATTTCCTTTTCCGTGCCCGCCACCCGGATAACAAACGTACCCGTATCCCACAATGCCGGCTCTCCATCGTCCCCGACCCTGACGGTCACAACATTCGTCGTACCGGCCTGACCTGTATCCGGTCGCCATTGAAAGACTCCTTCATCCGGTCCCATGGTGTCTACGGTAGCGCCCTCCGGTCCCGAAACCAGGTCAAAGGACAGCGTCTGCGGAGGAACGTCCGGGTCCGAAGCCGAGAGCGGCAGGGTCAACCATCCGCCGGGCGCCATGACCACATCCGGAGGGGGAGTCAAAAAAGGCGGGGCATTCAGAATAACCGGCGTCGGTCCGCCTTCCGGATCCACCGTTCCCGGCCAGCCCTCATCCTTTTCGTAGATGATCTTCTGCACTTGTCCGTCGATCAGACTGCGCTCTTCCACGCGCCGCACACCCGAAGGCAGATCCTTGGGAATGATCGTTCCCCACCGTCCGTCCCGGCCCGACACCTCGTCCACGTAGAAGTCCGCATATCGCTCATCCGTTTCCGCGCCCGATACTTCCACAAACGTCGCCGAGACCGGGCGGCTCAACCCCGTTTCCTCATCATACAGCACCGCGAAATGCCGCGGTCCGGCATGGCTGTATCCCACCAGTCCAACGGCATCGCCCTCAATCGGCTCTCCGGGCTCCGAATACGTTTCAATCAGTTCGGCATCGTCCCATCGGAACCAACCTCCACCACCGCTCGGCCCGCTGAATCGCACACCAACGCGAACGATGCTCGTGCCTTCCGGCGCCGTACCGCTTATCGAATATTCATTCCATTGGTCGTTACTGCCGGGAAGATCCGTGGTCGTTTCAGAACCGATTACCGTATTCGCATTGCTCCGGAACTCAATGAACATTTCCACGGTGTGTCCGGGATCGTTCCAGTCATGCGACCGGCCTCCCCAGATGGAAAACTCGTAGTCACCACCACCAACAGGATCCGTATAGTCCTGATGAAATGATCCACTTGTTTCCCACCCCAACAAAGCCATGCCAAAATTCGTATCCGTCCCGGGGTTCAGTCGAGCCGCCCAGGTTTGACGCTGTACGCCGCCCGATTGAATCCAGTTGTATGCATTATAACCGTCCCCGTCCTCAAATCCCGGGTTCTTCAGAAACATGGTGTTAGTGAAAAACATCTCATGACCGCTTTCCGGATCGTAATCCAGCGCCAGGACGGTCACCCCGCCGGTTGTCGTCAGGTAATGCTCGATCTCCTCGCCGCCCTGGCCGTCGTTGAGCAGGAGGCGCATGTTGAGCGTGTTGCCCGGCTCGAAACGGGGATTGCCAGAAGGCTCCGTGATAAACCAGCCCTCGTAGGTTCCTGTTTCATCCGTCATGAGCACACCGTGCCCCGAATGCAGCGCATTCGGCGAAAAGTCAGGGCTGGACGTCGTACGCACAAAGTCCCCGCCGTCCGTCCGCGCAAAGATCATGTTGCCGCCTCCGTCCTGGTTCCACGGATCTTCGCCCGTCACCACCCGGTTCGCATAGCGGTATGTATTCGTGGGCAACAGGTTTTCTACCCGGACCCGGAACGCATACGGCACCCGGTTGAAGTTGTTCCCCTGTGGATCCTGTTCGCCCTGGATAAAGCGCGGAAGGATCAATTCCGTCAGCGACGCCGGCGTCAACGGCGTGTTCGGCGCGCCCGGCGTCGGCGCCGGCA
>SLKG01000002.1 GCA_007134735.1 Kiritimatiellia bacterium
CTACTGCCCCGATTGTTTTCATTCTGCACACACTCTCCCCAACCATTGATTGACCGGAAGAAATTCCGGCCTATTGACTATTACGGGCGTAATCCGGAATTATTTCCTTCCCTGAATATACCCAAATAGGGTAGGGATATCGCATGCAAAGGCAAGCAAAAAAGAGCGTTCGGGAGGAGGCGCGCGAGCGTCTCCGTGTCCAACATTATTCGATCCGGACTGAGCGAACCTACCTGGAATGGATTACCCGGTTCGGTAAGTTTCACGATATTCGCAATCGGGATCAGTTGCGGGTCGAGCCGGAGGCGAAAATCGAAGCGTATCTGACCCATCTCGCGGTGGATCAAAAGGTTGCGCCCTCTACCCAGAACCAGGCCATGAATGCCCTGATCTATATGTACCGGGAAGTCCTTCAGCATCCGCTGGACGGACGCATAGATGCGGTACGGGCCGAAAAACGGATCCGATTGCCGGTCGTTCTTTCAGTGGATGAAGTCAAACGTCTCTTGACCTGCATGCAGGGGCTTCCCGGCCTCATGGCGCGACTGATTTACGGGAGCGGCATGCGAATTATGGAATGCGTGCGTTTGCGGGTCCAGGACATTGATTTCGACATGAAAGAGATCACGGTGCGCAGTGGAAAGGGCGACAAGGACCGGCTCGTTCCGCTCCCTCAATCCCTGGTCGCGGACCTGAAGGCCCAGATCGAACGCGTTTTGATTCTTCATGAACGCGATCTCGCCGACGGTCATGGCGAAGTGTATCTGCCGCATGCGCTGGAAAGAAAATATCCCAACGCCGCCCGGGAGCCGGGCTGGCAATATGTGTTTCCGGCCAATTCCCTGTCCACGGACCCTCGATCCGGCAAGGTGCGGCGCCATCACGTCAACGAGGATACCCTGGCCAAAGCGCTGCGCGTGGCGCGGCACCGATGTCGTATCACCAAGCGCGTGAGCCCGCATACCCTCCGTCATAGCTTTGCCACGCACCTGCTGCAACGCGGAACGGATATCCGCACCATCCAATCACTGTTGGGACATTCGGATGTTTCGACGACGATGATTTATACCCATGTATTGCGACAGGGAGGGCAGGGGGTGCAGAGCCCGCTGGATGTGATGTAGGCAGGGGAGAATATCCAATATCCAGCAAGGAATACCCAATCTCCAAATTTGATCTTTGGATATTCCTTGTTGGCTGTTGGACATTGAATCCGCATCCCGCATCCCGCATCCCGCATCCCGTATCCCGTATCCCGCATCCCGGCCGGAATTAACGCGAATCCCCTGCATTTAGGCGCCTGACACGATTCCTGAAATTTTTCATAAAATTGTATTGACTCATAGTGGGGAATAGTGGTTTAAAGTGGGGCAGGAGATGAGTTAAATGGAGCCAAGGGATACCATGTCGAATGGAGGTCAGCACGCTGAAGGGGTATTTGTTAATACCTACGTGCATTCCCTGGATGCCAAGAAGCGATTGACGATCCCCTCGGATTGGCGCGAGTTGGCAGGTGTTCCGAAACGGTTGTTTGTTCTTCCCAGCGTAAACGAGAAATGCCTGTGCGTATACCCAGCCCGTGAAATGACCCGAAGGATGGAACGGCTGCGCAATCTCTCGATTGCGGATGCCAAGGGTCGGCAACTGGCTCGGACACTTGCCTCTCGATCCGATCTTGTTCCCTGGGATTCGCAGGGACGAATACGTGTGAAAGACGATTTGCTGGCGTATGCGGAAATCTCCAACCAGGCGGTGTTGGTGGGGACGTTCGATGGATTTGAGCTTTGGAATCCGGATCGCTGGAAAGAGGTGACGGATTCGGTGGATGAAACCGGATTGGGGGAAGCGGCTCAATATGTCGGCTTTTAACCCGATTCGCCCATACATAACAAAAAAAGAAGAACCCGGGAGACCGAGACATGAGCATGCATAAGATTGCGAGATTTTTGAAGATCAACGGTGCGCTGGATGGACGAAGAGACCAGGACGATACCCGTTGGTTTTGTGTTCCGCGGAACGGCGGAAATTATCGTTTGCGCTATCGGCTGTGGCAGGGGGAGACGGGGGAACCGGAACTGTTTGTGAGCAGTCAGGGCCGGGGTCGGTATGGCGTTGGTTCTGTGAAATTCGAGAATTGAGCGCGGTCCGCGAACCGCGACGCGGCCGGAGGCCTACGGATGCATGAGCCCGTGATGCGGGAGGAAGTGCTGGACGGGTTGGCCGTGCGCGCGGGGGGTGTCTATATCGACGGCACGTTGGGCGGCGGCGGGCATGCCGAGGCGATTCTGCGCCGGATCGGTCCGGAGGGATTCCTGCTGGGGCTTGATCTGGATGAAGAGGCGCTGGCCCGCACGAAAAAACGCCTGGCGCCTTGGAGCGGTCACTGCCGGCTCGTTCACGGCGATTTTTCCGAGATGGACCGATGGGCCCGGGAACAGGGGTTGGACGACGTGGACGGCGTTCTGCTGGACCTGGGCATGAGCTCGGACCAGGTGGATTGCCCGGAGCGGGGGTTCAGCTTTATGCGCGAAGGCCCGCTGGATATGCGCATGGATCAGGATGCGCCCGTGACGGCGGCCGACCTGGTTCACGATAAGGACGAGGCGGCCCTGGCCGATTTGCTTTGGACTTATGGCGAGGAACGGGCATCGCGCCGGATCGCGAAGGCGATTGTTGAAGAGAGGAGCAGGCAACCGATCAGGACGACGACGCATCTCGCGAATATCGTGGAAAAGGCGATGGGCGGACGCCGGGGAAAGATCCATCCGGCTACCCGGACGTTCATGGCCTTGCGTATTGCGGTGAACCGGGAATTTGAACGGATTGATCGCGGACTGGAGGCCGCGCTGAATAATTTGAAACCGGACGGTCGGGTGGCGGTGCTGACGTATCACAGCCTCGAGGATCGCCGGGTGAAACACCTGTTCGCCCGCCATGTGGGGCGATGGGAGTCGTTACCGGAAGGCGGCCGGAGTTGGACGGGAGAAACGCCGGTCGTGTCCTGGGTGCGCCGAAAGCCGGGTACGCCTTCCGATGCGGAGAAGGCAAACAATCCGCGGGCACGGTCGGCAAAACTTAGAATTGTAAAACGAACAGACAGAGAGGAATGAATCATGACCAGAAGAAAACGACGGAATAACAGGAAGAAGAGCGCGGGATTCATTATTCCCAAGCCCTTGTTGTCGGTTCTGGCCCTGGCCACCCTCTTGTCGCTGTCCTACCTTTGGATGATGGGGCGCTGTGAGGCCGCAGGGCAGCGCATCAAGACGTTGGAGCAACGGCGTACCGACCTCCACAGCCGGGTTCTGAACGAAGAGTATAAATGGGCGAATATGCGATCGCCCCGGAACATGGAGGCGGCCTTGCGCCGTCACAACCTGGTGATGACCTGGCCTTCCGAGAATCGCGTTGTCCGCCGGGCGGCGCCGGAATGGCCGGCGGGGCATGAGGAGTTTGAGCGGATCGCATACGCGCAATACGGCGGGACGCATATGAATGATCAGTAAAGGTCAAGCGTATAGAATACCGGCGGTATCCGTATTGATGCTGCTCGTCATGGCCGGACTGGGCGCCCGTCTGGCCTTTTTGCATTTGGGGCCGAAAGAGGACATCCAGGACCGGGTCTTTCGCACGCGTCTTTCCGAACAGACGATCCTGGCGGAGCGCGGACGGATACTGGATCGCAATCAGAATATCCTGGCGTTGGACCTGCCGGTGAAGGATGTCTGGGTGTGTCCCAAGACGATTCTGGAAAACGGCCACGCCCACTTTGTGACCCACCAGTTGGCCCGTCTGTTGCAGTTGGACCCGGCGTTCGTGTACGACCGCGTAAATCGTCCGGGGCGGCAATTTGAATATGTGAAGCGCTTTGTTCCGCGCGATGTAGCCGATCAAATTGCGCGCATGCAGTTGACGGGCGTGCATTTCGACGGGGTTACCGCCCGTCATTACCCGCAGGGCGCGCTGATGAGTCACGTGGTGGGTTTTTCGAATTTCGACGGGATCGGAAGCGCGGGTGTGGAACAGGGCATGAATGCGTATCTCCGCGGCCGGCCCGGGCTTCGCGTGAGTGAACGGGACGGGCGCCGCAGTGAAATCTACAACCGCCGCCGCCTGGTCATTGAACCGAAACGGGGCGCCGATGTGTATCTGACCCTGGATCAGAATCTGCAATTCATGGTGGAGGAATCGCTGGACCGGGCCCTGGACGCCTATAACGCGCAATCCGCATGGGCCATCATACAGCATGTGCAAACAGGCGAAATATTGGCGATGGCCTCGCGGCCGACCTATGACCTGAATGCCTTCCGCTTTACGGCGGAGGAAACAAGGCGGAACCGCGCGATTGGTTATAATTTTGAGCCCGGTTCGACATTCAAGGCGCTGGTGATCGCGGCGGCGTTGGATGCCGGAGCCGTTCGTGTGGAACATACGTTCGATTGCGAACAGGGCGTTTGGCATTACGGCGGGCGTCCCTTGCGCGACTATCGCCCGCACGGCGTGCTGGATGTGTACGGAATTCTGCAGAAATCCAGCAATATCGGCGCGGCGAAAATTGCCCTGGAACTCGGGAATCAACGACTGGAGGAGTATTTGCGAGATTTCGGAATCGGTTCCACCGTGGGCATTGATCTCCCCGGGGAGGAACCCGGAATACTGGCTTCGCGTTCATCGTGGTCCCAGATCAGCGCCACCCGAATTGCCATGGGACACGAGGTGGCGGTTACGGCATTGCAATTGCTGAATGCGGTGAACGCGATCGCAAATGACGGGTTCCTGATGCGGCCCTACGTGGTCCGGCAGGTGATGGACAGCCAGGGTCGCGTTGTTTTTCAGAACGAACCCCAGGTGTTGGCCCGGCCCGTTCGCGAGGATACGGCGCGTCTGATGCGGCGGATCATGTCGCGCGTGACGGAAGAAGGCGGTACGGGGCGTCAAGCCGCCCTGGAAGGATATCGGGTGGCCGGGAAAACGGGTACGGCCCAGAAACCCGTGCCGGGCGGATACTCGGATCGCGCCAACATCGCATCCTTTGTCGGTTTCCTTCCGGCGGATCATCCGGAATTCAGCATGATCATCGTCCTGGACGAACCGCAGCCGCTCCGTACGGGCGGGGCGACGGCGGCGCCGGTGTTCAAGGAAATTGCCGATCAGGCCGTCCGTTACCTGGGTATAGCCCCCGATGTATCCGTGGCGGATGCACAGCGGGGAGCATCGAGTCATGGAAGATAAGGGGGATACGAGTGATATTGGGTCCGTTAACAAGGGATATTATGCAGTGGGATAACCTAGAGCGCGTACTTCAGCCGTTGCGAGCCAATGGAAAGGGCGGTGTGCCGGGAATCGCCACGCGCGGTTCGCGGTCATACCGTGCGGGGCCGGGTTCGGAGCGGGCGAATGAGGCGGGGGTTCCGACGGAACAACGCATTACGGGCATTGCCTACGATTCCCGCCGCGTACGTCCGGGATACGTGTTTGTTGCCATACCCGGCCACCGGCAGGACGGGGCGGCTTTTATCGAGGATGCGGTCGCGCGCGGCGCGGCCGTTATCGTTGCCGAAATGTCCGCGGATACCCCGCGCGGAATTCCCTGTGTGCGGGTTTCCGACGCCCGTGAAGCCCTGGCCCGTGTTTCGAACGCGTTCCATGATTATCCCGCAAGACGACTTGACGTGATCGGCATTACCGGGACGAACGGCAAAACGAGTACGGCGTATATGATCAAAGCCATCCTGGCACGCGCGGGCCGTGCACCCGGACTGATCAGCAGTGTGGCCTATGAGATGGGGGAGCGTTCGATTCCGGCTGTTCGGACCACGCCCGAGGCGCCCGATCTGCATGCGATGATGGACCAGATGCTTGAGGCCGGTTGCCGGAGCGCGGTGATGGAGGTTTCCTCCCACGCGCTGCACCAGAAACGGGTAGCGGGCATCGACTTCAGCGCGGGCGTATTTACGAACCTGACGCGGGATCACCTGGAATATCACGGAAGCATGGAACAATACGCGGCGGCGAAAGCAAAACTGTTCACGGCCCTGGGTCCCGGCGCCCGGGCCGTGCTCAATATGGACGATCCGACGGGACGATGGCTGGCCGGCCTGGCGGATCTGCGGGCGGACGTGATTACGTATGGCACGGCGGAAGGCGCGATGGTGCGCGCCGCCGATATTCAATTGGGCGCGATGGGTTCGCATGGCACCGTCCATTCCCCGTGGGGAACCGGGCGGATCCGGTTGTGTGTGCCGGGCCGGTATAATGTGAGCAACGCGCTGGCCGCGTTGGCCGCATGCGGGGCCATGGGGATCGACCTCCGCATGATGACGGATGCGCTGGCCGGGGTGACGGCGGTACGCGGACGAATGGAGCCGGTACCCAATAATCGGGGCCTTCGGGTGTTTGTGGACTACGCGCATACGGATGACGCGCTGGTGAACGTGTTGGAGATGATACGTGAAATCACCCCGGGCCGGGTACTGCTCGTGTTCGGTTGCGGCGGGGATCGCGATCGGGGCAAGCGGCCGAAAATGGGGGCGGTGGCCGCGCGCGGCGCGGATCACGTGTTTGTGACCAGCGATAATCCGCGGGGAGAGGATCCGGAATCGATTCTCCGGGACATCGTATCGGGATTTGAAGGGCGTTCGAATTATACCGAAATCGTGGATCGTGAATCGGCCATCGCGGAAGCGCTCAAGACGGCGCGGCCCGACGACACCGTATTGATTGCGGGTAAAGGCCATGAAAACTACCAGGAATTCAGTCATACGATCGTTCCTTTCGACGACGTGGAAGTGGCGCGCCGCATCATGGACGAGATGTCCGTCCGGGCGCCGGGACGGGGCCAAACCGAACGGCAAGGGGAATGAGTGAATTCAACCCAGCTGAATTGGCGCAATGGACGAACGGCGAATGGCTAAACGGCGTTCCGCTGGCGATTTCGCGCATCGTGCATGACAGCCGTTCGATTCAACCTCGCACGGATCAGCCGGTTCGATCGGGCGATCTCTACGTGGCGTTGCGGGGCGATCGTCATGACGGACATGCATTCGTGCAGGAAGCCATGCGCCGGGGCGCCGTGGCGGCCCTGGTCGAGCGGATGTCGCCCGTTGATGTGTCCGACGAGTTCCCCCTGCTGTGCGTGGACCATGCCCGACGGGCGCTGATGGACCTGGCCCGCGGCCATCGGAAACGCCTGCGGGGAAAATTGATCGGGATTACGGGCAGTGTCGGCAAGACCAGCGTAAAGGAAATGACCGCCGATGTGTTGACGCGGCTGGGACGCACCGCGCGCAGCCTGGGCAACTGGAACAACGATATCGGCTTGCCGTTAAGCTTGCTGAGCATGGAACCGCACGATGCTTTCGGGGTTTTCGAAATCGGAATGAACCATCCCGGCGAAATGGCTCCGCTATGCGATGTGTTGAAACCGTCGTGGGGTATCATGACCCCGGTTGGTTCCGTGCATGCCGAATTTTTCCCGTCGGTGCAGGCCATTGTCCGGGAAAAAGCGGAACTGTTGAAATCGCTTAACGAGCACGGTGTGGCGGTCTTGTGCAAGGACGATCCGTGGTATGATGATTTCCGGAACGAGGCCCATGGCCGTGTGGTTACGGTTTCGCTTCGGTCGGAAGCCGATTATCGGGGGGAACCCGACGGGCCGGGCCGTATGCAGGTGTATGAACGGGGGGAAAGAGACGGGCATGTGTATCACCTTCCCGTTCCCGGCGAATATACAATGAGCAACGCCCTCCGCGCGATTGCCGTCGGCCGTGAGCACGGGCTGGCACATGGCGACCTGGCGGAAACCATCCGTCAATACCGGCCTCTGCCCATGCGGTGGACGCGCATGGAGACGGACGGGCGGATCCTGATCAATGACGCGTACAACTCGAATCCGTTGAGCATGCGGGTCGCCCTGGATGCCTTTGCCGAGATGCCGGCCGAAGGCCGGAAATGGCTGGTGCTGGGGGGAATGCTGGAATTGGGGGATCTGGAAGAGCCGGCCCATCTGGAAGCGGGCCGCGAACTGGTGCGTGGTCCGTGGGCCGGATTGATCACGGTAGGGGCGCTTGGAAAATGGATTGCCGACGGCGCCGAACAGGAAGGTTTTGCGGGACCGATTCACCGGTGTGAACATGCCGATGAGGCGGCGCGGACGCTGGCCGAATGTGTGCGCGCCGGCGATGCCGTTCTGCTCAAGGCGTCCCGGGCGGAACGCCTGGAAGAGGTGGTGGAGCGATTACCGGAATACACATAAGAAAGCGGATATCCCATGTTGTACTATCTCCATGAATGGACGGATTGGTTTTCGCCCCTTCGCATATTCCAATATATCACGTTCCGCGCGTTTGCGGCGGCGGGCACGGCGTTCTTCATCAGCCTGCTGCTTGGATCGCCGATGATCCGCCTGCTCCGGCGGATGAATGTCGGCCAGCAGGTGCGCAAGGAGGAGGTCCCGCCGTTATACCAGTTTCACGGCGTCAAATCCGGCACGCCGACCATGGGGGGGCTGCTGATCCTGGCGGCGGTGGTCGTGTCCACGGCGCTGTGGGCGGTGTTGACCAACGGGTTTGTGCTGATCGCGCTATCCACGTTCTTTTACATGGGGGTGGTGGGCTTCGTGGATGATTACCTGAAGGTGTCCCGGCGGAATGTCCGCGGATTGGGCGCGCGCTACAAGCTGTTGTTGCAGGCCGGGTGGGGGGTGCTGATCGTGGTGGTACTCCTGCACTGGAGCGGCACCGCGGAAATCAGTCGCCAATTGATGGTGCCGTTCATCAAGGATCCGGTCATACAGAACCTGGGCGTGGCGGGTGTCTTGCTGTTTGTCCTGCTGGTCCTGGTGGGGGCGACGAATGCCGTCAATCTCACCGACGGATTGGACGGGTTGGCCATCGGGTGCAGCAGTTCCGTCGCGGTGGCGTATCTGGTGATGTCCTATGTGGCCGGTCACTTCGTGTTTGCCGAATACCTCCAGGTTCCGTTTGTGCCGGGCACGGGAGAGTTGTCGGTTTTCTGCGGAAGCCTGCTGGGCGCATCCCTCGGATTCCTGTGGTTCAACTGTTATCCGGCCAAGGTGTTCATGGGGGATACCGGAAGCCTGGCCGTGGGCGGGGCCGTGGCCATCATTGCCATTCTGATCAACCAGGAATTGGCGTTGATCATTGTCGGCGGCGTGTTTGTCATCGAAGCCGTGAGCGTACTCCTGCAGGTGGCCTCGTTCAAGTCGAGGGGCCGGCGGTTGTTCAAGTGCTCGCCGATACATCATCATTTCGAATTACTGGAAAAGGAACGCGCGGATCGTGAAGGCCGGCCCGTAACCCTGGTGGAGACAACCATCGTGATCCGGTTTTGGATTTTGTCGATCATCTTCGCGTTGATCGGTGTGGCGACGCTGAAGATACGGTAACGACGGCCCGAACGCGCCCGGGCGTGTCCGGTGCGGCCATGAGGCATAGGTGATGGATCGGTACGAAACAGCGTTGGTTTTGGGTCTTGGAAAAAGCGGCGTCGGCGCGGCGCGGTTGCTCATGGGCGAGGGAACTGAGGTCACGGCCGTGGACCGGGATTCCGGCGTGGAGCAAAATAACGCCGTGGCGGATTTGATCCGATCGGGCGTTCGTGTATGCGGTGGGGCACATGCGTTGCCTGCCGGTACATACGATGTGTGCGTGGTCAGCCCCGGTATTCCGGTGACGTCTCCCTGGATCGAGGAACTGCGGGATCGCGGGGTGCCGTTGGTTTCGGAGCTGGAGCTGGGATGGAGCCGGCGATCGTGTCCGGTTCTCGCGGTAACCGGCACGAACGGAAAAAGCACGGCGGTGAAATGGTGTGCGGGCGCCCTGCGCCGGGCCGGTTTCAAAACGGCCCTGGCGGGTAACTACGGGGTATCGGTGTGTGATGTGGTGCGTGACACGGAACCGGTGGATTGGCTGGTGCTTGAAGTCAGTTCGTTCCAACTCGAAACGGTGCGGGTCTTTCGCCCGGATATCGGAGTGCTCTTGAATATTCATCCGAATCATCTGGACCGCCATTCCGGCATGGACGAGTACGTGCGTTTGAAACTTGGATTATTCGCGCACACGCGCGAATCGGATGTTTGCATTCTGCCCGCGGACTTGATGGGTATGATCAAGCCCTACGTGGCCGGTGATCCGTTGCGCGTCATGGCGGGGGAAGGCCGGCGGATCACATTCGGGAACGGGCATGACGCGGAATACCGCTATGAACAAAACGGCGTGACGCGGAACGGCCAGGTCCGGATGCGATTGGAAGGCACATGGTTTGCCAATCCGGTGCAGGGCCTGACCGCCGCCGCGGTGGCCGCGGCGCTGGATGCGTGCAAAGTTCCCGCGGAATGCGCGGAAGACGAGGCGCGCGCCTTTCAGCCGTTGCCGCACCGCATGCAGGAAGTGCGGATCCTGTCCGGGGTGCGGTTTGTGAACGACTCAAAAGCCACGAACCTGGCGGCCGTGCAAGCCGCGTTGGCGATGACCCCGGGCCCGATACGCCTGATTGCCGGAGGCCAGGCCAAAGAAACGAATTTTGAAAGATTGAAAGAATATTTGGCACAGCGGGTGAAGTGTGTCTATTGTATAGGCAATGCGTCAGGGGCTATGTCCTCGGCCTGGTCGGAAATCGTTCCTTGCCGGCAGTGCGGATCGTTGAATGCCGCCGTCCGCGAGGCTTGGAATGATGCCGTATCGGGCGAAACCGTATTGCTGTCGCCCGGCTGTGCGAGCTTTGATCAGTTTCACAGCTACGAAGAGCGTGGTGATCGGTTTTCCCGTGAAGTCCGACAACTGGAAGAGGAGGCCGCAAAATGAACAACAAGATATCATGGAGTTCGATGATGGAATCACGTACAGAAACGAGAATGAAGATAAAGACACCGACCGTGGTGGCGCTGATCATGGGATTGCATATTGTGGCGGTGGGTTCGATTGTATTGATCCAGGGATGCGGCACGCCGCGCCCCGAAGTGGATGCGCCCGAGAAGGCGGTACTCCCGCCGGGTCCTGACGTCAAGGAAGCGCGGCCGGTCACGCCGCCTCCGCGCGTTCCGCCCGCACCGATTCCGCCGGAACCGGTGGAAACGCGCGTGCCGGAACTGCAGACCTATGAAGTGCAGCCGGGCGACTCGCTTTCTGTCATTGCGCGGCGCACGGGAGTGTCGCAGGAGACGTTGATCGACTTGAACAACATCCGGGATCCCGATCGGATCGTGGTCGGTCAGAAGTTGCTGTTGCCGTCGCATGCCAAGGCGCCCGACCGGGTCGAGGCGCGGCCGGAACCGCGTCCGAGGACGCCCGACGCGGAAGGCGTGACCTATGAGGTTCAGCCCGGTGACACCCTTTCGCATATCGCGGTGCGGCACGGCACAACGGTGCGCGCGTTGCGCGAGGCCAATGAGCTGACGACCGATACGATCCGGGTGGGGGACCGGCTTACCGTTCCCGGAATGGATCGGGAACCGCGCCGGGAGCGGCGGGAAGAGCCCGAGGCCGTGCCCACGGCACCGGCGCCCGAGCCGTTACCGGTACCGGAACCGGCTCCGCCCGAGGCCCATATGATGCCGGAAGACAGTCTCTTTGAATACACGGTGAGCGACGGGGATACCCTCGAATCCATATCCGTGGATTTCGCCGTGTTAAAGGATGCGATCCGGCAATACAACGATATGGAGGAAGGGGATCGGGTTCGTCCCGGACAACGTCTGCTGATACCGCCGCCGGTATCTCCCTGAGGCCGCGACCCATAATCTTGTTGCCTTTCGCCGGAGGGCGGGGCGGAATCATGCCCGTGCGTCCCGTGCCGCGGACCGTGGGCGGGAGTGCGTGAATCGATGTGGAAAACGGCCAGCGTACTTGTCGGTATCGTTCTTGTCTTGATCACGTTGGGTATCGTGATGCTGGCCAGTACGAGCGGCGTCCATGGAGAGACGCAGTTCGGTGATGCCAGTTATTTCCTCAAACGCCAGGCCCTGGCGCTGGCGCTGGCAATTCCCGTATTCTTCGTCATGGCCCGGATCGATTACCGGTTATGGCGCATGGGAGCCATTCCCTTGTACGTGGTAACCGTGGTACTGCTGATCATGGCGCTCACGCCGGGGATCGGAGTGACGATCAAGGGCAGCAGCCGGTGGATCCGCTTCGGCCCCTATTTCAACTTTCAGCCTTCCGAGCTGGCGAAGATGACCGTGGTTATATTCCTGGCGTGGTATATGACGCGTATGCAACGCCGGGCCGGCGAGTTTCTGAAGGGCTTGGTGGTGCCGCTTATCCTGTTGGGCATGATTGCCGGTTTGATATTCCTCGCACCGGATTTCGGGACAACCATGCTGGTGGGATTGGCGGGCATGATCCTGATGTTCGTCGGAGGTACCCGAATAGGGTATTTGCTGGTCACGGGGATCAGTGGCGGCGCCTTGTTTGCCATTGCGGTCATGCAGGACGCCCTTCGCATGCGGCGGGTGATTGCCTTTCTGAATCCCTATGAATATGCCCGTGATGAAGCCTATCAGCTACTGAACGCGATTTATGCCTTTGTTGTGGGCGGTCCGCGCGGAGTCGGATTGGGACAAAGCCTTCAGAAGCGGTTTTATCTTCCCGAATCCCACACGGATTTCATCTTTGCGATCATCGGAGAGGAATTGGGTCTGACGGCATCGCTTGGCGTGGTGTTGCTGTTTGCGGCGTTGTTCTGTTGCGGTGTGCGCATCAGCATGCATGCCCCGGACCTGTTCGGGAAAATTACGGCATTCGGAATCACGCTGATCATAACCCTGCAGGCGGCTTTCAATATCGCCGTGGTCACGGGTTGTCTGCCAACCAAGGGATTGCCGTTGCCGTTTATCAGCTACGGGGGATCGAGTCTGTTCGTGACCACGGCCATGATCGGCCTGCTTGTCAATATCGCCTTGCGGTCGGACGAGGACGGGCCGAACATCGGGGCGGACCAGGCGTTTACCGTATAAACCGCAATAATGGAGGACGCGCTTCCGCACGTCCGGGGCACGCGGAGGAGACTGTCTCAAAACCTGTTCTCGGCTCGGCGAGACACCTCGCCCCACCATTCCCAAATCCACCGCGGGAAGGGTAGGGCGCGGGCGCTGCACGCGCCGGACTTTGGGATGAGGCCGGAAAGAGAACGCAAAGACGCGAAGGAAGAGTAAGGCGCAAAGGGGATACAGGGGTAAGAGGTGATGGTGGCGGACGGCGTTATGTGATCGGAAGGGGAAAACGCAAAGAAGAGCCGGATCGCGCCGGAATTCACCAATCCGGTCCGGCTCAGTCCTTGCTCCGGCGGGTCCGGCGGCCCCGCCCTACCAAACCGGAATCCACCGTGGGAAGGGTAGGGCGCGGGCGCTGCACGCGCCGGACTTTGGGATGAGGCCGGAAAGAGAACGCAAAGGCGCGAAGGAAGAGCAAGGCGCAAAGGGGATATAGGGGTAAGAGGTGATGGTGGCGGACGGCGTTATGTGATCGGAAGGGGAAAACGCAAAGAAGAGCCGGATC
>SLKG01000131.1 GCA_007134735.1 Kiritimatiellia bacterium
ATCCACACGACCCTCATTGACCGAAGCATGTACGGCCCGTTCGATATGATCTTCCCCGAACTCGCGGCCATAGGCCTCGAGGTAGTGACTCAGTTCCCGGCGAACGCGGTTCATCCACGCACGGCGATCGATCCAATCCAACGGCACCCACAGGCGTTCATACAATCCCGATAGATCCACGCCGGCGCCGGTAAACTCCTCCGTGATCTCGGGCAGATTCCGACCCGCAAGGGGCCGCCCGGCCAACCAGGGTTCCAGGAAAGCCAGGCCGAACCCTTCCGCCATGCTGGTCGTTACCAGGGTATGGGCGGATTTTAGCAATGTCCCGAACGGCACATCCGCACCGGCCTCAAAGGCCATGGGCAATTGTTCCGCCTCCGCGAATTCAACCCATCGTTCATAAAATTGCCGTTCACGCGGATTCTGTGGCGCCAACGTGGCTGCAAATCGATCCCCTTCGCGCGCCATGCCCGACCAGAATAGAAATTCACCCAGGTTCTTTCGGCGAATCGCACGGGTGGGATAGAGAAACAGCCGACCGGTCTCTTCACGTGTTGGTTCGGGTCGTTCTTCATCGCCCTCCATCCACACGGCATTGGGAAGCAGGTGCGTGCGTTCCGGGTCAAACCCGGCATCCAGCAGGGATTGCCGGTCCCGGCTGTTCAGCAGCGCGTAATGCACATGTCCGGCCTGGGGATATACCACCGCACCCCATTCGTCCTCCGCCCCATACGCTTCACGAAGATCGCGATAATTCCGCGGCCGCCCATCCTCGGCAAAATCATGAATCTGCAGCACCAACCGTTCGTTCCGGTCCGCCAGGCGGCGAACCATGGCCGGCCACCGCAGGTTCTTTGCCAGTGCATGATTGTGAATATGCCAGATATCCGGGGGACCGCCCAGCGCATCCCGCGCCGCGGCCTGAATGCGTTCCACCATGGCTTCCGGCTCCATGAGGGAACCCTCCCCCTCATACCCCAGCCCGCTCACCGTGCGCACACAGGTTTCTGAAAACATTCCGTCCGACGGTTTCTCCCCCGTGATGACGACAGACGAAACCGAATGATTCTTCAGGGCGCCCACGGCGTTGTCGATGACCCGGGTTACGCCCCCCCGGCGCAGATGATAATGAAGAATGGCGATTCGTAATGAATCCGTCATGGATGGCGTCCGAATTTTTCCCGGTAGGCGGAAACATCCATCATCGGCGGGCGTTCTTCCTCGGCAATGTGGTACTCCACTTGTTCAAACGTCCCCTCCTTGGACTGGAACTGACGCAGCGCATGGTTCAATTCCGGCAACTCGGGAATGATGTTCAGTGATTTGGCACGGGAAAGAAAGGTCTGGATGATTCCGAAGGCCATTTTGCCCAGATCCCGTGTCGGCTGATTCCGATGTACCCGCTGATCGAGGTCCGTTTGACCGAAGGCCCCAAGACCCCACCGCGTATACACATCAATCAGGTGCGATGTTTCGACGCCGTACCCGATGGGAAACGGAATAGCCTCCAGCACCTCGCGCCGCACGGCGTATTCCCCGGACAACGGCTGAACAATCGCCGTCAATTCCGGGAAGAACAGTGAAAAAAGCGGGCGCACCAGGATTTCGGTAACACGCCCGCCCCCCGTGGGTCTGACCCCTGTTGAAAAAGCCAGGGGACGGTCATAAAAAGCCTTCACGTATTTTATTTCGGGATGATAGATCAACGGCGCCAGCAGGCCGTAGGCGAAGCGGGGATGAATGTTTTTAATATCCGCATCGACATAGATGATGATATCGCCCTTTAGTTGATAGATGGCCTTCCAGAGGTTTTCGCCTTTCCCCTTCTTTTCACCCACCTCCGGAAGGATCTCGGACGCCAGGTATACATCCGCCCCGAACGAGGCGGCCACTTCACGCGTCTGGTCGGTGGAACCCGAATCGATCACGGCAATTTCGTCCAACAGCGGATACCGGCTCATCAATTCGGATTTAAAAATGACGATCTCCTTTCCGATCGTCTTTTCCTCGTTCAAGGTCGGGATGCACAGGGATACGGTGAGGTCCTGCTTTTCCTTGGCCTCGACCATATGACGGAAATCCCAGAAATGGCTGTGATGAAACGTATTTTCCTGGAGCCACTGATCAATGTTCATCACACAATCCTCCATCGATGGCCTTCAGCATGCCCAACAGTTGAGCCAATCCCGCGAACATGGGATCGATCCGAATCCGTTCATCCGGCTGATTCAACCGCTCCCCCGTGGTAAGGCCCAGCGTGACGGCCGGGATCTTATGATCAATCAGCGCCGAAAGCTCGGAGGTGCTGGGCGCGATTCGGGGTTCAATGTCCAGAGCCCGCATGATCTCCCGCGCGCGGCGCACAAGGGGATGGCGGAATCCGGTTCCCCCGGGTTTTCGGCGGGCCAGAATATCCAATTCGATTTCCGCGTTCGTTTCCGAGGATATTTCACCAATCGCATCTTCAATCTGTTCATGAATCGATCGCACCACATCCGCGGACTCACTGCGGATTTCGAAACGCAGCACGGCTTGCGTGGCGGTCGTGTTGAATGCCGTTCCGCCGCGTATCGAACCCAGTACAATGCTGGTTTTCGGCCGCTTCGGCAGGCGGATCTGATTGATCCGGTTGATCACGTCGTTCAGCGTAATGATCGCGCCGGCCGCGCCAAACCGCGTCCAATCATACATTTCCGGCACATGCACCTCGATCTCGCCCCGAAGCATGCCCAAAGAAGAATAACTCAACCGGCCGAATTGCACGCCTTCCACACATAGGGCGCACCGGATAGGCATCCGGTTGTTCTTCAGGAAGAATCGCAGACCTTCCAGGTCGCCACGACCCAGACTCCGCGTGGCACCCATGAGGATGATGCTGGACCGGGGTTTGAATTCGACCTGCTCCATTAAAAAGGGAAGCGTGGCCAATACCGCCATGCCGAGACTGTTGTCGCCCACGCCCGGCCCCTTGACCCATTCGGATTGAAGGGATATCGTATGGTCGGTCTTTTCATCGAATATCGTGTCCGCGTGGGCAATCAACAGGATGTGTCCATCCTGATTCTCTCCCGGATAGATACCGAATCCGTTTCCGATCTCGTCCGTGGAACAATTCTGCAGCCCGCACTCACTGAATCGATCCTGCAGGAAGCGAACGCGGTTCTCTTCGTGGAACGTGGGCGCAGGAATCTCTCCCATCATCACCAGGTTGGCCAGCACCATCTCCCGAAGCTGTCCGGCCGCCTCGCGATAACGCGGCAATCCTTCAATCACGTCGTTGATTTTCATCGTCACGACATCCGTCCCTTCCCGTATGTTCTCCTGACAAGGCGGCCCGCGGAGTGCCTATGAACGTATTCCCCTGTCGGTGTTCCGGTTTTGTCGAGGCTTTACTTTACCCGGGGATATTCCCCGGTTACAATACGACTCACTGCGCACCGTGTGTGTAGTATAGAATCAGGGGATTCATTATGCCAGAACGAATCGGTTTTGTTTCAACGCGGTTTGCGGGCCTGGACGGGGTCTCGCTGGAGAGTGCCAAATGGGCACAGGTGCTCTGGGATCACGAGCACATCAGTTTCTGGTATGCCGGCCGCCTGGATCGCGCGCCTGACATCAGCATGTGCGTGCCGGAGGCCCATTTTGCGCACCCGGAAATCGAATGGATCAACCGGCATATCTGGGGCCGTACCGCCCGCGATCGCCTGGTCAGCCGCCGCGTGCGGGATCTGTCCGATTACCTCAAGGACACGCTGTATGAATTCGTCGAGTTCTTCGATGTTTCGGTGCTCATTATCGAAAATGCCGTGACCATCCCCATGAATGTGCCGCTGGGCATCGCCATCACGGAATTCATCAACGAAACCCACATGCCCGCGATTGCGCATCATCATGATTTCTACTGGGAGCGCCAGCGATTCATGGTCCATGCCGCCCACGATTACCTGGAGATGGCATTTCCCCCGCGCATGCCCAACCTTCAACACGCCATCATCAATCTCGCCGCGCAGGAGGATCTTTCCTGGCGCAAGGGCGTGCCTTCCATCTATGTGCCCAATGTGCTGGATTTCGAGAATCCCCCTCCGCCCATCGACAGCTATGCGCAGGACGTGCGTTCCGAAATCGGCCTGGAGAAGGACGACATCCTGATCCTGCAACCTACCCGCGTGGTTCCTCGCAAAGGAATCGAATACGCGATTCAACTGGTGGAAATGCTCGGGGACCCACGGTACAAACTGGTGGTGTCGCACGAAACCGGAGACGAGGGATACGAGTATCATAACATCCTGACCGAACTGGCGCACGCCGCCGGCGTGGACATTCGCTTTATCACGACTCGAATCGGCGAAGTACGGCAGTTGGACAGCCAGGGCAAGAAAATCTACACGCTCTGGGATCTCTATCCGCACGCCGACCTGATCACCTATCCCAGCCTGTACGAGGGTTTCGGCAACGCGTTTCTCGAGGCCATCTATTTCAAGATTCCCGTGTTGATCAACCGGTACGCCATCTTCGGCCGCGATATCGAACCCAAGGGTTTCCGCCTGCCGGTGATGGACGGGTACCTCACGCGAAAAACGGTCGAAGAAGTGCGCCGCCTTATGGAAGACGAGCCGTATCGGCGCGAAATCATGAATTACAACTACGATATTGCGATGCGATTCTACAGTTTTTCGGTTCTACGGAGAAGCATTCGCACACTGATCACGAATATCACCGGCCTGGAGCATCTGTAAGCCATGATAAAAAGATTCTCTCAAACCATCCTTCGTCGCATGCAGACACGGTTTCATTACCTGTATGGCGGCGCGGATCGCCGCTGTGCGGAACGCACGGCCATGATGGTGGGACGATACGGAGTGGGTACGGACGGATCGCCGTCGGATCCCCTGTGGGACGAAAAAGACAGTGTACTGATCACCTACGGCGACATGGTACGCGCCGATGACGCGTCCCCGCTGACCGCCCTGCACGCTTTCCTTCGGGAGCATATCGGCGAGGCCATCCGAACGGTGCATGTCCTGCCGTTCTTTCCCTCCTCATCCGACGATGGATTCTCCGTAATGGATTATCGAACCGTCGATCCGAATCTCGGTACGTGGACCGATATCCGGAAACTCGCGAGCGAATACAAACTCATGTGCGACCTGGTCATTAATCATGTTTCCCGGCAGAGTTCCTGGTTCAGGGATTACGTGGCCGATGTCGCGCCCTACCGCAATTACTTTGTTGAAATGGGCCCCCGCACGGATCTGTCGCAGGTGGTTCGTCCCCGGAACTCCCCCTTGCTCTCGCCCACACAAACACGAAACGGGGAGCGTCATATATGGACCACGTTCAGCGCCGACCAGGTGGACCTGAACTTTAAAAACCCGGATGTGTTGTTCGAGTTCATGGACATACTCTTCTGGTATATCTCCATGGGCGCACGGGTGATTCGGCTCGACGCCATCGCCTATCTCTGGAAAGAGCCGGGAACAGCGTGCATTCATATGACGCAAACCCACGAAATCGTGAAGATCTTCCGGGATATTCTCGACATGGTGGCGCCGCACGTCGTGTTGATTACCGAAACCAACGTTCCGCATCGCGAGAACATGAGTTATTTCGGAAACGGGGACGAAACCCACATGGTATACCAGTTCAGCCTGCCGCCCCTCCTGGCTCACGCCCTCCTCACGGGAACCTCCCGGTACCTGACCCCGTGGGCCGACGACCTGCCCGACCTCAAGCCGGGACAGACGTTCCTTAATTTCACCGCCTCACATGACGGCGTGGGAGTCCGCCCCCTGCGCGGGTTGATTCCCGACAGCGATTTCGATGCCTTACTATCCGACGTCGAACGAAAAGGCGGCCGCCTGTCGTACAAACAGAATCCGGACGGCTCGACCAGTCCCTACGAGCTCAACATTACCTGGTTCGATCTGCTCTCGGACGAACCGGACCGGGTAACCGACCGGCACCTGGCACGTTTCCTTTGTTCACAAGCGGTCATGCTCGGCCTGAAAGGAATCCCCGCCGTATATTTCAACAGCCTGATCGGCGCGCGGAACAACCTCAAAGGGGTTGAGGAAACCGGCCACAACCGCACCATCAACCGGGAAAAGTGGGCGGCGGAACAGTTGCGCGCCCTGTTGCAGGATGGAAATTCCCACCATCGCCGCAGTTTCGACTACATCCTGCATATGCTTCGCCTTCGCGCCCGGCACCGCGCTTTTCATCCCGACGGAAAACAACAGGTCCTGAAGCCGGGTAACGAATTTTTCGCCTTTGAGCGCGCGGCGCCCGATGGCTCAGAAACCATCACCTGCATCAGCAATCTGACCGACACACCGCGCGAGATTCTCGTGGACGAACGTTTCCCATCCCTCCATTCCAAAGATCATTGGGTGGATCTGCTGACCGACAACTCCTTCGGCGAACCCGACCCCATGCTTACCCTCGCCCCCTACCAGACATTGTGGTTGGTGTAGCAACCATTCTTCATCTTAATCGTAATCTTAATCTTAATCGATCCGATCTAGATTCGCCATTTTCGCGGCTTTCACAGCTTTCTCTCCTCCCCAGCTTCCAAAAGAGAACCACGAATGGAAGACATCATTGTCCCGCTCCTTGTCTTTCGGCTAACGAGAACGGGCGACGAGAACGGCAGACGATTACCACACTTACTCGTAATCCGCAGTCGTCGCCGTAATCGTAATCCGAAAAGAAACAGGGATACGATACAGCATCGCGCCTGTTTTCCTCCGACCAGGATTAAGATAAGGATTAAGACAACCTTATCTTTGTCCCAATCCTTGTCCCGATCATTGTCTTTCGGCTAACGAGAACGGGCGACGAGAACGGTGAACGATTATGTCTTCACTCGTAATCCGTTATCGTCGCCCGCTATCGTAATCCGAAAAGAAACAGGGATACGACACAGCAGCGTGCCTGTTTCCCTCCGACGAGGATTAAGACAAAGTTGCAAGATTCCTTATCCTTGTCCCAATCTTTGTCTTTCGGTGGACGACTACGGCGACGACTACGGTCGACGATTATGTCTTCACTCGTAATCCGTAGTCGTCGCCGTAGTCGTAATCCGAAAAGAAACAGGGATACGATACAGCAGCGTGCCCGTTATCCTCCGACCAGGATTCTATTCCCCCAAATACTCCCGCGCAAACAACCGCGCTGTTTCGTACAGATCCTGTCGGCCACGTTTCAGGACTTCTTCCATTGGCATATCCGGCTTTCCGGTCGGCAGGGCGATTTCCACCCCCGAATCCCTCATTTCCTGTTCGGATACCTGGACCGAACCGGCCATCACCGCCACCTTCGCGCCGGCCGGGCGCGTCGATTGGACGATCCCGGATACCACCTTGCCGCGCAAAGACTGGGAATCGAAACGGCCCTCCCCCGTAATCACCCAATCGGCGCCCTCGATTACTCGCTCCAATCCACTGGCTGAAATGACTGTTTCGATCCCCGCCACGAGACGGGCATTCATGAACGCCATGGCCCCCGCGGCCAATCCTCCGGCCGCACCCGCCCCCGGTACGTTTTCGATCTCGACACCCAGTCGATCCCGCACGATCTGCGCCATATGCTTCAAGCCGTCGTCCAGCCGCCGCACCATTTCCGGCGTGGCCCCCTTTTGCGGCCCGAATACCTGCGCGGCGCCGTGCTCGCCGCACAACGGATTGTCCACGTCGCATAACACCTCCACCTCCGAGAAACTCACTCCCTCAGGGGGTTCGATATCCCGGATGGCTTCCAGGTGTTCACCGCCCAATCCGATCGGCGCGCCTTGTTTGTCCAGAAATCGCCAGCCCAACGCCATGGCGGCGCCCACGCCGCCATCTACGGTCGCACTGCCTCCCACCGCCAGGAGAATGCGCTCCGGAATCCGGGCCAATGAACGGGCGATCAGTTCTCCGGTCCCGTATGTCGTGGTCTTCAAGGGATTGTATTCAGACAGCTTCAACAAGGGCAACCCGCTGGCACTCGCCATTTCCACCAGTGCCATGCGATCCTTTTCAAACCAGGCGTATCCGGCCTCCACGGTCCGATCCGGCAAGGGTCCCATTACCACCGCCCGCATCCATATTCCATTGCGCGCCGCGATCAGGGCCGAAGCCGTTCCTTCTCCGCCATCGGCCATGGGCTTGATCGACACATCAAGATCTGGACGGACCGATAACAGCGCATCCCGTATGACGGCACACGCCTGGCGCGCACTCATGACCCCCTTGAACGAATCCGTGGCAATGACGATCTTCAATGGTTTACCTTTCATACCCAGAACCCAGCGCTTACGCACATAGAACCCAGCGCTTACGCGCTTCGAACCCAGCGCTTACGCGCTGGGCTACAGACTGACGCCCCTTCGGGGCTTGGGATGATTATTTCTTTTTCCAGCCCTTACGCACTTCGAACCCAGCGCTTACGCGCAGGGCTACAGACTATCGCCCCTTCGGGGCTTGGACTATCTTATTAACTCTATTTCCCGGCGCTTACGCGCAGGGCTACAGACTATCGCCCCTTCGGGGCTATAATAGAACATCCCGAAATTTAGCCCCGAAGGGGCGTCAGTCTGTAGCCGGGTGCGTCAGCACCCGGACACAGACAAAAAATACAAAATAAGCCCCGAAGGGGCTTCAGTCCATCATCACCCAATACTCTTCAACACCTTCCACCCTCGCGGCAGAATCTCCACCTTCCCCGGACTATGATGCATTCCGTCATTCCATATATCCTCGGACCGCTTCCCGACCTTATATCGCACCGGCACATCTGACGCATTGAACACCACAACGATCTCCTCGTCTCCATGCGTTCTCTTAAATGCCAACAGGCGTTCATGCCCGGATTTTAACCATCGGAATCCCCCGCGCCGCAACGCGATGCTCTTCCTTCGCAACTCAAACGCCCTTTGGAAAAACCGGTACAATGCCTTATCGGGTTTGCGCTTCCCCGCCGGACAGGATCCTTTTACGGTCCTGGTTTCCGGTTCGAACCGGATATCGTCCCACAACATGGGTTGCCGGTTGTCGGGATCGTTGGCCCCCCACATACCCACTTCGGTACCGTAATAGATCATGGGCGCGCCCGGATAGGTCACCTGGAACATCACGAGCTGGCGCAGGGCCTGCCGTGCCCGTTCGCCCGGTTTGGTCGTCCTGAAGGCCCCGTTGTGCTTTACCCGTGACGCATTGAAATAATCCTCCCAGGACTTCTTCGGCACATCGGGGTTCTCCAGCATGGACGCGATGCGCGCCACATCATGCGAATCCAATAGATTTTGCAACACAGGCCATACATCCGCCGTATACGCCCGGCGCATGACGTCGAGTCTCCTTTTGAACTGCTCGCTCGAAATCGGTCTTCGGCCCGGCGCAAAGAAATCCACGGACGGATACAGCCACATGTAATTCATGACCGCGTCGAATTCATCGCCACGCAACCAAGGGCTTGCCAAGGTAACGATTTCGCCGGTGAGATAGGCCTCGGGATTGATCGACTTGACCAGTCGCCGCCATTCCTTCCAGAAACCGTGCGGCACGCAGAACGCCACGTCCAACCGCCAACCGTCAATGCCGTCGGATGGATCGCCGTCGCCGTCCGGATCCATCCAGCGCCGGGTGATATGGAAGATATAATTCCGGACCGGACGCACAAGATTATCACGGGTACGCGCCAATTCAGGAAGAGCCGCATGGTTAAACCATCCCCGGTATTTGAAGGTCCCATTCTTGTTCCAGCGCTGAATGCGATACCAGTCCCGATAACGGGAGGCCCGTCCATTGTGAAGAATATCCCGGAATGCGAAAAAAGCGGTCCCTGTGTGATTGAAGACGCCGTCGATGATGATTCGCATGCCGCGCTCATGAATATCGCGGACCAAATCCAGGAAATACCGGTCGGCCGCCGTCCAGATCCACGTGGCCGGATCCTCCGTTTCCCGGGCTTCCCGTATCGCCCGCAGGTCGCCTTCGCGGTCCGGCCCGAACGTGGGATCGATATGATGAAAGGAGGACCCGTCATATTTGTGAAGGGACCGTGCCATGAAAATGGGGTTCAGGTAGAGGGCGTTGACGCCGAGATCCTGGAGATAATCCAGTTTATCGCGGATCCCGATCAAATCGCCGCCATACCGCCGCAGATAAACAGAACGATAAAACGACCCCCGTTTCCTTTCCGATGCCGCCTGCCTGTACCAATCCATGCCCCAGGGGGACACGCGCCATCCGGGAACGGAATCGGTCGCAATATCCTCGGGGCGCGGATCGTTGTTCGGATCGCCGTTACGAAAGCGCTCGGGGAATATCTGATACCATATGGCATCCCGGGCCCAGTCTGGAACACCATCCTTTGTTCGCGGTCTGTTCTGCATGATTTATCCGGCGGCACGGCACCGCAGGTCGGGCATTGTTGCCCGACCCATTCACGGCCGCCATTCTCCGTATGGCCAGGCCAATGGTTTACGCCATCAGGCGATCCCGGCCATAACGAGAACGGCCGGGTCAGGCAGGAATGCCTGACCTACTCGTGCCCCATCAATTCCCGCCTGCTTATCCTCCGGCCGGTTTCAAAATCATAAACCCAAACCGGTTCATCCTGAATGTGCAGGTACAGTCGGTTGGAATCATCGCTCCAGCGCAATCGTTCCTCCAAATCAACCCGATAGTCGGCCTCAAAAGGTTCCGAAACAAACAGGGTCTGCCAGAACAGGCCTTCCCTCGCCTGGATTCTGAAATGGTGCCGGATATATTCCATGCGCAGGAGCCGGGCGGACCGTTCGCCATCCGGTGCATCCAGGCGTTGAACCAGCCAGGTCGGACCCGACATCATCCGGTACCCGACCCAGGTCACCGCCAGAAAAGCCAGCAGGACGATGATCCACCGGGGAACAAGAATGCTGTCCCGGGCAACAAATTTCTGGAAACTACGAACCATCCGTCGGAATTTCGTTTCCTTCCTCTTCCTCGACCGGGGCGATCTCCTCGACATTTCTTCCCGGGAATAACCCCATGCGATGCACATCGCGGAAGGACAAAAAGATCATCAAGGAGATCAGCAGTATTACAAATATATAGGCCAGTACGGCGGTAACACGGGGATTGACTTTCCGCCGGGTCACCATTTCCCAAAGCGCAAACAGGATGTGTCCGCCGTCCAGGACCGGGATGGGCAGGAGATTGAGCACCGCCAGGTTGATGTTCAACAGGCATGTAAACCAAATGGCCAACATGAAGCTGTTCCGAACCATTTCCCACAGGGCGGACAGTATGAAGACAGGTCCGCCGACGGCTTCCGCCGCTCTTCCGGTCGTCGCCGGCGTTACCAGCGCCGCCAGGAAACGGAATATCATCGAGGCAATATCGCGAATCTGCTCCGAGGGACGGGGATGCACCTTGATGTCATAATCCACGGCCATCCAGCTGAATCCCACCCCGATCAAGGCACGGTCCTCCTCGGGATCGTATGCCGGTGTCACTTCCAGTTCGATCTGATCACCGTCCCGCAAGATCACCAGGGAAGCGGGTTCTTCCGGATGTCGTGAAACAAGGTCAATCAGGTGCGGAGGACTGTATACCGGCGTCCCTGCAAACGCCACGATCCGGTCCCCGTTTCGGACACCCGCCGCCTCGGCGCTGGATCCCGGCAATACCCGGGCCACGTGGCAGTACATGACCATGGATACGCCCGGCAGTTCGCGCATGCCGTAATCGGTATCCACCGTAGTAAGGTCGATGATTTTTCCGTTGGCCTCGAGCGTGACCGATTCGGCCACGAGCGCAACAATCATCATGATGTCGTTCCAGTTCCGGACCGGTTCCCCGTTGACGGTTTGAATGACATCTCCGGGCCGGAGGCCTTGCGCATAGGCCTCGCTTTCGGGTTGGACATATCCGACCACGCCGCTTTGCTCGTGCGGCGCGGCCGGTTTCCCGAACCAGAAGATCATATACGCGAGAAACACCGCCAGCAGTACGTTGCCCGTTGCCCCGGCCAGGGCCACCAGGATTCGCCGCCAGGGGGCAACATCGGGTAGTCGAGCGCCTTCCTCATCCCGGCTCTCGGAAATCTGACCGCTCGGATCCATCTGCGGAAGCGCCACGTAACCGCCAAACGGGAGCCATCCTATTTTGTATACGATTCCGTTTCGCTCCGTCTTCCAGATCGCCTGGCCAAAGCCTATCGAGAACACCTCGATCTTCAGCCCACACCATCGCGCAACCAGGTAATGCCCGAGTTCATGGACAAAAACGGTCAAAGCGAACAGCAAAACAACCACAACCAATGGATATATAATATCAATCATTCCGCCCTCATCTATTCAGCTCGTATCCAAGCCGCCGTCACTGTAGCCGCGCCTGGTAAGGCGTGGCCGTCTTTCCCGATCGGCTCCGCCACCCCGCAACCGCAGCGCGGCTACAGGAATGGCCTCCGCCGTTTCAAGCCATACACTTCACAAACACATACAGGACCGGGGCCGCAAACAACAGGCTGTCCAGAACATCGAGCGCACCGCCCATCCCGTGAATCCAGCGGCCCGAATCCTTGACGTCCGCCGCCCGTTTAATAAACGACTCTCCAAGATCACCCAGGATGCCCGACACGGCAAGGAGCACGGCCAACACAATCCCCTCCGTCCGGGAGAGGGTTACGGGTCCCAGCGCATGGTCCGTCCACCACAGGTACACCTGGCTCGCGATCACCGCCGTCAATACGCCGCCGATACACCCTTCCCAGGTTTTGGCCGGAGAAATGCGGGGAATGAGTTTATGACGGCCCACGGCACATCCGATGAAGTATGCGCCGCTATCTGCGAATTTAACAACCACCAACAGATACACAAACAAGGCACGGCCCTCGTGCACTTCCCACGCCATGAGCAGTTTGCCGATGAAATTCAGCAGAAAAGCCACATACATCACACCGAAAAACGTGGCCGCCATGGCTTCCATCGGACGCTCCGAATCCGGCTTCATGAATTGCCGCAGGAACAGGCCCATCAGGATCAGGGCCGTAACACCGGCTTCCACGCCCCCATTGAAAACCCGGTTCCCATACTGCAGGGAAATCCAGGTTGCGGTAATAAGAAGACATCCGCCCACCAGGCCCGTTACGGGATAATGGGGCACCCGGGCCCGGCCCAATAAGGCATGGTATTCCCACATGCCGACCACGCACACAAACAGCAGAATCGGCAACTTCAGAACCGATGGAAGATACAACGCCCCGATCGTTACGGCGACAATGATGAAGGCGCTCAAAAGACGATGCTTTAACATGTCATCCCTTACTCGATATTTCCAAACCGCCGGTGCCGGTGCGCATATTCTTTGAGCGCCTTTTTGAAGGCGTCCTCACGGAAATCCGGCCACAATATATCCGTTACATATAGCTCGGCGTACGATAACTGCCATAACAAGAAATTGCTGATGCGCATCTCCCCGCTGGTACGAATCATAAGGTCCGGATCCGGAATATCCGGCGCGTATAAATGAGCGGCCACCGTCTCTTCATCGATCCGCCTGGGATCCAACTCGCCCTTCTTAACCTTTCCGGCCAATTGACGAATGGCATCCACGATCTCCGCGCGCCCCCCGTAACTCAGGGCCAGCACAAGGGTTCCCCCGCGGTATGCCTCCGTTTCACGGCCCACCCGTTTCAATTCCTTCTGAATATCTTTCGGTAAATCCGCGATCCGCCCGATCACCCGCAAACGAATCTTGTTATCATGCAGTTCTTTTTCGTGCTTGCTGAGAAAGATGCGCAGGAGCCGCATCAATCCCCGTATTTCCTCTTTTGGGCGTATCCAGTTTTCAACGCTGAAGGCGTAGAGCGTCAGGTATTTAACCCCGGCATCCCGGCAGGCCCTTACCACGGCGCGAACGGATTCCGCTCCCATCTCATGCCCTTTGGCTCTTGGCAGGCCCCGTTTACGGGCCCATCGGCCATTCCCGTCCATGATGATGGCCACATGCCGTGGGGTTTTAGACCGCTCGGCCATGAGATTTCAATACCTCCTCGCGGATCAACGAACGTTCCCGCCCCGGACCCACGGATACGAGGTATACCGGGACCCCGGTCAACGCTTCCAGCCGCGCGATATAGGCTTGCGCCCGATCCGGAAGTTCCTCGAATCGCTTCACGCCCGTCGTGCTCGTTTTCCAGCCTTCGAAAGATTCATATACCGGTTTACATTGCTCAAGATCGCGTACCGCGCCGGGTACGGTATCCATGATGCGGCCCCCGCAATCATAGGCCACGCAAATTTGGATCGTATCCACGTCGTCCAACACATCCAGCTTGGTCAAGGCCCAGTGATCCACCCCGTTGACCATGGCCGAATACCGGGCAATTACGTTATCGAACCATCCGCACCGACGCGGACGACCCGTGGTCGCCCCGAATTCATTTCCGGCCTTCCGCAAGGCTTCGCCCTCTTCCCCTTCCAGCTCCGTCGGAAACGGCCCTTCTCCCACACGCGTGGTATACGCCTTGATCACGCCAATGACCCGGTCAATGCGGTTCGGCGCCAGGCCTCCCCCGGTGCAGGCTCCGCCCGCCGTGGCGCTGGAGGAAGTGACATACGGATAGGTTCCGTAATCAATGTCCAGCATCGTACCCTGTGCCCCCTCAAAAAGGATCGCCTCTCCCGCATCCGCCGCGCGGTTAACCAGCACGAGCGTATCGGCAATATACGGCGCCAATCGCTCCGCCGCCGCCACGTATTCCCGGACCAATTCGTCTTCATCCACAAGCGTCGCCCCCAGGGTTTTGAGCTGACGATTGTAGTCCCGCACCCGGCGGCGCAGTCGCTCCGGAAAATCCGCCTCCCGAATATCACCCGCCCGAAGACCGGTCCGCGCCGCCTTGTCGGCATACGACGGCCCAATACCCCGCTTGGTCGTGCCGATCCGGTCGCGCCCCACCGCCTTCCCTTCCCGGTTCTCATCCAGGAAACGGTGATAGGGAAAAATCAGGTGCGCGCGATCACTCAAAAAGAAACGTCCTTCGACGGAAATCCCCCGCTTTGTAACATCTTCTATTTCAGTAAGTAGCGCCTCCATATCCACCACAACGCCGTGACCGATCACACACTTCTTGCCCTCGTGGAGAATGCCGGAAGGCAGGAGGTGCAGGACGTATCGCTCCCCTCCTATCTCCACCGTGTGGCCGGCATTGTGACCGCCCTGGTATCGAATGATCCAGGCATGTTGCTCGGTCATCAGATCAATGACCTTCCCCTTGCCTTCATCTCCCCATTGCGCCCCGATTAACACCGTATTTGCCATAATATATCCGCCGATTGATCGCCTCCCGCCTGCGCGGTCAACGGGTTTTCATACTCAAACACCCACACATCCGTTTCGAATCCCGGGCCTGCCGGCCCGGGGAGCGCGGTAACCTCCACAGCCCACGCATCCATGGTCAGGGAGCGTAAGACAACGCCCATACCGGGTCAATGTCAAAGCAGAATCCCAACCCCGGTCCATGCCATAATCTCAATGCCCATCCTAATCTTAATCTTAATCTTAATCCTAATCCTAATCGATCCGATCCAGATTCGCCCATTTCGCGGCTTTCACAGCTTTTCCCCCTCCCCAGCATCCAAATGAGAACCACGAATGGAAGACATCCTTGTCCCAATCATTGTCTTTCGGTGGACGACTACGGCGACGACTACGGTCGACGATTATGTCTTCACTCGTAATCCGTTATCGTCGCCCGTTATCGTAATCCGAAAAGAGACAGCGATACGATACAGCATCGCGCCTGTTATCCTCCGACAAGGATTAAGACAACCTGATCTTTGTCTCAATCCTTGTCCCAATCTTTGTCTTTCGGCGAACGAGAACGGGCGACGAGAACGGTGAACGATTACCGATTTCTTCTCGTAATCCGTAATCGTCGCCCGTTATCGTAATCCGAAAAGAGACAGCAATACGATACAGCATCGCGCCTGTTTTCCTCCGACAGGATCAAGGCAAGGATTAAGACAAAGACGCAAGATTCCTGATCCTTGTCCCATTCTTTGTCTTTCGGCGGACGAGAACGGGCGACGAGAACGGCAGACGATTACCCCACTACTCGTGGTCCGTTATCGTAATCCGAAAAGAGACAGCAATACGATACAGCATCGCGCCCGTTTCCCTCCGACAAGGATAAAGACAACCTGATCTTTGTCACAACCCTTGTCCCAATCTTTGTCTTTCGGCGAACGACTACGGTCGACGATTATATCTTCACTCGTAATCCGTTATCGTCGCCCGTTATCGTAATCCGAAAAGAGACAGCGATACGATACAGCATCGCGCCTGTTTTCCTCCGATGAGGATTAAGACAAGGATTAGGACAAGGATAAAGACAACCTGATCTTTGTCTCAATCTTTGTCCCAATCTTTGTCTTTCGGCGAACGAGAACGGGCGACGAGAACGGTGGACGATTACCCCCCTACTCGTGGTCCGTTATCGTCGCCCGTTATCGTAATCCGAAAAGAGACAGGGATACGATTCAGTATCGCGCCTGTTTCTCTTCGACGAGGATTAAGACAAGGATTAGGACAAGGACATAGATAACCTGATCTTTGTCTCAATCTTTGTCCCAATCATTATCTTTCGGTGGACGACTACGGCGACGAGAACGGCAGACGATTTTACCCCACTACTCGTGGTCCGTTATCGTCGCCCGTTATCGTAATCCGAAAAGAGACAGCGATACGATACTGCAACGCGCCTGTTTTCCTTCGACAAAGATCAGAACGCCAACCGTACATGATCCATATATACGGTCACTTCCTCATCCGGCTCCGTTACAAACAATCCCCACCGGACGATGTTGCCGATATCCAGCGGTCTTCCGGATGGAGTGATCCATTCGCTCATATCCAGCGCCAGTTCATGGGATCCCGGTTTCAGCCGTGTATGTTTCTGAAACCGTTCCTCGTAGGGCGGATCCTCGCGGTCATCCACCCGAAACCAGATATCCACGGGTTGTTCCGCCTCCAGGTATACATCCAGCAAAAGGTGTTTTGCCGGGCGCCAGTCCCCGGGCACATCCACCATGAAGATGCGCGCATACCGCACACCGGGTTTTAATACAACCCGCAAGGCCCGGTTCCCCCGCGTGGCATGGCGTTCCACCCGTTCACGCCGTCCATGATTAACGCGCCACCGAGTCAACTCAAGGGGGGATTCGAAGTCGGCCAGGACGGGAAAGGCTCGCGCGGCCGCCCACCGGTCGGCCAGAACCGCGACAACAGGCACGATGGTGAGCCCGACGATCACGACCGCGCAGACCCGGAGGCGTCCGTTCACCGGGGAAGGACGGTGCCGGGCATATTGCCACAGAAGCCCAATCATGGCGCCCGCCCATCCCATCAACACGTCGCCGAAATCGGGATCCCGTCCCGTGAGCGCCTGTAATCCCTCGATGGCGGGCGCCGCGAACAACAAAACCGCCGACACATACAAGAAGCGCCGGCCCGAATACCGGTCTTCGGCCGGTATCGTCAGCAGGAAAACTGCCATCAGCGCAAAGGCGGGAACATGGGCGAAGTTCCATAGGACACGGACTAGACGGTCTTCTGTTTCGATCGGAAACGGATAGAGGAGCAACGCCGCCACACCAATCAGCACAACGACGGATGCGGTTCTCTTGAATGACACCGCTAATCCACTTCCCAGATTACCCGATACGACCGGAACCGGTTGTCGGGCGATTCAATGTCCTCGTAATATAGATCTCCGCCCCGCGTGGATGTGAACCGCCCCTTCTGGTGCGAGCCCGGACCGTCCGGCGCGTCAACCCAGTTTATCCCGTCCTCCGTATATTCCACCCGGTATGTTTCGTGCCAGGCGCCGTGCCACATGATGGTGTGTCTTTCGGACGTCAGGAACTGCTCGACAATGTCCTCAAACTCGCTGAACCTGATTTCAATCGGCGCGGTGTTGGTGGCGGCGTACACATCGTCTTCATGCATCCCGATTACACGCCATCGTCCGTCGAAGGTATTGAAGTACGGGTCCGTCGTCCAAATAATGTACTCCTGGTAGGCGTCCACGTTTTCCTCGATGGTATGCCACGACACGCCTCCGTCGCCGGAGAATTGCACCGCGACCAGCACGCCCTCCGGAAGATTGTTCACGGCCCAGACCAGGGGTTGCAACAGTTCGTCCAGGGTTCCGATTTCCTGGCCCGGCGCGTTGAGGGTCCTCGTAACCACGCGGATATTGGTCGAGCCCTTGCTGGCAAATTCCGTGTTTCCGAACGCGCCGAGATTGACGCGGCCGGCGGTGGGATCCGGTTGCCGGTCAAACGGGGAGTCGGGATTGCCGCGCCCGATCGCCCAGGATGTTTCGACATCCTCCACAAAGGTATTGAGGGACGGATCATACCTTCCGTATTCGCTCCTCAGATGGAAGTTCCCGGCGGACGCATTCTGCATTCGCGGATTGGTGATCGCGCTCCGGAAATCGTAATGCTGGCTCAACTGCCAGGTTCGCAAATTCCTGTTGGTGCCGAAGATATACCCATCCTCCTCGAAATAATAGATGTTGTAATCGATGAACATCTCATCCGATGGAATCTCGCTTCCGCTCAGCGCCACGTCATTGGACCCCGAAACCACGAATATATTATTCTGCAACTTGGTGTTGAGTATCGTGTTCTGCGCACGGAAACTGTAGTTCGAGTTCGCGACAAAGGTCACATTTTCAACCCGGGCAGTCCGGACGTTGCTGAGATCTATTCCTCCCAGATTCTTCCATACACGCAAATTCCGCAACTCCACGTTGCGCGAATTCCCCGCCAGTATGCCTACCGTATTGCTGTAACTGAAGACCCGCTCCACCTTGACATCCCGCGTGCTATTGAGCCAGACGCCCCGTTGCGCGGTATGGATGGACAAATCCCGAAGCGTGACATGCGCGGCCAGAACATTAAAGCCCCGGCCTATGACCGTGTTCCCGCGGCGCAGCACGGTCCCGCCCAGCGCCAGGTTGGTACTGCCCTGGATCACCATGGGCCCGTGCTCCGCATCCCCACCGCGCGACCAGATGATTTCGGTATCGCCCACGGTATATGTTCCCGTATCCACGTAGATCACATCGCCGCCCACGGTGTCGTAGGTGTCGAGCAGGTCCTGGATGGAGCTCTTCGGTGTGGCCGGCGTCAACCCGTCATTAGCGGGACTCCCGGGGGCGGTGGTATAGATATCGTGGAACACCCCGTTGTTTACAAAGAAATCCTGCGGGTCGTTCCGAACCGAAAACTCATTGTCGGTTTCGCCGTAATACACGCCCGGATTACTGTCCAGCACGACCCGCCACTTGGCAAACAGGCTGGATTCGAACTGGGTGGTGTCCCATGTATAGCTTCCCGCGGCCGCGGGCAATCCGGAAACAATGGTGATCCATCCTCCCGACGGATCGGGCCGATACTGCAAGGTCACGGTCTCTTCATCCATACCGGCGCCTCGCGCCAGCCAGCGCAGAACCACGTTGGTGCCGCGCACAGCGCCGCCGTCATTGAGGGACATGGTACCCAGCCACGGGGAGGCGCTGGTCTTACTGGCCTGTTCGGTATTACCGTATGCGCCAAGATTGATGCGTCCGCCATTGGGATCCAGCTCATGACCAAAGGCACTCCCCGGATTCCCCGCATCAATGGCGGGCGAATTTTGCAGATCGGTCATCCATATGCCCTCAAAATAACGGCCGGCCGAGGATTTCAGGTGATAATCTCCTCCCGCCTCATCCGCAAACAGCGGATCCGCCGAGATGCTGTTGAGATCCTGGCCTGATCGTTCCTGCCAATACACCAGTCTCTCCCATAACCCTTCAGCGGTATTCCCGATCCACGCATTCCCGCGTGCCAGCAGAAGGTTGTAATCCGAACTCAACGTGCCGGCATCCCGCTGAATGATCTGGGAATTGGCAATCAGTATGTTGTTGAACAAGTCAAGAGACGAACCCGATCCCCGTTGACGAACGGCCACCCCGCCGCCGACAACCGTGTTGTTTCGAATTACGGTATTGGTCCCCGATACGGTTACGAGGGTGCCCGCTCCACGGGATATCACGGAATGCTCCAGCAGGGCCCGGGCTCCGCCGACGGTCAATGTTCCATCCCGGATTTCAACCCCTCCCGCATACACATCGTTGCCGGTAATCTCCAGCGATCCATCAATCATCCTGATATTCCGCGCCTGTCCGGCCGCTCCCGCAATTCTGAGCGAGGTGTTGGAAAACTGCATGTCCCGGAAGACAATATTCGTACCCGCCGCCCGAACGGCACCATGCCGAACCGCCATGTCCTCCAGCAGCATATGTCCGGCGGTAATATTCAGGAATACGGCGCCCCCCAGCGCCGTGGCGTCAAGCAGGGTGCCCGGCGCATTGGTGCTTCCGCGAATGGTAACCGGTCTACCCGCAGCGCCTTGGCTGTCGATCGTAATGGTCACAAGGTTGTTCGTGTCGAAATAATAAATACCTGTATCGATCAAAATGCGATCTTCGGGCTCCAAGTCCCAATCGTCGAATACACTCTTGAGCGTCGCCTTGGGCGCCGTCGGGAATATGCCGAACGCTTCGTCATCCCCCGGCGCCTCCGTGAAAACATTGTTCTCCACCGAGTGGTCGTTGACATAAAACGTGAACGGACCGTTCAAACCGAAGAATGTATCGGCGGTATGATAGAGGTTGGTATCGGCCTCCAGGATAACGCGCCATTGGGAAATGGGGCTGATCAATACGTCCGGATCTGTGCTGTCCCAGAAGAAGCCGTCCTGGTCTATCGGTACATTCTCGGCTATGGGTTGCCAGTTTTCGCCCATTTCCAGGGAATACTCAAGGCGAACACGGTTGGTGGCATCCAGGTTCCCAAACGCCCAGTAGAGCTGAATAATGCCGTTCATGCGCCCCCCCTGCAGGGCTGTAATGGCCAGCAACCATTCCCGGGTCAGGCTCTTGCTCGCCTCCGCTGTATTGCCGTACAACCCGATATTGCGGCGTCCGCCGTGGGGCTCGGGCTCCATGCTGTAATCGGATTGCGGACTCCCGGTATCGATCAAGAAGGATGTTACCGTGTCGTTGGTAACCCACCCCTCTCCCCGTACATACCGTCCCACTTCGCTGAGCAGATGATAATCGTCATTCGCCGGATCGGCAAACAGGGGATCCCCCGATATGGATCGCCGGTCCTGCAACGTTTCCTGGTTCCATTGCGGCAGCCCGGAAAACAGGAATCCCGCGCGACGGGCATACGACGCGCCGCGATCCGCGAACAAGGCATTGTAATCGGATCGGACGTTGGATCCCGAAGGAACATTGTAGATTACATTGGTCGGCGCGGCCATAGCGTGAAGCACGGAGTTGCTGATATTCAACGTGCCCTCAACGTTGATGGCGTTAAGCCGGTTCGACCAGAGGATGGAACTGTTGATCCACGTGTTTCCGGCGCCCGAAACCATGGATATGCCCGACCCGTAGTGGCGCGTGATCACGACGCGTTCGAACCGGTTTCCCGCGCTCTCGCTGATGCTAACCCCCGCGCGTCCCCCGTCCCGGATCAGAAGGTTTTTCAGAAGGTGACCGGTGGTCCGGGATGTGGGACCGCCCATGCGAATGGCAATATCGGCATTCTGCATGATCAAATCGCGGAATTCCAGGAACCGTACCCCGTACAGATCGAAGATCACGGCGGGTTCCCCGGCCATCGAGAAATTTCCGTGCCGAACACGGTGGAGTACCGTGCCGCCGGCCAGATGATTGGTACTGCCCTGTATGACCACACGATTCGTCGCCACACCCGAATCGTTGGCCAGAATGAGTATATTCTGATCGATTTCGTAAATGCCCGTATCCACGTAGATCGTGTCGCCCTGGTCAAGATCATATCGTTCAATAATGGCGGATATCCGGTCCACCGGGGTCCATACGGTAATCCCGTCATTCGTTGCATGTCCCGGGGCCGCGGCATATACATCCCCTACCGTATTCGTATCGTTGACGAAGTACGTGATCGGACCGTTTCGGATGGTGAAATTCTGCGGGGTCTGGTCCTGTAGCGAGGGATCGGATTCCAGTTCGATGCGCCACAGTCCCAAGGGCGTGGATTCCTCTTCGCTGAAATCCCAGAAATGCGTCTGATCCGCAACCGGCACGTTCGTCGCAATGGTGATCCAGGTCGCCCCGTCATTCGGGGAATATTCCAACCTTACGGTTTCGTGTTCATCCAACCCCCGGTGGAGCCAGTACAGCGGATGCGTAAAACTCACGGTTCCTCCGTCCCGCATGCTGACAACCTTCAAGTCGGCGTTCAAGCGGTTGGTGACGGATAAACTCGCTTGCGCCGTATTGCCGTAGCGGCCAATGTTCAACCGCCCGCCATGGGGCTCGGGCTCGTGATCGTAGGGAGCATCCCGGTCGCCCGCGTCAATGGCCCAGGATGTTTCCGCATCCGGCTCATGAACGCCCGTTTCCAGATTGAACCGGCCCTTTTGGCTCCGCAGCCGGAAATTCCCCGAAGCAGGATCGGCAAAGAGCGGCGGCGCGACAACGCTGTGATGGTCCATGTTCCGGGCGTCTTGCCAGGCGCGGAGACTGCGATAATCCACCAGCATAAAGGGATCGCGCGCCAGGCGCGTATTGCCTCCGGGCCAAATCATGTTGTAGTCGCCGGATATGGAAGCCTGCTCGTGTACCGAATACGCGAGCGCATGCAACAGTGACGCGTCCAATATACTGTGTCGAACTACCGCGCGGGTTCCGGACCCCAGGGAGACGGCACCCAGTTGATTGCCCCAGGCGACACTCGAGAGGATATCCACGATGGACTGCGCTCCGGCCACCCGATATCCCCATTGCGCATTGTTGTAGGAAGCGGCCCTCGACAGCTTAATGTTGCGCGCATTATTGAAATCAAAGCCGAAGGTGGTCCCGTGCGCACTTACGTAATCCAATTTGATCTCCTGCGCGTTCACCACCCGGACTCCCCGCTGGGCCTGTCTCAAGTCCAGGTTATGCACGTGTACGTCGCGGGCGGCGATCAGCGTCACCAATGCGGCATTATGACCCGTTCCAACGAATCGGCTCCCGCCCGCGGCGAAATTCGTACTGCCCATTATGATAATCGGCCAGCCGGGCTGCCCGCTCTTCAGCGTGTCGCCTATCAGCCCGAGCCGCATGCCGTCCGTATCGGCAATAATGTATTCACCCGTATCAATGTACAGAATGTCGCCCGGCCCGAACGGATGCTCCTGTATGGCCCGGGCGGGATTGTTCATGGGCTGGTTCGGAGAAAGACCGTCGTTGTCGGAATGACCCGGGGCCGTGGTATAGACCGTGTTGTTCGTGTTCCCGTCGTTTACGTAGACCACGATGGTCTCATTCTTGACCGTGAATGGCATGTCCACCGTATCCCGAAGATCCGGATCCTCATCGCTGACCACTCTCCACCGGGCATGCTGTGTTATGGGCACATTCGAGGCATCCCACATGAACTCGGATTCATATACGGGAATGCCCGACTTAAGCGGGACATAGGATATGCCGTCAGACGAGAATTCCACGGTTACGGTCTCCGACGGGTCCATGTTGCCCGCCACCCAATACAACCGCTGGGTACCAAAAACGACGCCGCCGTCATTGACCGATACCGCCAGTAACCAGGCATTTGTTTTGCTCAGACTGGCATACGGCGTATGGCCGTAAAAACCAATGTTGACCCGCTCCCCATGGGGTTCCTGTTCCCGGTCCCAGGGGGAATACGGGCTCCCCGTATCAATGAGGGGCGAATGAACCGCATCGGATACCCAGTTGGTTGAAAGCCAGCGCCCCTCGACACTCATGGGATGAAAATCACCGGCGCCCGGATTGGCAAAGTGCGGGGCATGGCTCAAACTGTTCCTGTCCTGACCGAGAAATCGCTGCCAGTCGAGCATGCGCGGATAGAATTCATTCCCGCCGAAATCAACCTGACGCTCGGCCAGCACCGCCCCTTCGGTTCGCACAAGATTGTTGTAATCCGCCTGTATGGCCGTCACATTTTCACCCAGGACAAAAATGCGGGCATCGGTTTGGTGCGCCTGAAGCACACTATTGGAAATCTGCAGGGAACATCCCGCATCCACCCGCATGGCCACGGGATTGCCCCACGAAACCACGTGCCGGGCATTGACCACCGCCGCCCCCTCATCGGTGACCAGTGACAGTCCAACAGCGTCGTTATTCCATAAAAGCACATTCTCCAGTCGCACATTACTCGAACCGGCGGCATGTACACCCTGGGCCACGTTGTTATACGATTTGATATTGGACAGGGAAATGGAATCGGAACGGGTTATGCGCACGCCCGTATTCGCATTCCGGAAGGACAGGTTTTCGATCCGGATGCCTTCCGTTTCAAAGAATTCCAGCGTGGAACCCACCCGGGTTATGCGATCCATGACCGTCCCGCCGGCCGTCATGTTGGTACTCCCCCGGATAATGACGGGGCTTTCCGCGGTCCCGGCTTCGAAGATGCTCATCCGGGTAGTCACGTTTTCCTCATACACGCCCGTATCGATGTAGATCACGTCGCCGGGTTCCAACTCGTTGTCACGGATGAGGGATCGAAGAGACGGTTTGGGCGCGCTGGGCAACCAACCCGTGTTGTTGTCATGGCCCGGCGCCGTTGTATATACGTCCCCGTTGGAAAGGGGATGATTCACAAAATACGGAATGCTTCCGTCCTGGCGCAGACGGAAGAAATTGTCGTTCATGGACCACAAATTGGTGTCCGTCTGGCTTGTAATCCGCCAGACTCCGGCAATCGCCCGGCCATAGGGGGCGCTGTTCCACAAATAGTACCCATGCGAGGCCGGAACCCCCGTCGCCACATTGGTCCAACTTCCCGCCTCCCCACCCAACGGGGAAAATTCGATGGTTACCAAATGATTGGTTACGGGGCCGGCCGCCACCCAATGCAACCCGATATCGTCAAAATTCGAACCGCCATCGCTAAAGGTCAGTACACGAAGAACCCCTTCCTCCGGACTCTTGCTGGCCTGCGGCGTATTGCCGTACAATCCGATATTGGCGCGTGCCCCGTTGGGATCGGGTTCATGACCATAGGGCGCATCGGCACGGGCGCCGTCAATCAACGGCGAGAAAGCCTCCATGGCATTGGTCACAAAGCCTTCACCGGGAACATAACGGCCGTACGGGCTCATGGGATGGAAATCGCCCGTGTCGGGATCTGCGAATTTCGGATCCGCGCCCAGGCTGTTGGCATCCTGTCCGGTCCGCTCGTTCCATCTCGACAGCCGTCGAATGGGGAATGCCCCACCGGGATATGGCCCCGTCTGCCTGCCGATATAGGCCCCGGGAACGACATGAAACACATTATAATCCGAAGAGAGTACGCCGGAATCGGATCCGTCTTCCCGCTCGATCCCGGCCGTTTCCGGCTTCAAGGCACCAAACACCGAATTCTCCACGGTTAACGAACTGACACGCGTCAACGGGTCTTGCGCATAGGATCCCCCGCCCACGCGGGCCCCAACGGCATTCGACCAGAATACCCCGTGCTGGAAGTCGGTATTCTCCGACCGCCAGCTTCGCAGACCGCTTTCGGCATGGCCCTGTAGAAGCGTATGCCGCAGTCGCACCTCGTGCGATTCATTGATATCTATACCGATCAGGGCATCCCGGGCCGTAATCCATTCCAGCGAAGCATAGGACGAGCGGGTTAATCGAATGGCAGACCCCGAACCCCGCGGCTCATTTCTGAATCGAATATTCCGGATAGAGACACCCCAGGCATCCACCAGTTCCAGGGCCCGTCCGTTTTGCACCCGCGTGATCCGTGTTCCTCCCGCAAGTTCGTTGGTGCTTCCCTGCAACGTGACCCCGGCCGCGCCTTCAAACAACGGAAGCAGGTTGGTCATGTTGTTCCATGCGTTAAAGCGGGTCCACTCGATTGTCTGATCGATAATATAATTCCCGGTATCCATATAAATGACGTCCCCGGGCTCCAGGTCATATTCATTCAGGATGGATTGCAGGGAATTCCTCGGTGTCGCGGGAGTTAATCCATCGCCATCCGAGGATCCGGCGGCCGTCGTATACACTACCCCCTCGGTGGATCCGTCATTGATATACAGGACCAGGGGATCGTTACGCAGGGCAAAGGGCTTCTCCGTCTGCCCGTACACACCGGGATCGTCTTCGCTCCTGACCCGCCAGGCGCCGATCCATGTGGAGGGATGCCCGGTGGTGTCCCAGAACAATCCGCCTTCCGTTACCGCCACAATGTTGGTGGCGATCTCTTCCCAGGTGTTCCCGCCATCAGGCGAAAAATCGATCCGAACCGTATGCCCGGTCGCCGCTCCGTACGCCCGCCAGATCAGCCGGAAGGAATCCCCCCTGGCATATCCGCCGTCCCGGAGGGTAAGGGGGACCAATCGAGGCTCGGCGGGAGACCGGCTGGCTTCCGGTGTATTTCCGTACAACCCGATGTTGACCCGGTACCCGTGCGGATCCGATTCCTTTGAGTAATCGGCCTGCGGACTGCCGCTGTCAATCAGCAAGGATGTATGGGCATCCGTCACAAAGGTCTTCACTACCGGATCGTATCGACCGGCTTCGCTGAGCGGATGGAAATCTCCTCCCACCGGGTCCGCAAACAAGGGGTCACCCGCCAGGCTGTGCCGATCTCTTCCATAATCTCGGATCCATTCAGCCAGATTCCGGGATTTCATGGGAAGCGGGACGCGGAGCGCATCGCCGGGCACAAAAGGATACGTACGCCGCGAAATATACGCCGGACCTTCCAACTGGAAGAAGTTGTAATCCGACCGGAGATCGGCGGCCCGATTCCACGAAAATACGGCGTTGGCGCTGAAATGCGAAAACACCGAATTCGAAAAGGAAACGGAACCTCCACTCATTTGCACCGCCCCCAACGCCGCTTCACCCACCGCATTGGACCACAGGACTCCGTGCCCCCAGGAAATGCCCGTGACTCCGGCCAGTGAAAGGGCCGGTCCCGTCGTGTCCCGGATCAGGCAATGCCGGAATACTCCATTATGCGAACCGTCCGTCACCGAAACCCCGGTTGCCGCGCCTTCTATCCGTATATGACGGAAATCGAATCCGCGCGACCTCGTTAATCGAATGCCGACCTGCGCATTCCGAATGGTCAGATGCCGCAGGGCTATGTACTCCGCATCGGTCAGGCTGATCGCCGGATTCAGGTCGGCGGCTTCGAAAACGGTTCCGCCCGCCGCATAATTCGTGGACCCGATGAGCGTGACCGGCCGGTTCGCTTCAAGGGATCCGGCATCCATACTGGTAATCGAAATGGTGCGCGTTAACGGATAGGTGCCCGTGTCGATATAGATAAGGTCTCCGGGTTCCAGGTCATAGGTCCGCAATATACTCCGAACGGAATCCTTCGGGTCGGAAGGTGTTGTTCCTGTATGACCGGGCAACCCGATATTCGTCGTGTACACATTGCCGTTCGTCGACGAATCGTTCACATAGAACGGAACCGGACCATTTCGAATGGCAAAGACCACGGTATCGGGCATTTCACCCGAGAGCGGTTCCTCCGTCTCACTGACCACCCTCCAGCGGGCCAGCACGGTGGACGGCATCCCCTCGAGGGGCTGCGTGAATGAACCGGCGTCCGCCGGAATGCCGGCGGCCAACACGTCCCAGGAAGCTCCATTATCGGGTGAGAATTCTATCCGGACGGAATGCGATAAAGCCGCGCCCTGCGCCAGCCAATGGAACGTCACATTGGTTCCGCGAACGGTTCCGCCATCATAAAACGACACCGCATGCAACGCCGCGTTGGTGGGCGAATGACTGGCTTCGGGGGTATTTCCGAATCTTCCGATGTTGGCGCGATCCCCGTGCGGAATCGGTTCCTGGTCAAACGGAGCCGCAGGAGAGGCGGCGTCAATCAACGGAGAGGTCACCTCATCCGTGGCCGAAAAGCCCACCCCGGGGACATACCGTCCGCCCGGCGCCTGGGTCTTCAGATGAAAATCGCCGACGGCAGGATCGGCAAACAACGGGTCCTGCGCCAGGCTGTGCCGGTCGCGCCCCGTGGCCTGCGCCCAATTCCCAAGCCGCCGATAGAGATTCGGCAATTCCTGTCCGCCCACGGATTCCCGCGCCACCCATGCATCGTCCCGGACATGGATGCTGTTGTAATCCGCATTGAGCAGGCCGCCGCCAAAATAAATGTAGGCATCCGGGCCGAACGCGCCCAATACGCTGTTGGATACCGAGATCCCGGCAAATCCGCGCACGGCATACCGGTTGGACCAGAGCAAACCCTGATCCCATACAACCTTCGCGGATTGGTCGGCCCACAACGCGTTCGTCGTCACGTTTCTGACCGAACAATTGACCATGCGCGTCAGCATGGAACGTTCTATGTGGATCCCGTGCCCGCCGCCGATGACGTCCACCGCTTTCATCAGGGTGTTGGTTGCGTTGACGACATGCAGGGCGGCGCCGACCTGTCCGACGCGGTTGAAGGTGATATTCTTCAGCGTCAGTCCGCGTGTGGCGTCCAGCCGCAACCCGCCCCCCGTAAAGACCGTCCCCCCCTCGTCCCGGTTCGTACTGCCGATGATGCGAACCGGATCCTCTCCGTCGCCGGCATCGCGCTGGCTGATCACGAGGTTGCCGGAAAGGGTATATTCGCCCGTATCCACGTATACCACGTCACCGGGCCGGACATCGTAGCGTTGGAAGACATCGGCGAGCCCGGGCAGGGGAGAATCCGCCGATAACCCCGTATTTCCCGAAGCCCCCACGGCCGTGGTGTACACATCACCGTCGAGGGAATCATCGTTTACATAGAAAACGAAGTTCGTATTCCGAACCGCAAATATGACCTCATTGGTTCCGGACACCGGAGTGGATTGACTCTCGACGCGCCATCGCCCTTTCAGGGTGGAAGGCCATTCGGTGGTATTCCAGGTATACACGCCGTCCAGGGCCGGAATCCCGGTCGCCACCGTATCCCAGGAAGCGCCCCCGTTGCCGGAAAACCGTATCAATACGAGGTCGTTGGTTACCGCTCCCCGGGGCAACCAACGCAGGTTTACCTGTGTTCCTTTTGCCACGCCGCCGTCGTTGAAGGACAAAACGGTCAATGCCCCGTCGTCCGGGGTTTTGCTCGCCCATAACGTATTCCCGTATAACCCGATGTTGACGCGTCCTCCGTTCGGGTCGGGCTCGTGCGCATAGTCGGCCGCGGGATCACCCGCGTCAATCAATGGAGAGGTGACGGCATCGGGCACAAACAGGCCCGTACTCACATCGTAGCGGCCTTCCTGGCTCTTCAGGAAAAAGGAACCGGCCTGCGCATCCAAAAAGAGGGGATCATGGCTTAACGTATTCAAGCCCTTTCCGGTGGCCTGTTGCCATGTCGTGACATCGGGGTAGCGAAGGGGCGCGGAAAGACTCACATTATGAGGAGGCTGGGCTATGCGAACGACGTGGTGAACGGGGTCGGCGCCTTGGCGCGCATGGAAATTATTATAATCGCCGGTGAACGACGATCCCAGCGTCACCCGAATACCAATCCGGTTCGGCCCGAAGACCCCGATGATCGAGTTGGAAATCGCCATGGAGGAATTAGCGGCCAGCTCGATGCCTATGTTATTGTACCACATAACACCGTTGTTCCACAGCAATCCCGTGGATTCTTCGGCCTGAAGGGCCCAGCTCCGAACAGTGTTGGTCAATCCGAAGATGGAGGACCGGTTCATGACAATGTCCTGCGATTCCGCGATGCGGAAACCGTACCGATCCCCCGCCGAGCTCATACCGGTCGGAAAATCGATATGCACATGTTCGAACCGGCTGTCTTTTACCCTCTCCAGGTCCATGACACGCGCGGTATTCGTAAAACGCAGATGGGACACCTCGTAGGCTTCGACGTCCCTGAAACGAAAGGCCGGACCGCTCTTCAGCCCGTTGATCACCGTGCCGCCGGCGGTGTAATTCGTGCTTCCAATGATACGAACCCGGTTGGTGCCCCATCCCGACATCATGGCGCTGAAGGTGACCGGGGAGGAAAACGTGTATTCACCGGTATCGATGTATATCCGGTCCCCCGCCTCGATATCGTACCGGTTCATCACTGCGTGCAGGGACGGCAACGGGGTATCCGGATCCAACCCGTCATGGAGCAGGTTCCCCGCCGTGGTCGTATACACATTTCCTTCCGTGTTGCCGTCATTCACATAATAGGATATCTGGCTGTTGTTGATCCGAAACGGCACGCTGTTGCTGGCCTGCAACGACGCGTCGTCCTCGCTGATGACCCGCCAGAACGCCCGGGGGAAAGTGCCTTCCACGGTCGTATCCCACCCCTCGTACACGCCCTGGGCCGCGGGGAGGCCGACGGCGATGTCCACCCACGTTTCCCCGTCGTCGGCGGTATACTGAATGCGGACCGTGTGCGACGTAGCTCCGCCCGTGGCAATCCAGTACAAACTGTTGGTCCCGCGAATCACGCCTCCCCCGTAAAGGCTGACCGCCAGCAGGCGGGGTGTGGGCGGCGTGCGGCTGGCTTCCGGATGATTCCCGTACAACCCCATATTCATGCGTCCCCCGTTCGGGAAAGACTCCTCCCCGTACGGTGTGCCGGGATGGGCCGCATCGATCATCGGAGAAGTTTCTCCATCCAACACGAAATCGTTCTGGGCCGGATCGAAACGTCCGGCTTCACTGCGCAAGTGGAAATCGCCGTTTGCGGGATCGGCTAACAACGGGGCATGCGTCAGGGAGTGCATATCGTTACCCGTGGCCGCCTGCCATGAGGTCAGGAAACGACGCAACAGGTTGTTCACCAACGCCAGCTCGGCATCGTCCCGCAACTGAAGGTTGTTGAAGTCGGACTGGAACCCGGAAACATTTTCCAGCGAATAGATCCGGTTGGTAATTCCCGCGGCCGTAATCAGTGAATTGCTGATGGATACCGTGTTCGCGGCGGAGTAACGAACGCCTCCGGCCCGGTTTGACCAGACGATACTCTGCCCGACGCGCACCTGATCGCTCTGATGACCGCGCAGTCCGAACCCCTGGTTGTCCGCCAGTACGGCCCGCGACACCCGTATATGGTTGTTTCTCTGGAGGAACAACCCGTCCCCGCTACCGCCCACGGCGCGAACCATGGACAACCCAATATGCTGGGAATCCCGGACACGAATACCGGTAGCGGCGCCTTCCACCACGATGTTGGATATGATCACATATCGGGCATGATCCACATCCAATCCCACTCCTCCGGTAAAGGCCAGAACGGATCCCGGTACCGAATAATGCGTGGATCCCAATACCACCACCGGGTTCCCGGAAACGCCGCTGTCCGCGGGGCCGATGGTCACCGTCGCGTGATCGGAATACATACCGGTATCCACGTACACCACGTCGCCCGGCTCGATATCGTACCGGTGGAACACGGTGGCAAGCGAATCCAACGGCCGTTCGGGCGTGGCCACCCAATTGGTCGGAGAACCGGGCGCGGTGGTCCACAGCGTATGGTTCATATCCCCGTTATTTACGTACCAGGCCAGCGGAGCATTCCGGATCGCGAAGAAATTCGTCGTTTCGGAAAATACGCCGGAAGGATTTTCGACAAGGCTGACCCGCCATAATCCGGCCACGGCCGTTTCAATGGCGGTGGTGTCCCATAGATAGTATTCATCCGTCGCGGGGACGCCCGCGTGCAATTCGTCCCAGCTTTCACCGCCGTCGGCAGAAATCTCAATGCGCACCAGGTCGGAGACATCCAGGTTGCCCGCCACCCAGCTCAATGTCGCCGTTTCCTTGACCCATCCTCCCTGCCTAAGTGAAGCCGCATGCAACCACGGGGATTGACGGCCCTTGCTCGCTTCCGGCGTGTTCCCATACAGCCCGATATTGACCCGGCCTCCGTTCGGAGGCGGTTCGTTGGAAAAATCGGATGCCGGATCTCCGGCATCAATCAAGCGGGAAGTTACGGCATCCGCTACCCAGCCGCCGGACGCCGGATCATAGCGCCCCGCCGGGGTCCGCGTCTTCAGGTGAAAATCAACCGGCGGGTCGGCAAACAGCGGATCCACACTCATACTCGCCCGGTCCTGTCCGGTTTCCGCGCTCCATGCGGACAGGCTGTCCGTATTCCGGCCCAGCGATGCGATGTGGCCGACCATCGCCTGGTTCCTGGTAAATATGTTATTGTAATTTGCGACCACGCTTGCCGGATTCGCCGCGTGATAACCCAACGCACCCGGTGTGGATGCCACGATGACGCTGTTGGTCATGCGAGCCGTCCCGCCCGCTACGCGCAGGGCCGTCCCGACATTGTTCCAAAGCACACTGTGCCGGAGCGTAACGTCGCCCGACCCCACAAGGACACCGTTCTGGGTGTTCTGCCGGCTGATCACACGTTCCAAGACAGTTCCCGGGGAATTGATCACGCGAATACCGGTATTGTTTTCGTAGGCATGAACCCGCACCAGCCTGGATCCCTCCGCGTTGTTCAAACGGATGCCCTCATCCTGGTTGCGAAACCGGATATCGCTGACTTTCACATACCGGGCATTGTCCAGGAGCAATCCATAGCGCCCGGCGGCCGGTGTTCCCGGCCGGGCGAAGACGGTCCCGCCCGCGGCATTATTCGTACTGCCGCGGATGTGCACGTATTGATTCGTACTGCCGGAATGCGTGATGCCCATTACCGGGTTCGCGGAGACCGCCGCGCCCAATGTGTAGACACCCGTATCCACATAGATGATGTCGCCCGGTTCAAGCGCATAGGCATTCAGCACCGCTTGGAGGGTCGCTTTCGGCGTGGACGGATCAAGACCCCGATTGGCATTGTCACCCGGGGCCACGGTGTACACGTTTCCGGCCGTCGAGTGATTGTTCACATAATAGACAAAAGGACCGTTCCGGAACGAAAACGTGGACGCCGTATGACTCGACACATCCGGGTCGTCTTCATAGACGACCCGCCACATGGCTTGCGTTGTGGACGTCTGGTTTGTATAGGCCCACGCCCATGAACCGGCCGTCGCCGAAATGCCGCTTGCGGCCACCTGCCAGTCGGCGCCCGGTTCCGCCGCCAGTTCGATGCGAACCGTGGCCTCCGGCGGAAAATTACCGCCCGTCCACCGGACAATATCATTCTCCTCCACGTTCAGCGCGCCGCCGTCGTTATACGTCAACACCTGGAGCCAGGCGTTTGTCCGTGACTTACTCGCCCAGAGCGTACCCCCGAACGCGCCCACATTCAGTCGATCGCCGTGCGGAGCCGGCTCATTGGTCCAAGCGGTTGACGCCGGATCCCCCAAATCAATCAGGGGCGAGTGCTCGGCATCCGCCACAAAGTCGCCCGTATCGGGGTCATACCGGCCGGTCATGCTCCGCGGATGAAAATTGTAATTCTCCGGATCGGCAAATTTCGGATCGAGCACCGCGCTGTTCCACCATCCGTATAACTTCTGGAAAACATTCAGACTGGTATACTGGGCCGGTCCGATAGCCGCATTCCAGAGTATGTTGTAGTCGCCGTATTGCGTAATCCGGGTCCCCGCAAACATGTTTCCGCCGACAACAACCGTGTTGCTGATGGTCGTGCCCAGCGCTTGATTTCGCACCAGGTTGAATGCCGCGGAATTGCTCCACATCACATTGCCGTTCACGGTAAACGGCCAGTTGCCGCGTATGCCCACGCCGCGGCCCTTGATGATGCATCGCTCAAACGAAACCCCCTGGCTGAACTCCAGGTTGACTATGGATGAGGCTCCGGAAGCCGCCATGTCAAACACGCGAACGTCCCGAAGCGCAACCGAATCGGCGTCAATGGTTACGCGGAGACCGTTTTTCAGCGTCATGTGTTCGATCTCCACGTGTGAGCCGGTAACCCGCAACGCGTCATGATCGGGATTCATCCGGTCAATCACCGTCCCGCCCCCCGCCGGGCTTGTACTGCCGCGGAGGGTGAATCGTCCGCTCGCGCTCGATCCCGCTTGTCTCGGTCCCACGGTCAGCGTGAAATTGGAATACACCCCCGTGTCCACGTACACGATGTCGAATCCGCCCAGGTTATACCGCGCAAACAGGTTGGTAATGGTTCGCATCGGTGTCTCAGGCGTCAATCCGTCATGGGAATCGTTTCCGGCCTCCGACGTGTACGAATTGTCTTCCGTGTCGTCGTTATTCACGTAATAGGGCACCTTGTGTCCGTTGATGGAAAAGCGTTGCACGCTCCGGGACTCCACGGCCGGGTCGGATTCGGAAACCACCCGCCATACCGCCGCCATCGGCGGAACACCCGTTACATCCCACGTATACACCCCGTCGGTCACGGGAACACCCGTGGCAATATTGGACCATGTTACACCGCCATCCGGGCGGAATTGCAGTGCGACGGTCTCGCCCGGATCAAACTTCCCGTGATTCCACCGCAGTATTGTATTGGCTCCGGAAGCCCCGCCGCCATCGCTGAAGGTAAGGGCGCGTACCCAGGCGCTGGTGCGGCTCCGGCCGGCCAGTTCCGTACCGCCGAACGCCCCCGCGTTGACCCGCCCCCCATTGGGATCCGGTTCGTTCGTCCACGCCGTGGAAGCCGGATCGCCGAAATCAATCAGGACGGAATGAACCGAGTCCGTCACGGTATTGCCCGTAAGGGGATCGTAACGTCCCGTGACGCTCTTCGGATGGAAGTTCAGGTTCTGCGGATCGGCAAACAGCGGGTCGGTATGAATGCTATTGGGCCCGTTCAATTCGGAAAGATAGGCTCGTTGACCCTCAAACAGGTCGGTACGCCAGAACACATTGTAGTCTGCCGTCGGCGTATTCCTGCGAAAGGCCGTGCCGCCTACGACCACATTGTTCCGGAATACCTGCGATGCCAGGCCGTGCTCAATCCATAAGGCCGCGAAATTGTCATAGAACACGCAGTGCTCGACCAGAAAGTCATAGGCGGCATGATAGGCATTGATCGCATTTCCGGAGTTACCGGTAAATACCGTGTTGCGTATGGTCCACCCATCTCCCCGTGCGCGTATGGCATTGGCATTGTCACGGAAGATTATATTCTCAACCAGGATATGTTCACCTTGGGCCGCGCCGTGTGTGCCGGGCCCGCCCATACCATAACGACTTTCCATAACCGTCATGTCCCGGAAATGCACATGTTGGACATAGTCGAGATCAAAGACGTTTTCACCGCCTGCGCCTCTACGGAACACGGTTGCGCCCCCGCCCGGCGCCCCCTGGAATACAATGGGCCGGCCTTCGACACCTGAAACCGAAACGGTCGTGGTATAATTCGAGTACGTTCCCGTATCGATATACACGATGGATCCCGGTTCGAGGGTATACGTGGCCAACAGGTTGGTCAGGGTCCGCATGGGTGTTCCGGGCGTCAATCCGTCATTCGCGTCATCGCCCGGCTCGGTGGTGTACACGTTTCCTTCAACGTGGCCATCGTTCACGTAATACGGAAACATGTATCCGTTCACGGTGAACCGGCGCTCGTTTTGCGCCCACACGGACGGATCCGAATGGCTGACCACACGCCAATGCGCGGCCATCGGTTCGAGCCCCGTGACATCCCAAGTATACATCCGGTTGGTCACATCAATCCCGGTGACAATGTTGGACCAGGATACCCCCTCGTCCGGACTGTACTGCAGGTACACCGTGCTTTCGGCCGGGAAGGCCCCGTAATTCCATCGCAACACATTGCCCGCGCCGGAAATGTTGCCCCCGTCGTTGAATGTGATGGTGTGCAGCCAGGGATCCTCCCGGCTTTGGCTCGCCCGTTCCGTGCCCCCGTAGGCTCCCGCATTTACTCGCGATCCATGGGGGGCAGGCTCGTTGGTATAGGCCGTGGATGCCGGATCGCCAAAGTCAATCACCACCGAATGAACGGCATCCGTGACCGTACTGCCGGTGGAGGGATCAAAGCGCCCGGTCACGCTCTTGGGATGAAAATTAAAACCGGCCGGATCGGCAAATTCGGGATCCGCGTATGTGCTGTTGGGCATATCCAGCTCGTGAAGATACCGGAACTGCCCATGAAGCAGCACCGTGTCCCAGAACACATTGTAATCGCCGGCTATGCCCGTCAGCGTATTGAACGCGCTCTCGCCCGCGATCACGCTGTTGTTCACTTCGATGCCGCCGCCCTGGCGATGGACGTTCACCGTATTCTTCCAGAAGACGCATCGATCAAATGTGATGCCCGGACCGAACCAGCGGGCGCC